>CAMLDT010000100.1 GCA_946479075.1 uncultured Polaromonas sp.
CGACGTTGAACAGCAGCAATGCGGCTAGTCACAGTTGTCATCGGTATCGGAATTCTGATTGCGCTCAACGGCTGCGACGCTGGCTGCGGTAACGATGTTGCGTCAGCCACCGAATCCCCACACGGAGGTCACACCGCAGTGGTCTTCAATCGCAATTGCGGCGCGACTACTGGCTTCAATACGCAGCTCTCGGTTCTGGCGAAAGGCGAGGCACTTCCCAGTGAAGCGGGGAACACTTTCATTGCCGATGGCTCGCTGGCGTTAGGACTTCGGTGGGCGTCGGAGTCCGAGCTTGTGGTTACAGGCCATCATGGCGCGAAGATCTTCAAGCAAGAGAAGCTCGCAAACGGAGTGACGGTCTCGTATGAATGAAACTCTGCTTTTCAACCCTACGCTGGAGCGGACGGCTTCGCCGCCCGCTCAGCTGGCACGTTGAACATCACATGGGACTTCGCCAGCAATTCCGTTTCGCTGCGCAGTCGGAGACTTTGGTCGAGGACTTTTTGCGTAGGCTCGGCCAAGGCTTCACGCTGGACGAAGAGCGAGAGAGCTTTCTGTTTTCAGGGCCACCCGATGAGCGGTCATTCGAGTTTCATTGCGTAATAGTTCAGGGCGGTATCGACGTTCATCGAGCCGGCCAATATTTCGAGTTCCTCGGCATGTTCGTCGAGGGGCTCACCGGTGAGTTTGGACAGGTTCTTATGGAGGATGCGTGATGTTCAACCTTTTGCTGCAGCGGACGGCTGCGCCGCCCGCTGAGCGCGAACGTTAGACCTCACAGGTCACACCGCACATGAACGTCGTCCTCGAGCACACCAATCAGGTCCCTTGGTACACGGATATCGCAGCGACCTTTGCGGCGATGGGAGTGGATCCACTGCCCACGAGTGGTACGTGAGTGACGTCGAAACGAATGTGTCGGTGCCAATGGTCAATGAGGGCGACATTTGGATGAGTGGCGAAGAACTCGCCGCCGTACTTGAGAAACCCGTCCAGTTCATCTGGGCGGTGTTCAGCGCGTTTCCGCGTGGTGTCCGAGTCGAAGTGGAATGCGCGCCTGTCGCTGACGGGAACCCGCACTTCTGGAGGCCGCCGGAGGTGTCTCCGCAGTTGCCAGGAGCCTGCTTTGAAGTTGTCTGCTGGGATAGTTCTGCGACCATTCTCATAGGCGTGTCTAAGGACCAGGCCGAGCGCTTCGCTCGGACTTACCCAGATGCGAAGCCTCTCTCTTCTACTTGGCCCAAGGAGGGCGTGTGAGGTCTAACAGGTTGTTCGACGCGGACACGCACCGGCACAGCGCCGCAAGGCGTGTGGACGAGCCTACGCCATGCGGCGCTGTGCCGCCGCGCGCCGGTCAACGCCAACGTTATGTCTCATGACTCGACGCCTGTTCTTGATCGCCACCATCGTATTGCACTCGTTCGTCCTGTCCGGGTGCTGGCGGACCAATGCTGACGAGTTTGACGAACTTGGTTCGAAGTCTGATTACTCCGTGCTGCAGCACTTCGAGTTCGAGTGGCGCGGAAAGACGATTTCCGATCCTCGGCTTGAGAAGCTGGGCGACGCAGAGGTCCTCGGTGTTCCGGCTCTAACGGGGCATGGGACAGTCTGGATTCTCCTGAAGCCGAATGGCTCCCCCTTTTACAAACAGTCCATGGACTCCAACTACGTGGTGCAGAAGGCGCTTGTGGAGCGCTTGCTTGCGGAGAAGCGGGTCTCGCCAACTGTTGCTGCTGTCCTTTTGTCTCACGCTACGGCTCAATGAGACATAACACTTCGGCCCACGCGGACACGCAGCAGCAAAATGCCGCTGCGCGGCAGTTGCTGCGTGCCGTTGGCCTCCAACGTTAGGCATTAGGAATGCAGCACCCCGCACACTTCGACGACGGTCGCCCGCCTTTCGACCAGGCGTTGGCCCGCCAGCTTGTAGGCAAGTACGTGCTGGTGGGCGTCACCATTCAGGACAAGCGCGGTGAGTTCAAGCGTCGAGAGCAGTTCCATGGAACGGTGGTGTCGGCGAATGAACAATCAGGCATCGTTCTATCCCTCCTGGGCACTCGGGCGGGAGAGTTCAAGACCCTTCCTCCAATGACCGAGGTCTTTGAACCGGCGCCGCGAGGCACCTACTCGTTGAAGGACACCAATGAAGAAGTGGTGGATCCTGACTTCATGTGCACCTGGATGTTGACGCAGCCTGATGCCTAACCAGTCGTTCGGCACGGACGCATAGGTGCATCTATGCGCTTTTGTGCACTTGCCTCCCGGTCGCGGGTCAACTTCGACGCCAGGCCTCACCCCGCCCCATGACACTTCTTGTACTTCTTCCCGCTGCCACACGGGCATAAGTCATTGCGGCCCGGCTCGGCTTCCTTGCGAATCGTCTCGACCTTGGGGCCCATGGTTTTCCACAACTCGCGCAGGTCATAGACCGCCCAGATCGCGTCGCCGAAGGCGTTGAGACGCGCGATGCTGGTGCTGGAGGCGCCGTCTTCACTGAGTGGTGACACTTCCGGCTTGCCGGTGTCGTCTTCGGTCATGGCGACCACGGCCTGCAGCGCGTCGTCCAGCCATTGGGCGGCGTCCTTGTCGCGCGGCGCGGCCCATTCCTCGGGCCAGCTTTCGACCGCGAACATGAAACCCAGCGCCCAGACCTGGGCAAAGGCCGGCAGGTCCTCGCCCTTGAAGCCGGCCTGCTCTTCGGGCGGCATGTCGGCGACCGCGCCGCGCACGTCCATCACCTCGGGGTGGTAACACGCATCGTCTTCCAGCGTGTCCACACGCGCGTCGAGGGCCGTGGCGACCTCGTTCCAGCGCCGGTCCCACAAGGCGAGGAATTGTTCACGCTGTTCCGGGCTGGCGAAGGAACCGCTTTCCTCGTCAGGTATTTCGCCCTCGGCGGGAATCGCCAGCAGCACCGACAGGTACTCGGCGGCGGCGATGGGCCGGCGCGAGCAGATCACGGCGGCCATGAAGCCCTCGCAGAATTCCCACTGCGGCGTCTCGTCGTAACGCGTGCGCAGGTCGTCAAGGATGTCGTCGAGCGCGTCGAAGTCTTCCATCTCCATCCAGCCATCCGCGGGCGCGGAAGAGACGGGGAGCAGGGACGGATCAGTGGGTCTTGTGGGCTTCATGGGGCAGGAGGCTAAACGTCACGCGACGCTCTTATGATCAAAGTGTATCTGCCACGCGGTTCCCGCCGAAAGTCCTTCATGCTGCACAAACTCAATCTCCTGTTTCCAATCCGTTACGCCGTCATGGGCCTGTGCCTGTTGGGCGTTCTGCTTGCCGGACTGAGCTTGCTGTCCGGCGGCAGCGGCTGGATGGCTCTGGGGGTGTGCGCGGTGTTGCTGGGCCTGGGCGTCCACGATGTGCGCCAGACGCACAGCTCCATCCTGCGCAACTACCCGGTGATCGGCCATCTGCGCTTTTTGCTGGAATTCATCCGCCCGGAGATGCGCCAGTACTTCATTGAAAGCGATTCGGAAGCCGTGCCGTTTTCGCGCGCGCAGCGTTCGCTGGTGTACCAGCGCGCCAAGGGCGAGATGGACAATCGGCCTTTCGGCACGCAGCTCGATGTGAGTCAACACGGCTATGAGTGGATCAACCATTCGGTGCAACCGACCCACATCACCTCGCACGACTTCCGCATCACCATCGGCCCCGACTGCGCCCAGCCCTACAGCGCCAGCATCTTCAACATCTCGGCCATGAGTTTCGGCGCGCTGTCGGCCAACGCCATCCTCGCGCTCAACAGCGGCGCGAAAAAAGGCGGCTTTGCGCACGACACCGGCGAAGGCTCGATCTCGCAGCACCACCGCGTGCACGGCGGCGACCTGATCTGGGAGATCGGCTCGGGCTACTTCGGTTGCCGCAACGACGATGGCAGCTTCAGCCCCGAGCGCTTTGTTGCGGGCGCCACCGATCCGCAGGTCAAGCTGATCGAGCTCAAGCTGAGCCAGGGCGCCAAGCCCGGCCACGGCGGCATCCTGCCGGGCGCCAAGGTCACGGCCGAGATTGCCGCGGCGCGGGGCGTGCCCATCGGCAAGGACTGCGTGTCGCCGTCTGCACACAGTGCGTTTTCCACGCCGGTCGAGATGATGCACTTCATTGCGAGGCTGCGCGAGCTGTCGGGCGGCAAGCCGACCGGCTTCAAGTTCTGCATCGGCCACCCCTGGGAGTGGTTTGCCATGGTCAAGGCCATGCTGGAGACCGGCATCACGCCCGACTTCATCGTGGTGGATGGCGCCGAGGGCGGCACCGGTGCGGCGCCGCTGGAATTTACCGACCACGTCGGCGCGCCGGTGCAGGAAGGCCTGCTGCTGGTGCACAACACGCTGCTGGGCGTGGGCCTGCGCGACAAGATCAGCGTGGGCTGCGCCGGCAAGGTGATCAGCGCCTTCGACATCACGCGCATGATGGCGCTGGGCGCCGACTGGTGCAACTCGGGCCGCGCCTTCATGTTTGCACTGGGCTGCATCCAGGCGCAGACCTGCCACACCGGCAACTGCCCGACCGGTGTCACCACGCAAGACGCGGTGCGCCAGCAGGCGCTGGTGGTGCCCGACAAGGCCGAGCGCGTCTGGCGCTACCACCAGAGCACGCTGAAGGCGCTCAAGGAACTGCTGGAAGCTGCGGGGCTGCACCACACCGACGACGTGACGGCCCACCACATCGTGCGCCGCATCAACGACACCGAGGTGCGGCTGCTGTCCAATCTGGTGATGCGGGTCAAGCAGGGTTCGCTGCTGACCGACCTGGAGAGCCAGCACCAGGTGTTCAAGCTTTACTGGCCGCTGGCCAGCGCGCACAGCTTTGCCGTCAGCAAGCCGGACGACAAGGTTTCGAGCACCGGTGAGCTGGCGCCACCTGCGGAGTAAACCTCAGGCCGCTACTGTTTTGATAGCTGCTTGCGCCCGCACACCAAGGGCCAGCAGCCTTTTTTGCATGGAAAGCACGGCCTGGTCCTTGCTCAGCAGCCAGGCGCTGTGTGCGACGGCCAGGTCGATGAAGATCTGGTCGTCGGCATCGCTGCAGGTCACCGGCGCTTTGGCAGCGGCCGGCACCAGGCGCGCGTGTTGGTCGAAAGCGGCCAGCACGTCAGCCGCCTGAAGTTGATAAAACGTCAGGCGCGGAATGATCTGCGGGTAGGCCAGCACGCGTTCGAGTTCGTTGCGCATGGACTGCGTGCTGATCCAGTCGATGGTGCGATCCTGCAGCGCCTGTTTAAGCGGCGCTGCGGCGGCATCGTTGAAGACAAACAGGTCCAGCACGATGTTGGTGTCCAGCACCACGATTTGGGGACTACTTTGCATGATCCGTTCGCGTTGAGCCTGTCGAAACGATGTCTGTGTGTGAGATGGTGTGTAGCCAGGGCTTCGACCCTTCGGCAAGCTCAGGACAGGCCAAGCTCAGCCCGAACGGAAAGAAGGGGGCAAGCCTGTCGGTCAGGGTGCAGCTGCGGGTTTTTTCTCGCGCGCCGAGCCGGCCACCATGTCGAAGCGGAACAGACGGCATTCGATCGGGCCGTTCCACATCGGCACGCGGCGCGATTCCTTCAGGCGCATTTTTTGCGGTAGCTTCATGTCGGGCGTCAGCACATGCGCGGTCCAGCCGGCGTAGTTCTTTTTCCAGTGGCTAGCCAGATGCGGGAAGAAGTCCGCGACCTGCTCACCGCTGTCGCTCACGGCCTGCTCACGGCTGGGGTTGGCGCCGCGGTCACGCCGCGGCATGTCGCCTTCTTCATCGCGCCCGTCGCCGCCCTCGCGCGCCAGCGGCTGGCCGAACTCGTCGATGGCCGCGCCCTGGAACTGCGCAGAACGGCGCTGATCCCGGCCCTGCACCGAAGGGATGCCGGCGACACCGGCCACGTCGATACGTTCGCCATAAGGTGGATTCACCATCATCACGCCCGCGGGCGCAGGCGGCATGCGTTGCAGCGCGTCGCCGCCGCGCAGTTGCACCACATCGGCCACGCCCGCACGCTCGGCATTGCGCTGCGCAAAGTCGACCATGCGGAAAGACACGTCGCTGCCAAACACCGGCGCGGTGGGCGCGGTGATCGCGGCTTCGGCCTGGTCCAGCAGGCCTTCCCAGACATGCGACTGGAAAGGCACGAATTTTTCAAACGCAAACCGCCGGCCCATGCCGGCCGCGATGTTGCGCGACACCTGCGCGGCTTCGATCACGATGGTGCCGGAGCCGCAGCAGGGGTCGTACAGCGCCACACCCTGTTTGCACAGGCCGTTTTCGCCGCTCCAGCCGCTGGCGGCCAGCATGGCGGCGGCCAGGGTTTCCTTCAGCGGCGCGTCGCCCTTGTCCTCGCGCCAGCCGCGCTTGAACAGCGGCTCGCCCGAGGTGTCGATGTAAATGGTGACGGTATCGGTGGTCAGGTGCACATAAATGCGCACGTCGGGCCAGCGCGTATCGACGCTGGGCCGCACATCCTGGAACTTGTGGCGGAAACGGTCGGCCACCGCGTCCTTGATTTTCAGCGCAGCGAAATTCAGGCTGGTCAGCGGGCTGTGCTGCGCGGTGATTTCGACCTTGAAGGTTTGCTTGGGCGTGAACCAGATTTCCCAAGCCACGGCGGCGGCGGCGTTGTACAGGTCCTGCTCGCTGCGGTAGCTGTTGTGCTGCAGCTCGATCAGCACACGCTGGGCCAGACGGCTGTGCAGGTTCAGCTGTAGCGCATCGCGCCAGGAGCCGGACACCTGCACACCGGCGCGCCAGGCTTTGCCGCTGTTGCCGGTGATGTGTTTGACCTCGGCGGCCAGCAGCTCTTCGACGCCGGCGGCGCAAGGTAAAAATAATTGAAGCTGGTTCATGATGAATTTTCTGCTCGCATGATCAAGACATTCCGTTCGGCCTGAGCCTGTCGAAGGCTATAGCCACCGCCAGAGCCGCAGGCGTTTCGACCCTTCGACAAGCTCAGGACAGGCCAGGCTCAACGCGAACGGATATGGACGTGTGGGTGTTAAAGCGACTTCCGTAAGTTGGCGGGTGCAATGCGCAACGCCTCGCGGTATTTGGCGACGGTGCGGCGCGCGCACTCGATGCCTTGTTCCTTGAGCATTTCGGAAATCTGGTTGTCGCTCAGCGGTTTCTTCAGGCTTTCGGACGCGACAAACTGCTTGATCAGCGCGCGCACTGCGGTGCTGGACGCATTGCCGCCGGTCTCGGTGCCCAGCGCCGAGCCGAAGAAGTACTTCAGCTCGAAGGTGCCGAAAGGCGTGCTCATGTATTTGGCCGTGGTCACGCGCGAGATGGTCGATTCATGCAGGCCCAGTTCGTCAGCGATTTCACGCAGCACCAGCGGGCGCATGGCGAGTTCGCCATGGGTGAAGAAGTTTTTCTGGCGCTCGACAATCGCGCTGCTCACGCGCAGGATGGTGTCGAAGCGCTGCTGGATGTTCTTGATGAACCAGCGCGCCTCCTGCAGCCGCTGCTGCAGCGCCGCGCCGCCCTGGCCCTTGTTCTGCTTGAGCGCGTTGGCGTAGATGTCGTGCACGCGCAAACGCGGCATCACGTCGCTGTTGAGCGAGACCTTGAAGCCGCGGCCGGACTTGACCACCAGCACATCGGGCACCACCAGGTTGCGCTCCACATTGACAAAGCGCCGGCCCGGTTTCGGGTCCAGCCGGCCAATCAGTGCAATCGCGCCCTTGATCACCGCATCTGGAAAACCGCAAAGCTGCGCCAGCCGTTTGACATCGCGCTTGGCCAGCAACTCCATCGGCTGCTGGCACATGGCGATGGCGGCGCGGGTTTCGTCGCAATTGCGGCAGTCGAGCAGTTGCAGGCTCAGGCACTCGGCCAGGTTGCGCGCGCCCACGCCGGCCGGCTCCATGTGGTGCAGCAGCTTGAGCGCCACGGCAAATTCATGCTCCACCGCCTCCAGTTCCTCGATGTCGTCGCCGGCCAGACCCGCAGCGAGTGACGCCAGGCTGTCTTCGAGGTAACCGTCGTCGTTGAGCGATTCGATCAGGAAATGCAGGGCGGCCTTGCCTTCGGGGCTCAAGCGCAGCGACAGCGCCTGCCGGTGAAGGTGCTCCTGCAGCGACTCCTGGCTGCGCGCCAGCTCGGTGGCATCGACGTCGCTGTCGTCGTTGTTGTTCTTGCGCGGCGTGGCGTCACCGCCCCACTCGTTGTCGTCGGGCGCGGTGTCCACGCTGCCGTCGCCTTCCCAGCTTTCCTCCAGCTTGGCTTCGCTGCTGGGTTCGGCATCATTTGTGGCTGTAGACCCCGCCCCATCTGCGTCACCAGCTATCGATTCCGTAGCAGATTCGAACTCACGGGTTTCCTGGCTGACCGGCGTATCGGTCTGTCCCAGGCCAAAGTCCTCGCGCGGCGCGGCTTCTTCAGAGACTTCCAGGAACGGGTTCTCGTCGAGCATCTGCTCGACCTCCTGGCTCAGCTCCAGCGTCGAGAGCTGCAACAGGCGGATCGACTGCTGCAGCTGCGGCGTGAGCGCCAGATGCTGCGAGACGCGGAGGGAGAGACCCTGCTTCATAAAGCTAAAGCCCCCACGCTCCCCACTGCGTGTGGTTCCCTGCCCCCCGAGGGGGCTGGCCTTGCTTGGGGCGGCCCGGCGCGGCGGCCGGCGCGTGCTCGTAATCTGCTGGCCAGCGGGGGCCGCGCAACCGGCTTTGCCGGGGCGCGGGCGCCGCCCCCTGCAGGGGGGAGGGAGCTACACGCAGTGAGCGACGATGGGGGGGAGCCATTTTTTCGCCGGGCCGCCCCAAGAAAAAATACGCACCCTCGGGGGGCAGAGAGCTACACGCAGTGAGCGAACGTGGGGGCCACATAGCTACATCTTGAAGTGCTCACCGAGGTAGACCCGGCGCACATCGGCGTTGTTGACGATTTCGGACGGCGTGCCGGTGGCCAGCACCTGACCGTCGCTGATGATGAAGGCGTGGTCGCAGATGCCCAGGGTTTCACGCACGTTGTGGTCGGTGATCAGCACGCCGATACCGCGCGACTTGAGGAAACCGATGATGCGCTGGATCTCGATCACCGCAATCGGGTCGATGCCGGCAAACGGTTCGTCCAGCAGGATGAAGCGTGGCTGCGTGGCCAGCGCGCGGGCAATCTCGACACGCCGGCGCTCACCGCCGGACAGCGCCGGTGCGGGCGAGTCACGCAGGTGGTCCACGCGCAGGTCCTGCAGCAGGGCGTCGAGGCGCTCGTTGAGTACGGTTGCCGTCAAGGGCTTGCCAGCGTCATCGGTCTGCAACTCCAGCACGGCGCGCACGTTCTGCTCGACCGTGAGCTTGCGGAAGACGGAGGCTTCCTGCGGCAGGTAGCTCAGGCCCAGGCGCGACCGCTTGTGGATGGGCATGTGCTCGATGGACTCGCCGTCGATGGTGATCTCGCCGGCGTCGGCGCGCACCAGCCCGACGATCATGTAAAACGAGGTGGTTTTGCCCGCGCCGTTGGGCCCGAGCAGCCCCACCACTTCACCCTTCTGGACGGTTAGCGAGACATCCCTGACAACCTTGCGGCTTCCGTAGGACTTTTGCAGGCCGCTGGCAATGAGCCGGCTGGCAGGAGCGGTTTCCGGGGGCACATTCATTGAGACGAGGTTACTTTTTGTCATCGCCCAGCGTGGTGCTGGGGCGCAGGGTGGGTGACGGACCGGCGGGCGGCGGGGTGACGGGGCTGCCGGGCTTGTTGCGCGGCGCCAGCAGCGCGCGAACACGGCCGGTCGGGTTGGCGGCCGTGCGGTTCTGGCCGCCGCTGTCCACCGTGAACACATCGGTCGGGTTGTCATAAACAATCAGGTTGCCGGTGGTTTCGTCCGCCAGCGTGGCCCCCACATAACGGCGCAGCACCGCCTGCTTGATGAACTTGACGGTGTCGGCCCGGCTGTCGTATTCGATGCGTTCGCCTTCGCCCTCGATGTATTCGTCCACCCCGTCGCGCTTCTTGCGGTAGAAGGCCAGCTTGTCGGGCGCGGCGTACACAAAGGCGGTCTGGTAACCCTCGGCGTCCTGCATCACGTCCACGCGGGCGCCGCGGATGATGATGGTGCCCTTGGTGATCACCACGTTGCCGGTGAAAACACTGGTCTGCTTGAGGTCGTCGTAACGCAGCGCGTCGGCCTCGGCGTTCATCGGTTGGTCGCGGTCGGCCTTTTCAGCCGCCGCCGGGAAAGCCGCCAGGGCAGCGGCCAGCATCAGTACACAGGCGGGGTAGTTCATAAAAGGCACGAATCTTGCTGCTTTGGTTGCGTTGCCCCATTGTAGCCACCCATCCCGCCGAATCCCGGTCTTTACCCATGAAAAACCCGCCGGATCAGGGCGGGTTTTTCATTGGGAAAAGGCCACAACCGGCCATTCCGCGCGCCCCATCGGCGCCGGCCGCGGTCAGCCCTTGCGGGCCTGCGTGATCAGGTAGTCGGTCACCAGCAGCGCCCGGTCCATGTTTTTGGCCAACTCGCCCGAGGTGTAAAAACGCCCGGCCACGCCCAGCGCCGGCACGCCGTCTACCTTGTAGGCGTCCTGCAACTGCGTGGCCTTGCGCGCCTTGGTGGCGATGGAAAACGAGTTGTACATCTCGCTGAATTTGGCCCGGTTGATGCCCTGTTTTTCCGCCCAGGCCGCCACCAGCTCGGGCGTGTTGAGCATCTGCTTTTCGGCGTGGATGGCGTAAAACACCTTTTTGTGCAGCTCATCGACCTTGTTCATGGCTTCCAGCACGTAATACAGGCGCTGCTGCGGCTCGAAATCGGCGCGGAAAGACACCGGCACGCGCCGCACCGCCACGTCTTTCGGAGCTTTTTTGATCCATTCTTCGAGCGCCGGCTCAAAGCGGTTGCAATGCGGGCAGCTGTACCAGAAGAACTCCACCACCTCGACCTTGCCGGCCGGGGCGTCCACCGGTGCGCGTTTGTCGAGCACCAGGTAGTCGGTGCCTTCGCGCGGTGCCTGGCCCTGCGCCTGCGCGGTGGTGGTGAGCGCGCCCAGCGAGGCGGCGGCCGCCACCGAGGCGGCGGACATCGAAAATTCACGTCGTTGCATCAATCATTTCTCCAGGTAGTACGCAGGGTTTGACAGCCAGCGGCCGGAAAGTTCAGCGCTGGACGCGAACCAGGGCGGTTTCCACGCCGCTGCCGTCCAGCCGTTCCTTGGCTTTTTCCGCTTCTTCCTTTTTGTCGAAAGGCCCGAGGCGCACGCGAAACACAGTGCGGCCCGACTGCTCGCGTTCGGTCACCTTGGCTTCCAGGCCCATCAGCGAAATCTTGGCGCGTTGCTGTTCGGCATCTTCCGGGGTGCGGAAAGCGCCGACCTGCACGAAGTAGTTGAAGGGGTCGCTGCCCGAGCTGGCGGTGGCCGGGGCGGCTGCGGGGGCTGCCATTTTGGCCTTGGCCAGGTCGCCAATCGGGTCGGCGCCGGGTTTGCCGGGCTTGGCCGTGGTCGGGTCGGGCACCGGTTTTTGCGCATTGGCCGGGGTTTGCGGCGTCACATCGGTCACGGCACCGGACGCGGCGGCCGGCTTGGCCGGATTTTTGCCGTAGAGCGGCGCGTTCGGGTTCCAGTTCTGGTTTTTCTTGGCTTCGGCGGCATCATGGTCGGGGCTGCGCGCCTGGCCCTTGTTCATGAAGGGCACCGGCACCTTGGTGATGTAAACCGCCACGGCCAGCGCTGCGGCCAGGCCGATCAGCGCACCGATGATCAGGCCCAGCAGGGTGCCGCCGCGTTGCAGGGCCTTGCCTTGCCGGCCCGGTGGATTGGAGAGCTTGCGCGCCATGGTGATGGTCATTCCTTACATTTTGCGCGGGGCATCGACGCCCAGCACAGCCAGCCCATTGTGCAACACCTGCGCGGTCGCCGCGACCAGCGCCAGACGTGCCAGCTTGACCGCTTCGTCGTCCACCAGGATGCGTTCCGCGTCGTAGTAGCTGTGGTAACTGGCGGCCAGTTCGCGCAGGTAAAACGCCACGTCGTGCGGCGCGAAGCCGGCGGCCGCATTGGCCAGCATGTCGGGATATTTGGCGATCAGCAGCATCAGCGCTTGCGCCGGCGGGCTGTTGAGCGCGGACAGGTCCACGTCCTTGAGACCGGCTTCATCGCCGCCCCAGGCCGTGAGCACCGAGCAGATGCGCGCATGCGCGTACTGCACGTAATAGACCGGGTTGTCGTTGTTCTTCGCCACCGCCAGGTCCACGTCGAAGGTGTATTCGGTGTCGGGCTTGCGGCTGAGCAAGAAGAAACGCACCGCGTCCTTGCTGGTCCACTCGATCAAATCGCGCAGGGTGACGTAGCTGCCGGCGCGCTTGCTGATCTTGACCTCTTCGCCGCCCCTGACCACACGCACCATGGTGTGCAGCACATAGTCGGGGTAGCCTTCGGGAATGCCTTCGCTCGCGGCCTGCAGGCCGGCGCGCACACGCGCGATGGTGCCGTGGTGGTCCATGCCCTGGATGTTGATGGCTTTGGTGAAGCCGCGCTCCCATTTGGCCAGGTGGTAGGCGACGTCGGGCACGAAGTAGGTGTAGCCGCCGTCGCTCTTGCGCATCACGCGGTCCTTGTCGTCGCCGTAGTCGGTGGACTTCAACCAGAGCGCGCCGTCCTGCTCGTAGGTTTTGCCGGCGGCTTTCAGTCTGGCGACGGTGGCCTCGACCCGCCCCGAGCTGTACAGGCTGGATTCCAGGTAGTAGTTGTTGAACTTCACCGCAAAGGCCTGCAGGTCCAGGTCCTGCTCGCGGCGCAAATAGGCCACGGCAAACTGGCGGATCGCGTCGAGGTC
>CAMLDT010000101.1 GCA_946479075.1 uncultured Polaromonas sp.
GTGACACTGACCACGGCCAGCACCGTCACCATCCAGGACGACACCACATAAGGCAGCAACAGCGCCGCCAGCAAGGCCAGCAGCCATCCCGCGACCAGGGCCAGCATCAGCTGGTTCATGCGCGGCATGCGCACAGCCGCAGCCAGGAAGTTGCGGGCAAACAGCAAGCCGAAGGCGGCCGCCACCGCCATGCCGACGGGTGGCGACACGCTGTTCCACCAGAGCTGCTCGGGCCACAGGAATTGCGCGCCCAGGCCGGTCAACGCCGCCTGCACCACGCCCATACCCGCCGCAAACCCCACGTAAATCAGATAGGCGCGGTCACGCACCGAGCCGTAGAGCAGCAGGTTGTAAAGCAACAGGCCGATCAGCAGGCCGAAGTAAAGGCTCAGCAGCGCGTATTCGGCCTGGTCATGCGCCCACAGCGCCGGTGCCTGCCACAGACGCACCGGCGCCGACAGCGTGCCCTGCGACTGCACACGCAGGTACAGGGTCTGCGCCCTGCCCGGCTGCAGGTTGACAGGCAGCACATGGTTGCGGTGCGGCACCGGCCGGCTGGCAAAGGTTTGCAGGTCGCCACCGCGCTGGTGGCTGTATCCACCCGCGGCGACGGGGGAATACAGGTCAATCTGGTCCAGCGCCGGGTATGCGACTTCCAGCAGCCACTGCGCGGGCGTGTCCGGCTCCGCCCGCAGCTCAATGCGAAGCCAGAAGGCAGACCGCGTCAGGCCAAAGTTGGTGGCCGAGCCGCTTTGGGCCACCGGCTGGAACCGCGCCTGCTGCGCCGGTTGCAGCACCTGCGCCAGTGTCAGGGTGGCGGCCGGATCTTCCAGCACCATGAAGGCGCGCGACAAGGCGTAACTGCCCGCATTGCCAATGTCCAGCACACCAGCCTGTGCCCGGGCGGCGCCGGGCGTCACTACCCAAAGCGCACCCAGGATCAGCGGCAGCAGGCGCGTGCCAAGGCGAAGGCAGAGATAGAAACAGAAACCGAAACGGCGCTGGAACGGGGTCATGGCGGTGCCTGTGCCGGCGCAGGCCGGTTACGTGCCGGCCATTATCCACATGCCCCTGCCGCCGCCAAGCGCCGTAGCGACGCGCGCAGTGACACACCACTCACCCGGACGCTACGGTTTTGATAGCTGACATGTCACGCCAGCCGGGGGCCAAAGACCTTTTTGATCAACTATCTTCGCGCTGCGCCGCCGCGGTCACGGGCAATGCCGCGCTCCCGGTGGATTCGGAAACAGCGTCGTTGCGGCGCGTCTCGGCAATGCAGTAGTCAAAGAACTCTTCAAGCTCATTGGACTTGTCGAAGACCGCATCGGCGCCGAGTTCGGCGGCGCGCTGGCGGATGTCGTCGGTGGCGTAATTGGAGAGCACCACCACCTTTTGATGGGCCTCCCGCCTGCGGCAATTGGCCAGCACCCCCAGGCCATTGCCTTCCTGCAGGAACAGGTCCACCACAGCCAGCTGCCAGTGGCCATCGTTCACCGACAGCCATTGCGTGGCTTCAGCCTCAGTGGCTGCATGACCCACCACCTTCACCGAGGCAATTTCTTCCAGCGTTTCTATGAGATTGTCGAGAATCGTCTGGTTGTCTTCGACGAGGTAAGTGATGAGTGCCACGGTTTATCCAGTCATGTTCCAAAAATCCGGGCCCGCATCGCAATGACGCCAGCCCGGCTCAATTCATCAGCCTTGTGTGCTGGCACAGATGGGCCGCCTTCAGCCGCGCATGTGCTGCATCCAGCGCATCAAAGGCCGCATCAATCGCCGCCTGGTTGCGCACCGGTGCACGCAGCAGCATGTCGTAGGTCGCGCGCAGAAAATCGTAGTCAGCCAGCGCGACGGTGGGCCGGATGTCCGATGTGATCACTTGAGCCTGCATGAACCTCTCCTGAAGACCTGACGCTGTGGATGACGGTGTTGACCACCACGCGGTCGCCACCCCGGCAGACCGTATCTTCATTGTTGGGCCGGGCCGCATGCGGGGCCATAGGCCAAGTGAATCTTCGGCTGTGGGAGTTCACCTACCAGCCGGCAGCGCTGGCTTCAAGCGTTTATTGCAAGCGTTATGCAAGCGCTCAGAGCGGGCGCAGATGGGTGGGCGCATCGTGGTCGCCCATGGCCTGCTTGAAACGAATGTGCGCGGCGTCCATGGCCTCCATCGCGGCATTCACCGCGTGGTCGTCGGGCGGCGACATGCTCAGAAATTTCATGTAGTCGGCGCGGGCTTCGTCGTAATCAGCCAGCGCCTGCTGGGCGGCGGAAAGCGGTTCAGGCATGGAGAAATTCCTTCAGATCACTGGCCGGACCACACCGGGGTCTTCCGGGTTCGGCAAAGGGGGCACCGGCCCCAGATCAGGTTCAACCGGCAACTCGGCCGGGTTGCTGTCGGGTTCATCGCCGGTGGCGGGGGTGTGCTCGGGAGGATGCCGGGGTGAAGCCATGGTCAGATCACTGCCACCAGGATGTCGAGCGGAACACCCGCACCGATCAGCGCCGCAACGGCGCCGACACTGGCCGAAATCGCCGAGGCATAAGCCAGCAAAGACAGCGTCAACGGCCGGCTCGGGGACGGGTTGTTCGGTCGTGCGGCGGGCGGGTTCATGAAGCGGTCTTTAAGTAAAAAAATAAGGAAAAAAGAGGCGCTGGCCTCGGCTCAAACATGCCTTATTTTGCGTGGCCTGCTGCTGGCCTGCCATAGGTGCAAAGGAACTTGAACTGTCGGTGCCCACCGACATCAGGCACCGGCCCAGTTTTTGAACGCTATGGTAATGATAGCTGGGTACGCCCGTCCAGAAAGGGCTGGAGGCCAATTTGATGCTTGATCGCCGGGCAAGCCGGCACCTCAGGGCTAGAGCTTGGGAATACGCAAGGTCTTGCTGAGCATCAGCGTGCCCGACAGCACAAACAGCAGCGCCAGCGGATGCAGGCCCCACGGCCCCAGCTGCCACAGGCCGCCGTACACCTGATCGCCCAGGCGCTCCTGCCAGGCGGCAAAGGCCAGCACGGCGGTGAGCAGCACACTGGTCGGAATCGGGGTACCCTCAAAATACGCCACCTTGGCCGCACCCTGCGACAGGGTTTCGGCGGTGACGTTGTAGCGCGCCAGCCGGCTCACACCGCAGCAGACAAAATAAATCAGCGCCACCCAGTCCCAGCCGCCGCGCAGGCCCGCCGCAAAAGCCAGGGCCGCTGGCGCCATGCCAAACGACAGGATGTCTGCCAGCGAGTCCAGCTCCCGGCCCAATGCCGAATGCTGGTTGCGCCAGCGCGCGATACGCCCGTCCAGCACATCAAAGATAAAGGCCGCAGGTGCCATGGCGGCGGCCAGGTAAAAATAGGCTTTGCCGCCTTCGACGGCGTACAACATGGCCAGAAACACTCCCGCGACCCCGCAGGCGGCATTACACAGCGTGAAAACGTCCGCCAGATGAAAGCCCCGGATCATCGAAAAGTGTTTGGGCGTTTCAGTGGGCGTCACAAGCTTGCTTTCATTCATGGTCAATCACGGGCACCGTCGCCGTCACAAGGAAGAGACAGCTACCCGGCGCGCGGCCAGCGGAACTGGCCGCGCGGTTTTGGGCAGAGGGTTTATTTGGCAGGAACCGGCATCACCAGCACCGGCGCATTGGTCTTGGGTTCGATCCGCACCGAGGTGGCACCGGGCGGAACCACCACGGTTTCGACCTCGCGGATCACGCCGCCCCCGGCCACGCTGCCCTGGGTGTTGCCATAACCCATGACCCGCGCTTCACAGGCGGTGCGGTCCTCACCGGTCAGCACTTCGCAACGCTGGCGGGCATTGGCCTGAAACTGGGCGCCACTGTTGTCCAGCTTGCCGCTGCGTTTTTCGGCAGCTGCATTGTTGGCTTCGCGCAGGCAGGTGGCCTGATCCTGTTGCGTGCGGCCGGTCATGCAGGCCTCACGTTCCTTCTGGGCGTTGCCCGAGCTATCGATGCCCGTGGTCCCTGTGGCGGTGATCGGCACCTGCGCCATGGCAGCCCCCGCGGCCAGCAGCAGGGACACACCCGCACCGGCCAACAGGCGGGAAGTTTTGATCAACGAAGAGCGGGATTGAAAAGAGGGGGACATGCGTGGACTCCTTGGCTTTGAAACGATGCCTGAGTCTAGGAAGGGCACGCGTGATCGCGCTGAGGGACTACATCGCCGGTGCGCAGCGCAGCGCACCCGATCATCTGTAGGACAGGTCTTTCAGTCGAAGCGCTTGAGGCTGTGTCGGCGCGAGGACACGCCGGTCACATGAGGCCGAATGTAACTGTCAGGACAGTTTGGCGGGACGGCTTTCGCCCGGCATGGTGAAGGAATCTTCCCATTTCATCGCAAACCTGTCGGGCTTTTCGCGCACCATGAAGGAGCCGGTCCCGTCAGGATTGAAACCAACATGGGCATTCTTGCCGCGGGTTTCGGTTTCAGCGGCCTGTTTGTCCTTGAGCTCCTGAATCGCTGCCGCCTTTGCTGCGCGGACCTTTTCGCTGGTGAACTCATGCAGCGCCGCGTGAAAACTGCTGTCGCCTCCGCGCGTTTCCTCGGCCTCGCGCTCGATGATCTCGGCTTCACCCAGGAAGGCGGTGCGCATCGCGCTGCCGGACGGCAGGCTGCTGCTGCGCACCGTGGTGTAGCCGATCCCGCATTCCTGCAGCAGGCTTTCCTTCATGTCCCGCTGGGCGCGGGTCAGGCCACGCTTGCCGGGCACGTCCACACAGCCGACGACCTTGCCATCGAATGTGCTGACGGTAAAGCTGCAATACACGCCGTTGAGCAGTTCATGCCAGTGCTGGTCCTTGTTCTCGGGCATGTCCCGGGTGCTGGGCACCGTGAAACGCATCACCGGCACCTTGACCATCACCGCGTGATCGGGAAAAGCCGCACGCAACCACTTCCAGACATCGAGTTCCTCGCTGGAGACCAGGCCGCGGGCATTGAGCAGCCAGCGGTCCGGCAGGCGAAGTTTGCGCTCGGCGTGGCGGCGCACCCAGAGCGCGTGCAGCACCACGCCCGCACCCGCACCCAGCACCACGCCCGCCAGGGTCATCAGCCATGTGGATAGATTCACGATACCTCCTTGAAAGCCGGCCATGCGGCAAGGCGCCCCACCAGCAAGCCAGCATAAGTCACAAGCTGCCTGCGGTCAAAATCCAGGCACCCGCAAGCCGCCTAAAAACCGCGGTGCAGTCCGCACTGTCGTTATCAAGGTACAGGTCCCAGCCGTCAGCCGGCCGCCGGCCAGCCGCCGACAGAGGCGAATCAGGCAATTCAGGGGCTGTCGCTGAGCAGAAACTGCATGCTGGTGCCGGCCAGCTCCAGCACATCGTTGTGCACGAGCGGCACCGCCTCACCACTGACGGCAAGACCGTTGAGCGTGGGCTGAACCGGGCCGGTCAGGTGCGCGACGTAATAGCCATAACGCCGGTGCGACACGGCCACCACGCTGACGGCCGGGTTGCCAAAGGTGCTGACCGCCTTGACCACCGGCACCTCCAGCCCGGCCGAGGAGCCGGACAAGACCTTGAAGCTGGCGTGCAGGGCCGAACCGGAAGACGCCGCCAGGCCAGTGCGCGCGTCCAGCGGCATCTCGGCGGTTTCGTGATAACCCGACTCTTCCGAAGCCGCCAGGTACTGGATCCGGAAGTTGCCGATGGCGATGGCATCGTTGTCCCGCAGCAGCTCGCGCGACTTGATCATGTGGCCGTTGAGATAGGTGCCGTTGGTGCTGGACAGGTCCTCGACATAAACATCAGCCAGGCCGTGCAACTCGAAAACGCAATGCTCGCCGCTGACCAGCGGATTGTTCAGCACGATGTCGTTGTAAGGCCGCCGGCCCAGCGTCGTGCGGTCCTTGCGAAGATGAACATGCTTGATTTCCACGCCCTCGACCGAAGCAATCAGTTGCGGCATACCGGCTCCCACAGTTCAGCACCGGCGCCCGTCGCGCGATGCAAACCGATGGTATGCCGCAGCCAGCGCTGAAACAAGGGGACAGGCCGCCCGAGACGCAACAGACTGTGACCAGCGCTCAGCGTGAGCGGCGCAGCGGTTGCAGCAGCCCCGAGAGGCCATTGCGGTCGATCTCCAGCATCAATGCGAGAAGGCGCCCAAGCTCCCCTTTGGGAAAACCCTCGCGCGCGAACCAGGCCAGGTAGTTGCCCGGCAGGTCGGCAATCAGCCGGCCTTTGTACTTGCCGAAGGGCATCTCGCGCGTGACCAGCAGCTGAAGGTCTTCAGGCGCCATGCCCCCTCACCCCCCGGCCTGCTTGACGGTGAAGCCCTGCTTTTTCAGCAGCTCCATCAGGTTCGCGAGGTGGTCGCCCTGCACTTCGATCACGCCGTCCTTGACGGTGCCGCCCGATCCGCAGGCGGCCTTCAATTGCTTGCCGAGCTGGACCAGCGCCGGCTCGGCCAGCGACACGCCCTTGACCACGGTGACGCTTTTGCCGCCACGCCCCTTGGTTTCGCGCGAGATGCGCACAATGCCGTCGGACGGCGGCACCGCTTTGGCCTGGCGGCAGGTACACCGGCCCTGTGGCTGGCGGCAGGCCGGGCACATGCGGCCGCTGTCGGTCGAATAAACCAGGCCGCCGGTCGGGCGGCTCTTCATGGCGTGGCGCGCAGCGAGGCGGACGGGAAGCTGGGTTTCATGGTCGGCGGCAGGGATGAAAAAGAAGATCCACCATTTTTGCAGATCATCCGGAAAAAAGCGGGGAACCTGCGCGCGGGAGGACGACTCCAAAAACTCACCGGCCAGCATGGCCAGCCACCAGGAGACCTCATGATGAGCCGAAGAAACACCCTGCTGGGCCTGGGCGCCCTCACGGGATTGCTGGCTGGCGCGCGCGCCCTCTTCACCAGCACGCCAGCCCAGGCGGCGGCGCCCGCCCGCGTCTGGGAAATCAGCAAAACCGACGCCGAGTGGAAGTCGCTGCTCAAGCCCGAGCAGTATGCGGTGCTGCGCAAGGCCGGCACCGAGCGCCCCCACTCCAGCCCACTCAACAAGGAAAAACGCGCCGGCACCTTCAGTTGCGCCGGCTGCGCGCTGCCGCTGTTTTCATCGGCCACCAAATTTGAGAGCGGCACCGGCTGGCCCAGCTTCTGGAAGCCGCTGGACAAGGCCGTGGCCGAGGAGGTGGACACCTCCCTGTTCATGAAGCGTACCGAGGTGCTGTGCCGCCGCTGCGGCGGGCACCTGGGCCATGTCTTCGATGACGGCCCCCGCCCCACCGGCCTGCGTTATTGCATGAACGGCGTGGCCCTGACCTTTGCGGCGGCATGATGCGCGGCATCGTCAACACCCTGGGCCTGCTTGCCGCGGCCGGTCTGCTGGGCTGGGGCCTGCTGGGCAACAGCGCCGCCCAGGAAAAAGCCGTGGTGCTGCCCGCGCCCGCACTCGACGTGCCGGCAGGCGGCGCGGCCGCCACCGAAACAGCCGTGTTTGCCGGCGGCTGCTTTTGGGGCGTGCAGGCTGTCTTCCAGCACACACGCGGCGTACTCAATGCGGTCTCCGGTTATTCGGGCGGCGCGCGTGAAACCGCCAGCTACAGCGCGGTCGGCAGCGGCCGCACCGGCCATGCCGAAGCCGTGCAGGTGAGCTACGACCCGAAGCAGATCTCTTACGGCAAGTTGCTGCAGATTTATTTTTCGGTGGCGCACGACCCGACGCAACTCAACCGCCAGGGGCCGGACACCGGCACCCAGTATCGCTCGGCGATTTTCTACAGCACGGACAGCCAGAAGCGGGTTGCCCAGGCCTATATCGCGCAACTCGATGCGGCAAAAGCCTGGCCCCGCAAGATCGTCACCGAGGTCGCGCCGCTGACGGTGTTTTATCCGGCCGAGGCTTACCACCAGGACTACGCCACCCGCCACCCCGACTCGCCCTACATCCGGCGCTTTGACCTGCCGAAAGTCGCCAACCTCAGGGCCGTGATGCCGGCCGTGTACCGCGAAACGCCGGTACTGGTGGCGTCTGCCCGCTAGCTGATTCATTCACGCCCCGCACGCCAGCGCGCCGGCGCTCGCGCTTGCCGTGGCTGCGGGGCAGACATGAGGCATCAAATCGGCCTCCAGCCCTTGTGTGGCGGGCGCAGGCAGCTCTCTTTTTTATAGCGAGTGAAGGGGGTTGTCCGCGAAATCCAGCGCGCCTGGAAGATCGCTGGTTTTCACCCGGCCGCTTTCGCAGGCCGCGCGGATGATCTTGCTGCTCGGGTTCGGGCTCACGTCGCGAAACTCCATCCAGCGTGGGTTCTCCCGGGTGTAGGCCGAGGTGTTGTGCGGTTTTCCCTGCCACAGCGGCTGCATGTAAAACACCATGGAAGCGTAACGGGCCTTCTTGTGGGCGCAGTCAAACACCACATCCGACTCGTAGGAGCGGTACGGCACGCCCTCCCAGTTCTTGCGCTGCTTGTCCCGGTTGACCCGCACGCGCATGGTCTGCGTCTCCACCGTGACGCTCAGCGGGGAAGGATCGACCTCAATGGTGTCCACCGCCGGGTTGGCGGGGTCGCCCAGCACCGTAAACCAGGCGGTCTGGCCCCAGGCCAGGCCGGCCCACAGCAGGCAGGCAAGCAGGACAAGCTTTATGACGGACAACGATTGGCGCATGGTGGGTGGTGCATTCAGGAGGCGTGCCGGCCAGCGCTGCACGCTGAAACCGAAAACAAACGCTGGGTGTGGAATCTTCCCACACGGCGACCCGCCAAACGCTGGCTGCCGCCTTTGCCCGGAGAATTGTGCCTCGGGCTGTCGCGCGGCGCCGACAGTTCCAGCGGGTCAGTCCAGCAAGCAGCCCGTCAAGGCGACTTCCAGCTTTTTCGCCATCGCGGCGATTTCCGCCGCCTTGTCCTGACCGTTGATGATGCGGCGCGCCGCCACATAGTCGCACCCTGTGTCCGTGATGAAGCTCGCCAGCTTTTTCCCGGTGAACAACCCGAAACGCATGCCTTTCGACAGGATGCGATAGGCATGGATGGGTTCGAGCACCAGTGCAGGTTGAGACACGAAGGCTGTCCCCAGGCCCAGGGCCTGACCCAGCCGGGTGTAATTGGCTCGCCCCGTGATCTGAACGTAGCCGCGCCCCTTGAAGCGCAAGCCGTCGCCGGCTTCGGTGTTGCCCAGACGCGCGCTGATCAGCGTGGGGCGCTCGTATTTGGCGAAATAAGAATTGGCACCGTACTCGGTGATCGGCATGAAGGTGTTGGCGCACTCGTGTTTGACCGTCGCCAGCATGTACGCGACCCAGCGCACGTCGTTGATCTCCGGGTCCAGTTCGATGTAGCCCAGCAACTGGTCAATCCCCTGGTACTGAGAGGCCGTGAGTCTGGAAAAAGCATTTTCGTATGCCGCTACAAACGCCTGATGGTCGAAAAACATGATCGTTCTCCCGTAACGCCAGCGAAAAGATGAACAAGCGCTGAAGCTCAAGCAGCCAGGGGCCGCCAGGCATCGACGACCGCGTTGGCGCCGCTCACCAGCATCACGCCCGACCAGGCCAACACACTGCCTTCGGGCGCAGCGCTGCCATGCGCGAGCAGCTTGAGGACTGGCGGAATCGCATCTGCATCGTCAAAAGTGACGAGGTTGGTGATAACGCCATCGACGGCCGACAACTGGCTTTTGACAAACTGCGAGGCCAGCGCCTCTTCGCCACGTATCGCCTGCTGCAATTTGGCGAGGGTGTGCGCGCCGCTCATCGTCATGTAATAGCTGGCCATGCTGTGCTCCTGGTTAAAGCTTGTCCTTGATAGAGGCGGGAAGATTTTCCTGATCCCTGAGTACACGTTTGTAATTACCCAGCAGCGACGTCCTGGCTTCTTCCACCGTGCGCTGAGGCAGGCCTTCCAGGCCGAGCAACTTCAAAAGATTTTTCATCCTGGAAAGATCGTCCTTTTTCACCGCCTCCAGGATGGCGTTGGTGACCAGGCTGCGGTCTCTGATTTGCTCATCGGTCAGAACCTTCGCCTCACCCCGCAGCTCCAGCGCCTGATCCGCTTTGGCTTCGCGCGTGCTGGCCCCGGCCTGTACCGCGGCGACCGCGGAGAGCAAAGTGCCGGCAGCATAGTAGTCATGCGTATCGGCCAGCGCCTGGCTGAAGCTGTAGTCGGCCAGCGGTTTCTTCACGCCGTCCAGGATTCGCAGCAGCACTTCTTTTCGCGACGCATTCATGGTGGTCACCAGCGCGGAGGTGGTCTTTTGGTAGTAATAACTCTTGTCCACAATGGCTTTGCCGCCGCCCACCCCGGCGGCGGTCGCCGCAAGGTTGGCTTGCGCACGCACGCCATTGGCCGCCGTGCCCAGCAGGTTGAGCCCGAGGACCAGCATGTCGGACGCTGCGTCCAGGTGCTGCTTGTCGGCGGTGAGGTCGCTGATGAACTGGATATAGGCCAGGTTGGCCAACGCCACACGTGAATCCACGAAGGCGTTGCGCCGCTCATCCGTGGCCGCGCCCGCGTAATAGCCAGCGACCGAGCCGGTCGTGCCCAGAGCGGCGCGCATGGCGACCAGATCAGCGTCGACGCTGAACGCGGGGTCCGGGGCCCCGCCGTGTCGCAGGCTGGAGCAGCTCGCGAGCATCAGCGACAAACCCAGCAGAACCAGCACCCTGAAGCCGGGCCATGCGGCGCTTGAAACGTCGCGAGTCGCAACAAAAGCTTTTTCCATAAGCATTGGCGTCTGCGCGTTTGCCGTGGCGGCAACATGTCCCCACGCGCGTGCAGTCAGCCTTCCTCCGGTGCCGATTAAATGCGTGCATCGGGCGCTGCGCATCCCCCATTCATAGGAGGAAAACCTGTGATTTATTGGCCGGCGAGCGGGCCGCCGCGCAGCAGCGGGCGCATCAGCCACAGGCCCAGCGCCGGGCCCACGGCCAGCCACGGCAACACGCTGGCCAGCGGCCAGCTCGCCGCGGCTCGGACAAACACTTCGATGCTGAACACCGAAATCGCAAAACCAATGCAGTTGGCAAAGGTCAGCACACTGCCGGCCACTTCAGGCGGGGCGTTGCGCGCCGTCAGGGTGGAAAACTGCGGCGAATCTCCCGACGCGGTGACGCCCCACAACAGCAGCCAGGCCATAAAGACGGGCAGCGGCGCGCCCAGCATCCAGGGCGCTGCCAGGCAACAGCTGCCACTGAGCGCCAGTTGCACCTGCGCCACCCGCGCACTGCCAAAACGCCGCACCAGCAAGCCGCCGCCGGTGCAGCCGAGCGCGCCCGCGGCAATCACCCAGAAGGACGCGGCGCTGACCGACACACCGGCCAGCCGTGTCGCCAGCATCAGCGGCACCAGCACAAAAAACGCGTACAGCTCCCACATGTGGCCGAAGTAGCCAAACACCGACGCGCGCACGCGGTTGTCGGACCAGATCAGCCCCAGCGCGCGCGGCGTGATGCGTGCGCTGCGCGCCTGCCACGGGCTCTCGGGCACCAGCCAGGCCGTGGCGATGCCCCCCAGCGCCGCCAGCAGCGACACACTCACGATCACCGCTTGCCACGACCCTACACCGCCGCTGCCCACTAGCGCACGCAGCCCGTGCGGCAAGGCCGTGCCCAGCACCAGCGCACCAATCAGCACACCCATGACCGCGCCCAGCCGCTCCCAGTACCAGCTGGCCGCGATCTTCATGCCTACCGGGTAAATGCCCGCCAGCAAAAACCCCACGCCGAAACGCAAGGCCAGCAGCGCCCCCAGATCGGTGGGTACCCTCACCATAGCGGCATTCAGGGCGGCCCCTGCCAGCGAACACAGCAGGAACACGCGCGCGGGCTTGAACCGGTCTGCCAGCATCAGCAAGGCAAACACCAGCGTGCCCGCCACAAACCCGAGCTGCACCGCCGAGGTCAGGGTGGCGACGGCCGTGGCGGGCAGCCCACCCGCCTGCTGCAAATCCGGCATGACGGCATTGGCCGCAAACCACAGGGACGTGCCCGCGAACTGCGACAGCACAATCACCGGCAAGATGCGGCGCGGAACCTCAACAGCCATGGGACGCTCCAGGTGGCAACGGGAAATGGCGCGTCAGGCTTTGGCCTGGGCCGCCTTGCGGTCGGCCACCACCTTCTGCCCCGAAGGGCGCTCACCGATGAACTTGACGTAAGCCTTGTAGTCCACGCCACCGGCCAGCAGCAGGTCTTCGCCAAACGCCGCCTTGCTCGCCATGCCGACCAGGGGAAGATTCGCAAAGGCGGCGCAGTCCGCCTGGGTCAGGCGGTCACCGGCCACATAGGGCGAGAACTTCGCCAGCTTCTTGAAAGCCGCGATGTTGGTTTCCAGCTGCTTGCGGATGCGCGCCAGGTTGTTTTCGCTGAGCGGTGCAGCGCCGAAGAAGGTCGAAGCGTAGAGTTGGCGCGCCACGATCTCCAGGTGCCAGTCGATGAAAGTCGTGAGCTCACGCACCTTGGCCGCTTCAAAGGCATCGGCCGGCATCAGCGCCGGCTGCGGCGTCGTCGCCTCGATGTAGTCAAGGATGGCCTGGCTCTCGCACAGGCCGCCGCGCTCGGTACGGATGAACGGGATCTTGCCCAGCGGCGAGGCACTCAGGATCGCTTCGTCCGTGCTGTGTGTGGCCGCGACCTCTTCTGTGAAGGGCACACCCTTTTCAAGCAGGGCCAGCTTGACCTTGTTGTAGTAGTTGGAAATCGGGGAGCCGCAAAGGGTCAGCATGAAGG
>CAMLDT010000102.1 GCA_946479075.1 uncultured Polaromonas sp.
ATTCGCCGCACGGTGGAGCACTGCAACCAGTTGCCGGTGCATCCGCGTCATCCGTATGCGGGCGATCTGGTGTACACCTCGTTTTCCGGCTCCCACCAGGACGCCATCAAGAAAGCGTTTGCCGCCCGCAAGGAAGGCGACGTGTGGGACATGCCCTATCTGCCGATCGATCCCAAGGATCTGGGCCGCAGCTACGAGGCCGTCATCCGTGTCAACAGCCAGTCGGGCAAGGGCGGGATTTCTTATCTGCTGGAGAGTGAATACGGACTGGAATTGCCGCGCCGCCTGCAAATTGAATTCAGCCAGGTGGTTCAGGGCGTGATGGACGCCACCGGCAAGGAACTGACAGCCGCGGACTTGTGGACCCTGTTCGACCGCGAATACGGCATTCAGACGGTCGCCGCCCCCTTATGTCGGGTGCAGGAAGAAGCCGCGAGCGGTCAGGTCCGGATCCACGCCGATGCCATGCTTCAGGGCAAGCCTTTCGCCGTCAACGGTCGGGGCACCGGGCCCATTGATGCGTTTGTCAACGGTTTGAACGGCATGATGGGGTCGGTCATTCGCGTGCTGGACCATCACGAACATGCCGTCGGTTCGGGCGCGGATGCCCAGGCCGTGGCCTATCTCGAATTGCGGGTCGGCGAGAGCCAGACGCTGTTTGGCGTGGGCCGCGATGCGAACATTGTGTCGGCGTCCTTGAAGGCGGTGATTTCCGGCCTGCAGCGCGCAAAAATTACAATGCATGAGAAGCAAACGAGCGGCTCAGCCGCCTGACCGCCAAAGATCAACTGGAGAACCCCCGTGACTGACAAACTGATTATTTTCGACACCACCTTGCGCGACGGCGAGCAATCCCCCGGCGCCTCCATGACGCGCGATGAAAAACTCCGCATTGCGAGACAACTTGAGCGCCTGAAGGTCGATGTCATCGAAGCCGGTTTTGCCGCCAGCTCCAATGGCGACTTTGAGGCCGTGCAGGCGATTGCCAATGTCATCAAGGATTCCACCGTTTGCTCGCTGTCGCGGGCCAATGACCGCGATATTTCTCGTGCCGCCGAAGCGCTCAAGGGTGCCAGCCGCGCCCGCATTCACACCTTCATCGCGACCAGCGCCCTGCATATGGAGAAGAAGTTGCGCATGAGCCCGGAGCAGGTGCTGGAGCAGGCCAAACTGTCGGTGCGTTTTGCGCGCAACCTGGTCGCCGATGTCGAGTTCAGCCCCGAAGACGGTTACCGCAGCGATGTCGATTTCCTGTGCCGCGTACTCGAAGCGGTGATCGCCGAGGGCGCCACCACCATCAACGTGCCCGACACCGTGGGTTATGCCGTGCCCGAGCTGTACGGCAACTTCATCAAGACCCTGCGTGAGCGCGTGCCCAACAGCGACAAGGCGATCTGGTCCGTGCACTGCCACAACGACCTGGGCATGGCCGTGGCCAACTCGCTGGCCGGCGTGAAGATCGGCGGCGCGCGCCAGGTCGAATGCACCATCAACGGACTCGGTGAGCGCGCCGGCAACTGCTCGCTCGAAGAGATCGTCATGGCGGTGAAAACACGCCGCGATTATTTCAACCTCGACATGAACATCGACCCGCTGCACATCGTGGCCGCCAGCCGCATGGTCAGTCAGACCACCGGGTTTGTGGTGCAGCCGAACAAGGCAGTGGTCGGCGCCAATGCTTTTGCGCATGCGTCGGGCATTCACCAGGACGGCATGCTCAAAGCACGCGAGACCTACGAAATCATGCGTGCCGAAGACGTGGGCTGGAGCTCCAACAAGATGGTGCTGGGCAAACTCAGTGGCCGCAATGCCTTCAAGCAGCGCCTGCAGGATCTGGGTATCCAGATGGAGAGCGAGGCCGACACCAATGCCGCATTTGCGCGCTTCAAGGAACTGGCAGACGGCAAGAGCGAAATTTTCGACGAGGACATCCTCGCGCTGGTGAGCGACGACAGCGTCTCGCACGAAAAAGAGCAGTACGGCTTTGTCTCGCTGTCGCAGCACAGTGAAACCGGCGAGCGGCCGCAGGCGACCGTGGTGTTCACCGTGGACGGCAAGGAGGTCCGCGGTGCGTCGGACGGCAACGGCCCGGTGGATGCTTCCCTCAAGGCCATTGAGACCCACGTCCAAAGCGGCGCTGAAATGGTGCTGTATTCCGTGAATGCCATCAGTGGCTCTACCGAAAGCCAGGGCGAGGTCACGGTGCGTTTGCAGAACAGTGGCCGGGTGGTCAACGGGGTGGGTGCGGATCCCGATATCGTCGTGGCCTCGGCCAAGGCGTATTTGAGCGCGTTGAGCAAATTGCAGAGCAAGGCAGACCGGGTGGCCGCCCAGGGCTGAGCGGCGCTTCCTGGAAATACTTTTGAAATCAAGGACTTAGTAATATTTTGTGCCAGCAGTCGGTGAAAGTGCTGGCTTGGGAGGACCAGTTAAGCGTTGCGATTAGGAAAGTTTCGCAAACGATTGATATTGCGTGACTTTTTCTATTTGTATACACTCCAGCATCGCACTAATCGCAACTGGAGGCGACCCCCATGTCCAACACGCTGAATCTGCTGTTCAAACGGAGCTTACAACTCGTTGGATTTCTTACCTGTTCGGTCGCGTTGATGTTTCCGGTTGCTTCAGAGGCGGCATCGGCCAAGCGGCCGGTGATCAAGAAGTCGCAGATGAGCAAGACGGTGACCCGCAAGGTGGTTTCCAGCCGCAAGAGTGCGCGTTTTGTTGCCAAGTCTCCGCGCAAGCCGGTCATCGTGGCGCGGCCGGCCCAACTTTCATTCGGCCAACTCGCCGGCCTCCATGCCGTTGAGGATCCGCTGGACTTGAAGTCGAGCGTGGCCTTGGTGGTGGACCAGGACACGCATGAAGTCCTGTTCAGCAAGAACGATCACGCTGTCCTGCCGATTGCGTCCCTGACCAAGCTGATGACGGGCGTGATCATCAGCGGCGCGCAGTTGCCGATGGACGAAGCCATCACCATCACCCAGGACGATGTGGACACCGAAAAAGGCAGCCGTTCGCGCCTTCGTGTAGGCGCCACACTGACGCGCGGTGAACTGCTGCATCTGGCCCTGATGTCCAGTGAAAACCGGGCTGCACATGCCTTGGGGCGGACCTATCCCGGCGGCCTTTCCGCGTTTGTCAATCTGATGAATGCCAAGGCCCGGCTGCTCGGCATGCGGGACACCCACTATGTTGAACCCACCGGCCTGTCGAGCCAGAACCAGTCGAGTGCCCAGGATCTGGCCACGCTGGTTAACGCTGCCCATGCAGATCCTGTGTTGCGTGAACTCTCGACGTCCACCGGCTATCAGGTGGCGGTGGGACGCCAGACACTGCAATACAACAACACCAACCGGCTGGTGAAAAATCCGGATTGGGACATCGGTTTGCAAAAAACCGGCTACATCTCTGAAGCGGGTCAGTGTCTGGTGATGCAAACCAAGATCGCCGGCCGCAAGCTGATCATGGTGTTTCTCGATTCGGCCGGAAAACTCAGCCGCCTGGGCGATGCAGAACGTGTGCGCCGCTGGGTCGAGTCGCAGCCTGTGAGCTTGCCGAAAGTCAGCGCGGCAGCCAGGCCCGCCAACGGCTGAGATTGCCCCGGGCGGCAAGCACAAACTGATGGCCTTCAGCGCACAGTTTGCTATCTTATTGGTAGCTATCCGCGCTTGCTGGCAAAGGGCTGGCGCCCTTTTTTACTTGAAATTTCCGGACCGGTAGCCAAGCGCTGCCGAAATCTCGTGGGCCGTGGCTTCCAGTTTGGGCAACCAGCCTTCGTCCAGCCGGTCTGCCGGCGCCGAGATTGACAGTCCCGCCACCAGCTTGCTTTGGTCGTCGTAGATGCCGGCTGCCATGCAGCGCACGCCCAGTTCCAGTTCCTCATTGTCGCGGGCAATGCCGTATTGCCGGGCTTTGGACAGTTCGCGCTCCAGGGTCGCCAGCTGGGTGATGCTGTTTTTCGTCTGGCCGGGCAGGCCGGTGCGGGTCGCGTAGATGCGCAGGCGCTGAGGATCGTCAAACGCCAGGAACAGCTTGCCCACCGAGGTCAGGTGCAAAGGCGCCCGTCCGCCGATGGCGCGGACCACCTGCATGCCTGAGCGCTCGCTGTAGGCGCGCTCCACATAGATGATTTCGTCGCCCTGGCGCATGCTCAGGTTCACCGGTTGCTGGATCAGCCGGTGCAGCTCGCGCATGGGGGTCAGCGCTGCATCCCGCACGCTCAGGCGCGCCTTGACCAGGTTGCCCAGCTCCAGCAGGCGCATGCCGAGCCGGTAGCTGCCGGCAATGGGGCGGTCCACAAAGCGCCCGGTCGCCAAATCGTTGAGGATGCGGTGCGCCGTGGACGGATGCAGCCCCGATTTTTCGCTGATTTCCTTCAGGGACACGGCCTCTTCCCGGGCCGCGAGGATTTCAAGCAGCGTGAACATGCGTTCGATCACCTGGACAGTGGGCTTCGCGGGGAGAGCAGATGCGTCTGGCTTTTTCATGATGGAATGCCCGCAATTTTACACTGTGAAAAACGGAGTCGCCCCTGCCGCCTTTCAAAGGCCGGGCAAATCGGCCGGACCGGCCGCTGCGGCAAGCGGTCCCGGTCGCCACTCGCCATCGACCAGCACCTGGTTGGGCACAAACCGGGCCTTGTAATTCATTTTCGGGCTCTGCGCGATCCAGTACCCCAGATAGACATGCGGCAAGCCCAGCTGCCGAGCCTGCTCGACCTGCCAGAGCACGCTGTAGTTGCCATAACTCGCCTGGGCATCGGGTTCGTAAAAGGTATAGACCGCAGAAACCCCGTCTTCCAGCACGTCCAGAATCGACACCATTTTCAGGGCGCCGGCCTCGCCGTTGGGCAGGGTTTCACGAAACTCCACCAGGCGCGAATTGACACGGCTTTGCAGCAGGAACTGGGTGTATTGATCCACGCTGTCGTGGTCCATGCCGCCGCCGGCGTGGCGGCCATTCTGGTAACGCAGGTAGAGCTGGTAATGCTCGGGCATGAAACACAGCTTGAGCACCCGTGCCTGCAGCGACTGGTGGCGTTTCCAGGCGCGGCGCTGGCTGCGGTCGGGCACGAAGGTAGCCACGGGGACGCGCAGTGGCACACAGGCCTGGCATCCGTCGCAGTAAGGCCGGTAGGTGAACATGCCACTGCGGCGGAAGCCGTTGACAACCAGTTCCGAGTAGGCGGTGTTGTGAATCAGGTGGCTGGGCGTGGCGACCTGCGAACGTGCCTGCCGGCCTGGCAGGTAGCTGCAGGGGTAGGGCGCTGTGGCATAAAACTGCAGCGCCTGCAAAGGCAGGTCTTTGAGATGCGTCACGTCATCAGCTCGTCGTGGGTTCGGGCGTCGTTAACAACTGATTCCAGTATAGGGGCTCAAATTTCCAGCGCGGAGCGCTCATGGGCAGCCTTGCCGCCACCTCGGCGACAAATTGCGCACGCGGAACTTCGGCGGCGCCGAGCGAGGCCAGGTGCCGCGTGTTTTGCTGGCAATCAATCATGGTGATGCCGTGTGCCCGGCAAAACCCCACCAGCGCGGCCAGGGCCACTTTGGAGGCGTCGGTGCGGTGTGCAAACATGGACTCGCCAAACACCATGCCCCCGATGTTCACGCAGTACAGCCCGCCGGCGAGTTCGCCGTCGATCCAGGTTTCCACGCTGTGCGCATGGCCGGCCTTGTGCAGTGCGATGTAGGCCTGCACCATCTCCGGAACAATCCAGGTGCCCGCCTGCGCGTTGCGCGGCGTGCTGGCGCAGGCACGAATCACCCGCTCAAAGGCACTGTCGAATCTGATCTCGTGTCCTGGTGCAGCACCGAAATGCACGATGTATTTTCGGAGGGACCGATGGAGCCTGAAGCCGGAGGTGCGCAGCACCATGCGCGGGTCCGGGCTCCACCAGAGGATGGGTTGCCCTTCACTGAACCACGGAAAGATGCCCAGCCGGTAAGCCTGGAGCAGCGTCGGCACATCCAGCGTTTTGCCCGCGGCCAGCAGGCCCGGCGCCGGGTCATCCTCGCGCCAGGCCGTCTCCACCGCCGGAAATGCTTCGTCGGCGGCTAGCCAGGGCAGGGTGTGGGAGGGGGTGCGCATCGCAGGGGTGGATCCGGTCCGCAAATGGTAGCGCGTCAAGGGATGCGGCCAACAAAAAAGCCCGGACGCGAACGCGGCCGGGCTTTGAATTTTGGCTCCTCAACCTGGGCTCGAACCAGGGACCTACGGATTAACAGTCCGGCGCTCTACCAACTGAGCTATTGAGGAATGCAGCCTAAGATTATAGCCTGAATTTTTTCCGTTCCCGGCGCTGCGCCTGCGCGAAGGCCGCACCTGGAGGCATGATCTGCGGCGATGCGGGCGGCATGCCGCGTCCCTGATAATCCGGCATCGCCTCACGCAGGCGGAGACCAACGGAAAATCGTCGCCATGAGCCACACCTCTTTTGAATTTGAATACCCGCGTGTGCTGTCCATTGCCGGGTCCGACAGCGGCGGCGGCGCGGGTATCCAGGCGGACCTGAAGACCATCGCCGCGCTGGGTTGTTACGGCATGACGGCCATCACCGCGCTGACGGCGCAGAACACCCTCGGGGTGCGCTCCATTCATGGGGTGCCGCCTGACATTTTGCGTGACCAGATTGATGCGGTGGTCGAGGACATCGGCGTTCATGCCGTCAAGATCGGCATGTTGCACGCGCCGGAGATCGTGCTGACCGTGGCCGCGGCGATAGACCGCCATGCGCTGCAGAAGGTCGTGCTCGATCCCGTCATGGTGGCCACCAGCGGCGCCGTCTTGATCGCCAACCCGGCCATCGACGTGCTGGTGAGCGAGCTGTTTCCCCGGGCGGTTCTTGTGACGCCCAATCTTGACGAAGCCGCGTTGCTGGTCGGCCGGCCCCTGCGCAATGCGCAGGACATGGAAGGGGCTGCGGCGGAGCTGCTGGCCCGTGGCGCACATGCCGTGCTGCTCAAGGGCGGCCATTTGCCCGGCGATACCGTGATCGATTTGCTGGTCACTGCGGCTGGCGGCAAACACTGGATGCAGGCGCCGCGTATCCAGAGCGCCAACACCCATGGCACGGGTTGCACCCTGTCGTCGGCCATTGCGGCCGGTCTCGCGCTGGGCCAGCCCTTGCTGGACGCGGTCGAGATGGCTCGGGTTTATGTGCGTGAGGCGATGCTGGCGGGCGCTGCGGTGAAAACCGGTGCCGGTGGCGGCCCGCTCAACCACGGCCATGCGCCTGTGACCATGCGGCTCAAAGCGCTGGCTTGATTGAGGGATTCGCTTGCGAAGCGCCGGTCCGGCGGCGCAGCACTCAGTCGCGCGCGGGCGACGCCACTCCCAGCAGCCTGTGCAGTTTCGGGCTGGTGGTGGTGTACTGAAATGGAATTTTCTGGTCCGGGAAGATCAGTTCGGCCGCCGCGTAAGCCGCCAGTGTGGCTTCATGAAAACCGCACAGGATCAGTTTCTTCTTGCCGGGGTAGGTGTTGATGTCGCCCACCGCAAAGATGCCGGGAGCGCTGGTGGAGAATTTTTCGGTATCCACCTGAAGCTGTTTGCGCTCCATCGCCAGACCCCATTGGCTCAGGGGGCCCAGCCGCGGTGACAGGCCGAGCAGGACGAGCACGCTGTCCACGGGCAAGGCCGCCGTATTTCCGTTCACGTCGGTGATCTGCGCGGCGCTCAGCTGGCCGTCGGCGATGGTGATGCGGGTGACTTGGCCAACCCGGAAAACCGCGGAGCCGTTCTCACGCGCCGCATCGAAGCGGGCCAGAACCTCCGGCGGCGCCTGCAGCACATCCCGCCGATGGAGCAGGGTCACGCTTTTGGCCTGGTGCGGACCGGCTTCGGCCAGGCGGGCCGCCCAGTCCACCGCCGCTTCGTCGCCACCCACGATGAGCAGGTTTTGGCCGGCAAAAAGCCCAGGCTCCGTCACGTGGTGAAACAGCTGCGTGTGTTCGAAGGCATCAAGGCCCTCGATCTTCAGCCGTTTGGGCTGGAAGGCGCCCACACCGGCGGCGATAACAATGGTTTTGGCAAGAAAGGTCTGGCGGCGCGAGGTTTCGACGAGATACCGCCCATCAGGCTGCCGGTCCACCGTGCTGACTTCCTGGCCAAGATGGAAAGTTGCACCAAAAGGTTGGATCTGCTCAAGAAGGCTGGCGACCAGCTCCCGGCCGGTGGTGCGCGGCGTGCCGGGAATGTCGTAAATCGGTTTGTCCGCATACAGCTCGATGCACTGGCCGCCGGCATGCGGCAACGAATCGATCACGTGGACCTTGATGTCCAGCAGGCCAAGCTGGAAAACCTGGAACAGGCCCACCGGCCCGGCGCCTATCACGAGCGCATCGGTCTGGATCATTGAACCCAGCATATGTCGATCTCCCATTCAAGAACGCCGCAGAACTGGCTTTGCCAGGCTGCCAGCGTTGTCCCCTTGAGGGGAGGTGGTGCTACACGAAGTGAGCATCCGGCAGGGGTGTTATCTGACCAGCTCGGCCAGTTTGTTCGGCTTGTCTTTCCACTCTTCAGCATCAGGCAATGCAGGCTTGCGCTTGGTGATGCTTTTCCAGCCCGCGGTCTGGCTCAGCTCGACATTGAGCTTGATGAAGGCGATCTGGTCAGCCGGCACGTCTTCTTCGGCGTAAATCGCATTGACCGGGCACTCGGGGATGCAGACCGCGCAGTCGATACATTCGTCCGGATCGATCACTAGCATGTTCGGGCCTTCGCGGAAGCAGTCGACCGGGCAGACATCGACACAGTCGGTGTACTTGCAGCGAATGCAGGATTCGGAAACGATGTGAGTCATGTTGTTCTGGCAGGGATCGGTGGAAACCCTTGATTTTAAGAGGATTCCGGAAGGAGGGTGAAGTCAGTGTGGGCTGGATGGCCGGGATCAGCGAATCAGCGCCGCGCCCGAGGTTTTGTTCGACGCAGTGTCCACCAGCACCAGCGAGCCCAGCACCCGTGAACGGGCATAGGGCAGTGTGGCCAGTGCTTCCTGCAGGGCCAGTTCGACATGGCCGATGGCGTTGGGTGGCAGTTCGCTGGCGTCTTCCTCGGCCAGGGTGTTCACATCGAGCTTGTGCACGATGCGTTTGACTTTGGCCTTGATCCAGCGATGCCCGTGCAGCGCCCAGTAAACCCGACCCGCGACCAGCGGCTCGTCGTCCATCCAGGCCACGGTGACTGACAGCTCACGCGCTGGCTCGAAGCTGTCGTCCGCCAGCAACCAGTCGCCGCGCGAGACGTCCACTTCGCGGTCCAGCACGATGCCGGCGCTGTGGCCGGCCAGCACGGCGGTCGGCTGGCGCGTGTGGTCCAGCACTTGCGCCACGACGGCGCTTTGGCCGCCCGGCAGCACGGTAACGGTCTGGCCCGGCTGCACGCCGCCGGTGGCCACGCGGCCCCAGAAGACGCGGCGGCCCTGGGAGGTGTCCGAAGACGAGGAAAATTTCTCGACCCACTGCACCGGAAAGGCAAACGCCTCGGTGGACTCGGCCGGTGTCGCCGGCAGTTGTTCAAGCAGCTGCAGCAGCGACAGGCCTTCATAGCCGCACCAGCCGGGTTTGGCGTCCACCACGTTGTGGCCCTTGAGCGCGGACACGGGGACGATGGCCCGGACTGGAATCCCGGCGGCTTTGGCAAAGGCTGTGAGCGCTGCGCTGATGTTTTTGAACGCCAGCGTGGCATCGTCCACGGCGTCGAGCTTGTTGACCGTGAACACGATGGACGGAACCCGCAGCAGATTGACCAGCAGCGAATGGCGACGGGTCTGCGGCAGCAGTTCCATGGACGGTGTCTGCCAGTCCAGCTTGGTCGCGTCCACCAGCACCACAGCGGCGTCGGCACTCGACGCGGCGGTGACCATGTTGCGGGTGTACTGCTCGTGGCCGGGCGCATCGCCAATGATGAACTTGCGGTGTTCGGTGTTGAAGTAGCGGTAGGCCACGTCGATGGTGATCCCTTGCTCGCGCTCGGCCGACAGGCCGTCGGTCAGCAAGGCCAGATCGGTTTCGCCGCCGCGCTGCACGCCGGCCAGGTGGTCCTGCAGCACGGCCTTGCTGTCCACCAGCAGGCGGCCGATCAGCGTGCTCTTGCCGTCATCGACCGAGCCGCAGGTGATGAACTTCAGTGCGGATTTGACATCCGATTGCCCTGAGCCTGTCGAAGGGTTTGGCCGGACTTCGACAAGCTCAGCCCGAACGGTTGTGTTGGTGTTCATCAGAAATACCCGTCTTTCTTGCGCTTTTCCATCGAGGCGTCCGAGGTCTTGTCGTCCATGCGCGTGGCGCCGCGTTCGCTGACGTCGGCGGCCAGGGTTTCAATCACGATCTCGGCAGCGCTGGCGGCCGGGCTGTCCACCGGGCAGGTGCAGGTGATATCGCCCACGGTACGGAAGCGCACGGTTTTTTCGACCACCTGCTCGCCGTCACGCGCCGGTGTCAGGTCGGTCACCGGCACCAGCAGGCCCTTGCGCTCCACCACTTTGCGCTGGTGCGCGTAATACAGCGAGGGAAGCGCAATCTGCTCCCGCTCGATGTATTGCCAGACATCCAGTTCGGTCCAGTTGGAGATCGGGAACACGCGGAAATGCTCGCCGGGTTGCAGCCGGGTGTTGAACAGGGTCCAGAGCTCGGGGCGCTGCGCTTTGGGCTGCCACTGGCCGAAACTGTCGCGGTGCGAAAAGATGCGCTCCTTGGCGCGGGCTTTTTCCTCGTCACGGCGCGCACCGCCGATCAGTGCGTCAAAGCGGAACTCCTCGATGGCTTCCAGCAGCGTCACCGACTGGTGCACATTGCGCGACTCGCCGGGGTGCGCCAGGCGCACGGTGCCGCGTTTCATTGAGTCTTCCACGTTGCGAATGATCAGTTCGGCGCCGAGCTCCTTCGCACGCAGGTCGCGGAAGTCGGTCACTTCGTGAAAATTGTGCCCGGTGTCTATCATCAGCAGCGGGTAGGGGATGCGGCCCACGCCAAAGGCTTTCTCCGCGCACTTGAGCATCACCAGCGAATCCTTGCCGCCTGAAAACAGCAGGGCCGGGCGTTCGAAGGCGGCGGCTACTTCCCGCAGGATGAAGATGGTTTCCTCTTCCAGCGCGTCGAGGTGGGCGTTGCTCAGTTTGGCGAGCAGTTCGGGTTCGGCGCGGGCGTTCATGCGGAGATTTCCTTGATGGGAATGATGCGGGCGTTCATGGGTCGGCGGTGGAGCATGGGGAAGAGGGCCGTCAGTGCGCGAGGTGCAGGCCGCATTCGCGGTTGTCCTCGCCCTTGGTGGGGTCCACGTAGTCGAAATTGTTGGGCAGGCCGTGGGTCTCGCAGTACTGGTAAAGGTCTCTGGACGACCAGTGCAGCAAAGGCGCGACCTTGATCAGGCCGTCGGGGTTGACGCTGACCGGGTCCATCTGCGCACGCACGGCGGTGTCGGTGGCGCGCAAGGCGGTGAACCAGACCTGGGGTGCGGTTTCGCGCAGGGCACGGGCAAACGGCTCCAGCTTCACTTCGTCGGTGAACGCCGCATGGCGCGGATCGTCCAGCGCCGGGGTGGCGCCTTCCACGGCCTCGCGGTGCGCGCGCGAGCGGCGCGGCAAATAGATCTGCAGGTTCAGCTTGAGCAGCTTCGTTACTTCGTCGGCAAAGCGGTAAGTGGCTTCGGTGTTGTAGCCGTTGTCCATCCAGACCACGGGCATGCGCGGCTCGGCGCGTGTCACCATGTGCAGGATGACCGCCTCGAAGGGGCGGAAGTTGGTGGTGACGATGGCGGGTTTGCCGAGGCCCACGGCCCAGCCCACCAGGGCCTGCGCGTCACGGCCGAGTTCGGCGTTGATTTTTGCAAGATCGAAGCTCATGGTGTTCAGGCCGCAGCCCCTTCCTCGGTTTCCTTGAAATGGGGTAACACATCGACGGCATCGCCCTGGTATTTGCCGACGCCGTAGCCCGGGTAGGAAGCCAGCACCCGCTGGGCCGTGACCAGGTCCTGGTCGGCGCGTAACACGGCCACGTCAAAACCGCTGCGCTCCATCTGCGCGAGCTGGTCGGCCAGCACGTCGCCGGTGGCGCGGATCTCGCCGGTGAACTCACGGCGGCGGCGCAGCAAAAAAGCCTGGCTGAAAGCTCGGCCGTCGGTGAACTTGGGAAAGTGCAGGTCGATGCGCGTCACGCCGTCGAGCGAAGGCAGCAGGGGGTCGGCGTCGTTGGGCAGTACCAGGGTGCTGCCGTCTTCTGCGGCGGTGTGGTCGGTGAAGGCTAGAAGTTTCATGACAGGTCCTCAGGCGGTCACAGCGGCGGCAAAACGCACGCTGTTGGCGGCGGTCTTGAAGGGATCGATCCCGGTGCGGCGCAGGGTGGCAATAAAGGTTTCGCCGGCTTCGCGCTCCTTGCGGTAGGTGTCCAGCACGGCCTCAATCGCCTCCGGCACTTCGGCGGCCGAGAACGAGGGGCCGACCACCTTGCCGGGCACGGGCGCGCCGCTCAGCGTGGAGCCGTCCGAGCCGCCCAGCGTGACCTGGTACCACTCCTTGCCGTCCTTGTCCACGCCCAGGATGCCGATGTGGCCGCTGTGGTGGTGGCCGCAGGAGTTGATGCAGC
>CAMLDT010000103.1 GCA_946479075.1 uncultured Polaromonas sp.
AGATCACAGGAAGTGACTGGAGTTCAGACGTGTGCTCTTCCGATCTTCGATCAGCAACGCCAGCACCGCTGCGGGAATGGCGCCGGCGAGGAGCATCGCGTGGTCGTTCAGCGCAAGGCCCGTCACGATGCGCTCGCCGTACCCGCCCGCACCGATGAAGGCCGCAATCGTCGCCGTGCCAATCGCAATCGAGGTTGCGGTGCGCACGCCCGCAAGGATGGTCGGCAGCGCCAGCGGCAGCTCCACCAGACGCATGCGCTGGCCGGCCGTCATGCCCAGCGCCTGCCCGGCCAGCCGCAAGCCGTTGGACACCTCGCCCAGGCCCGCGACCGTGTTGCGCATGATGGGCAGCAGCGCGTAGAGCGCCAGCGCGATCAGCGCCGGCACCGTGCCGATCACGCCCATCAGCGAGATCAGCATCGCCAGCAGCGCCAGCGAAGGCACGGTCTGCATCAGGCCGGTCGCGCCCAAGACCAGCGCGCGCAGGCGCGGGTGCGGAAACACCCACACCGCCAGCGGAATGCCGATCAGCGCCGCCAACCCGACAGAAATCAAGGTCAGCGCCAGGTGCTGCCGCGTCAGCCGCGCCAGATCGGGGCCAAACAGCTTGGCCCAGAAGCCGCGCTGGCTCGGGTCTTGTGTGGTGGCGGTGGCGACGGGTGTGCCACCGGCCTTGGCGTTAAGGTGGTCGCGCGCAATCACGTCAAAAGCCACACCCTGCAACTCGGCCCGCGCGTTCATCGCAATCATCGCGTTCTCGTCAATGCTGCCGCCCAGCTTTTGCAGCGCCGCCCAGGCCTGCGGAAAACGCTGCGGCACATCGAGCCGGTACAGCAGCACCGCGTCGTAGCGCGGGAAGTAGGTCTTGTCGTCCTTCAGCACGCGCAGGCCCAGGTGGCCAATCTTCGCGTCGGTGGTGTAGATGTCGATCACGTCCACCTGCTTTTGCGCGATCGCGTCATAAGCCAGCCCGTGGTCCAGCGCCACCGGGGTTTGCGGCGCGCCGTAACGCTGCGCCAGCCCTTTCCAGCCGTCGGCGCGGCCGATGAACTCGTTCGACAGGCCCAGCTTCAATTCGGGGTGCTTGACCAGATCACTGAGCGAGCTGATGCCCAGGCGCTGCGCCGTGTCCTCGCGCATGGCCAGCGCGTAGCCGTCGTTAAAGCCCAGCGCCACCGCCACGCCCAGGCCCAGCGGCGCCAGCGCGGTGTTCATGGCCTGCGTGCTCATGGACGCATCACCCTTGAGGATCTCCTGGCTGATGGTGCCCACGTATTCCGGGTAGAGGTCGATGCTGCCCGAGCGCAGCGCCTCATAAACAATCGCCGTGTTGCCCAGGCCCTGCAGCACCGAGGGCGGCGTGGGTGTGTGCGGCGCGGCCGTCTGCGCCAGCACCTGCGCGAGGATGTAAGACTCGGTGAAGCGTTTGGAGCCTATGCGCAGCGTGTCGTTGGCGGGCGGCGCCGCGGCAGCGAGGCTGCTGAAGGCGGCCAGCATGAAGGTGAAACAGAAGGAGAAGGCGGCAAGGGCGGGGAGGCGGCGCGTCATGGGCCTATTGTGGCTTTCATGGCGCAGGCCATGCAAGCTCTACCGTTGCCAGGAGCCTGGTCTTCGCGACCACCGTTCGCCCTGAGCTTGTCGAAGGGTCGAAGGGGTCGAAGGGTCCCCATCAAACCCCGGTTAACCGTTCGCCCTGAGCCTGTCGAAGGGTCCTTCGTCAGCGATACCCGCCCAGCACCATCCCTCATCCTGTGGCAGACTGCCTTTCACCCAAAACACCGCCTGACAAAGCCACACCATGACCATCCAGCTCTACGCCTTCGACACCCCCAACGGCCGCAAGATCAGTGTCGCCCTCGAAGAAATGGGCCTGCCTTACGAAGTGAATGTCATCGACATCGGCAAGGGTGAACAGTTTGACCCGGCGTTTCTGAAGATCAGTCCCAACAACCGCATCCCCGCCATCGTGGACCCCGACGGCCCGGACGGTGAGCCCATCAGCGTCTTCGAGTCCGGCGCCATCCTGATCTACCTGGCCGAAAAGACCGGCACCTTTCTGTCCACAGACCCGCGCGCCCGCGTGGCGGTCATGGAGTGGCTGATGTTCCAGATGGCCGGCTTCGGCCCCATGCCCGGCCAGGTGCACCACTTCATCGCACTCAAAGACGAGGCCGACCGCCGCTACGGCCTGGAGCGCTTCATGGCCGAGACCACACGCCTCTACGGCGTGATGGACCGCCGCCTGGCCGACCACGCCTTCTTCGCAGGCGAAGAAATCTCAATCGCCGACTTCGCCATCGTCGGCTGGGTCTGGCGGCATGAGCGGCACAAGATTGACTTGGCGGATTTTCCGAATGTGTTGCGGTGGTACGCGGCGATGATGGCGCGCGAGGGGGTGGTGCGGGGGTTTGGGGTGGCGTTGAAGCGAGCATAAGAACGAGGCCAGATCGCTACTAAATTAATAGCTGTCAACGCTCGCTGGATGTGGGCCGGAGGCCAGTTATTCCTGTAGCTCCGCGCTAAAGGCCGCGGCCTCTAGAATCAGGGGCAAGGAGGGGGACATGACGCCAGAGCAAAACGCCGCAGTCAGCATTTTTACGCCACGACAACCATCAGGTCAAACGCCCGATGTGGCAATTTACGAATTGCCTCCCGACTGCCGCTGTGGCCTCGCAACTTGCCTGACGATTAGCCGCGCATATGTCTAAAGAAGCCCAGGCTCGTATCAAGATCAACAAGCTGCTCGAAGCCGCTGGCTGGCGCTTCTTCGACGATCAGCAGGGGAAAGCAAACATCTCGCTGGAACCGAACGTCAAGCTCACGCAAGCGCAGGTTGACGCGATGGGCAATGACTTTGAAACAACCAGCAAGGGTTTCATCGACTTTCTGCTGCTGGATGAAAAAGGTTTTCCGCTTCTCGTGCTGGAAGCGAAGGCCGAAGGCAAAAATCCGCTGATTGGCAAAGAGCAGGCTCGCACGTACGCGAAGGCACAAAACTGCCGCTTCGTGATTCTGTCGAATGGAAATCTGCATTACTTCTGGGATTTGAACCAGGGCAACCCGCACATCATCACGCGCTTCCCCGCGCCGGACTCCATCAAGGGCTACACCCGTTTCCAGCCAGACCCGACGCGGCTGGTTGCAGAGGATGTACCGCTCGACTACATCACGCGTACCCAACTGCCGACATATGACCATGAGATCGGCTGGAAGAATCCAGGGGAAAGACCCGAGTTCATTAAGAAGAACCGCCTGCGTTTTCTGCGCACTTACCAGCAGCGCGCCGCACAGGCTATTCAGCTGGCAGTCAAGGAAGGCAAAACCCGCTTTCTGCTTGAAATGGCCACTGGTACGGGAAAAACCCTCACCTCTGCGGCCATCATCAAGATGTTCCTGCGCACCGGAAACGCTCGCCGCGTATTATTTTTGGTGGACCGACTGGAGCTGGAAGACCAAGCCAACAAGGCGTTCATTGCGTTGCTGAAGAACGATTACAAGTCCAGCATCTACAAGGAAAATCGCGACGACTGGCGCAAGGCCGAGATCGTGGTCACCACGGTGCAGTCGCTGCTGTTCAATAGCAAATACCAGCAACTTTTTTCGCCGACCGACTTCGATCTGGTGATCTCCGACGAAGCCCACCGTTCCATTGGCGGCAACGCCAGAGCAGTGTTTGAGTATTTCGTCGGCTACAAGCTCGGGCTCACGGCGACGCCCAAGGACTACCTCAAGAAGTTTGACGCTGCCAAGCCTTCCACCCGCGACCCGCGTGAGCAGGAACGCCGCCTGCTGCTCGACACCTACCGCACCTTTGGCTGTGAAACTGGCGAACCGACGTTCCGCTACTCTTTGTTGGATGGCGTTCGCGAAGGCTTCCTGATCAACCCGCTGGTGGTGGATGCGCGCACGGAGGTCACGACCCAGTTGCTGTCCGACCAGGGTTATGCCGCCGTTGCCATCAGCGACACGCCCGCCGTTGAAGCAGAGGTACAGCAGAGCGGCGAACAACGCTTCAAACAACGCAGCTTTGAGAAAAGGTTTTTCTCGGAGCCTACCAATCAGCTGTTTTGTGAAACATTGATGGCCCACGGCCTGCGCGACCCCATCAGCAACGAGTTCGGCAAAAGCATTGTGTTTGCCGTCAGTCAGAACCACGCGGCCAAGCTCACGCAGATATTAAATGACCTGGCCGACAAGCAGTTCCCCGCGCTGTACCAATCAGACTTTGCTGTGCAGGTCACCTCGCTCATTCCCGACGCGCAGCAGTTCACCATCAACTTCACCAATAACAACCTGCTCGGTTCTGCCAACGTGTTGCCTGCTTACAAAACCAGCAAAGCGCGCGTGTGCGTGACAGTGGGCATGATGACCACCGGTTATGACTGCCCCGATTTATTGAACCTCGCCCTCATGCGGCCGGTTTTCTCACCCTCGGATTTTGTGCAGATCAAGGGCAGAGGCACGCGCAAACACGACTTCTGCGATCAGTTGCAGGACCCAAGCCTCAAGAGTCAAGTCACGACGCCAGACAAAGCCGCCTACAAGCTGTTCGACTTTTTTGCCAGTTGTGAATACTTTGAAGAGAAGTTCAACTACGACGAAGTACTCAAGTTGCCGCGTCCAGGTGCGGGTAATGGAACCGGCGAGGGTGGTGACACCGGAACCGGGCAGGGCGGAGGCGAAACGGGAAACGGCGCATACCACCATACCGCCCCGGATGCCATTGCTACCCAGGAAGAGCGACAGGTTGGCTTCCAGGGTATGAAGGTGGACCGAATGTTCTTCGAGAAGTTTGAAGACAAAGTCAAAGCCGACCCCATCATTGCCGAGCAGGTGGGCAATGCCCAGTGGGACCAAGCCATCGACTACATCACCACCGAGCTGTTTGACAAACCGGCTGAGTACTTCAACCTCGACAAGTTGCGCCGTGCCGCCGGGGTGGACCGCCGTTTGGGCCTGCGCGAGATTCTTGAAAAAGCCTTCGGCTTGATCCCCGGCTTCAAGAGCAAAAACGATTTGCTGGAGGAGGAGTTTGAAAAATTCCTGCTTGACCAGCAAACTGCCACTGGTTTTAGTGCCGACTCAGCGGCTACGGCAATTGTGGCCATGAAGTACTACTTCAAGGCTTATGCCACCGACCACAATCTGCGTGGCATCATCGATGACAAGCGCCTGACCGATTTGAATGTTTACCCTGCCTTTGGCATGAGTGACTTCAAGGCCGTGCCACCCGCGTGGCGCACCCGCATTCCCGAGTACGTAAAAGATTACGTTCCCCTCAACCAATTCATGTAGCACGCTTGGCTATAGCTGTAGCCAGACGCGATGACGAACAGAACCTTCAATGCTTGACACCCAAACCAAAAAAAAGATAGACGACTGCAGAAATATCCTTGTCGGCAAGGTTCCAGACCCGAAATCGCAGGTAGAGCAGATCACCATTGCACTGATCTACAAGTTCATGGACGACATGGACGCCGAAGCCGAAGAACTGGGCGGCAAGCGCAGCTTCTTTGCGGGGAAGTACGCCCGCTTTGGCTGGACCAAACTCATGGCACCCGGGCTGGGTGGTTTTGAAGTGCTGGCGCTCTACTCGGAAGCCATCCAGAAGATGAACGAAAACCCCGGCGTGCCGGAGCTGTTTCGTAACATTTTCAAAAATGCCTATCTGCCATACCGCGACCCGGAAACGCTGAAAAGTTTCCTCAAGGAAATCAACTACTTCACCTACGACCATTCCGAGCGACTCGGTGATGCGTTTGAGTACTTGCTCTCGGTGCTTGGAAGCCAGGGCGATGCCGGGCAGTTCCGCACCCCGCGGCACATCATCGATTTCATGGTTGAGGTTCTCGATCCGAAGAAAAATGAAACCATTCTGGACCCGGCTTGCGGTACGGCGGGGTTCTTGATCTCGGCATGGAAGCACATTCTCAAATCCAACACGAGCAAGAAGGGGTTGGTCGCCGGCAGGGCCGGCGATTTGTTGACGCCTGATGAGCGCGCCAGGTTGGCCGCCAGCATCCACGGCTACGACATCTCGCCCGACATGGTGCGTCTTAGCCTTGTCAATCTTTACCTGCATGGCTTCACCCACCCGCGCGTGGAAGAGTACGACACCCTCACGCAAGACGACAAGTGGAACGAAGTGGCCGACGTGATTCTGGCCAACCCGCCCTTCATGTCGCCCAAGGGTGGCATCAAGCCGCACAAACGCTTCAGCGTGCAGGCAACGCGCAGTGAAGTGCTGTTTGTTGACTACATGGCCGAACATTTGACTGCCACGGGCCGCGCCGCCATCGTTGTGCCCGAAGGCATCATTTTCCAGAGCGGTACTGCCTACAAAGCGCTGCGCAAGATGCTGGTGGATACCTCGCTTGTGGCCGTGGTCAGTCTGCCGGCTGGCGTGTTCAATCCCTACAGCGGCGTGAAGACCAGTATTCTGTTTCTGGACAAACGCCTGCACAAACAGCTCGACAGTGTGTTGTTTGTGAAAGTGCAGAACGATGGTTTCAATTTAGGTGCGCAACGCCGCGCCGTGGTGGACAGCCACTTGCCGGAAGCGACGCGGTTGTTGCGGGCGTGGATGACGGCGCCGAAAGGGTTTGATGCTGATGGCTCGATGGCGCATGCGGTTACTCGCGCCAAAATCGGTGAAAGCGGCGACTGGAATTGCAGCGGTGACAGGTATCAAACGAGGGATGTGGTGGCTAGTCGGTATGCGCAAGTGAAAATTGGCGAAGTCATATCTACGCTTACGGTGCCTATAAAAATTCAGAAGCTACGGTACGCAGTTAAGGGGCGTTTCCCAGTCATTGATCAGTCTCAGCAGGCCATTGCGGGCTGGACGGACGACGAGGCTGCGGTTATTCATCCGCCCAAGCCGCTGATTATTTTTGGTGACCATACCTGCGCAGTAAAGCTGATCAATCAGCCGTTTGCTCAGGGAGCTGACGGCATCAAAATTATTCAAACTTGTGAGTCGCTTTCGCCGGAGTTTCTTTACTGCTTCCTTAAAGCGAATTCGATGGAGTCAGACGGCTATAAGCGTCACTTTGGCGACCTCAAGCGGAAAACGATACCCCTCCCACCCCTCGGAGTCCAACACCAAATCGTGGCCGAAATTGAGGGCTACCAAAAAATCATCGATGGCGCCCGGCAGGTGCTCGACAACTACAAACCTCATGTCGTTGCGAGTCCGGATTGGCCTGTGGTTCGACTAGTCGATTTTTTCAAGACCAAGTCGGGTACGACCCCGTTGCGTGACAACCCGAATTATTTCAAAGACGGAACTATTCCTTGGGTGAAAACGTTGGACCTGAGAGACGGTCCGTTGCACAAGACGGATGAATGCGTGACTGAGCTTGCGCTTGCAGAAACACACCTTGAGAAACTTCCCAAAGGAACGGTTCTGGTAGCCATGTACGGAGGACTCAAGCAAATCGGTCGTACCGGCGTGCTTGAAATTGAAGCTGCGTCTAATCAAGCCATGACCGCGCTGTTACCAAATCCCAAAGTTGATCCATATTTTCTGAATGCGGTACTGATCTCTCAACGTGATTACTGGAAGTCGGTTGCAAATAGCACGCGCAAAGATCCAAATATCACGAAAACGGATGTACTCAATTTTAAGTTTCCGCTTCCTGACCTCACCACTCAGCGCGCCATCGTGGCGCAGATAGAAGCCGAGCAGGCCTTGGTCAACGCCAACCGCGAACTGATCCGCCGCATGGAGGCCAAGATCAAGGCCGCGATTGACAGGGTGTGGGGCGAAAAAGGATAAACATGGTTAAACATACAGGGTTTTTCTGGAAATAACCCCTGCAACAGCTGTAAAATTACCACAATGGTAAATTTCTACGTCATTTCGGAGTACATTTCGACTTCGCCGTCCAAAGGCGGGGGTGAAAAGATTCCGGGTGGGCCGCTGTATGACCTAGGGCGTATTCAGGCGCTGGCCCATGACGAAACCGGTGTGAAGTTGTTTACCCGGGATTGCGTTGCAGATGTCGGTAAATTTTTTGGTGGCGATGTAGAGCAGGTAGCTGGCCTTATTCAGCTGCTCCGGAAGTCGGACTACATTGATTCAGAGTGGTGTGAAAACGGCAAAGGCGCATGGGCGGCTTGTGATGCTTACTCTGTCCGTAGAAATGAGTGGGTGCCCACGGCTCAAAAGGAAATGCTGATGGAGTATTTTCTTAAGTTTGCGATTAACAAGCTTGGCACGCTGGTGTTGACATTCTCTTGTCACGCCTAATATGGAATTAAACATGAACGACAAAGAGCTCTGCCCGATTTGTGGCGAAGGTCACGTGACCGATCACGTGGATCAGGTTGAGAGCGAGTACAAAGGCAAGACGGCCCTGCTGCCCATGCACTACCAAGTATGCGACACCTGCCATTCGGATTTTGCAGGCGCGGCAGAAGGCAAGAAGAACAAACGGGCCATCATGGCGTTTCGCAAGTCGGTAGACGGTCTGCTAACCGGGACCGAGATTGTTGCCCTGCGGAAAAAATACAAGCTGACGCAAGACCAGGCTGCCAAATTGTTTGGCGGGGGGCCTGTCGCGTTCAGCAAGTACGAGAACGACGATGTTTCCCAATCTGAGTCCATGGACTCGCTGTTACGTCTGGTTCGCCGTAGTGAGGCCGCGTTTTGGGAACTTGTGGACGAAAAAGGTTTGCTGGCCGAAATGAAGCCGCCCAATACTGCCGAAGTGGCTGATCTTGCTGGGGTTCGTGTCCAGACCACCAACATCGTTGCCATGGCAGATTTTCGCGGTGTTAGTTTCCAGAAATCAGCCAAAAAGTCGTTTACTTTTTCCACGGAATCAACCCATTCGACGGATTCAAAAAAATGGAAGTAGCCAGCCTGCGCCCCAAGCTGATGTCTCTTCGGGCAACCAGCTTTCACGGGGAAAACAAAGCGACTTCAAGTGGCAAAGAGCCTTGGAATATCGAACTGACCCAAACCATTGAGGTCGGACTGGCGACGAAACAAGTGCCTGCGGTGTCTTTGCAGGCAGTTGTAAAAATTGATCTTGTTGCGCTTGCGTCCAAGGCTGATGCGAAAGACCAGAAGGCGGAGTTCAACGGCAGCTATGAGGCAAAGTTTGACTATCCGCCTGAAGCTACAGAGGAAAAAATCAATCCCTTGTTCGACCAGGAGGCGTATCAGTATGTACTGGTCGCACAGGCTTTTCCCTTGGCCATGACGCATTTCCGTCGCGAGATGCAATCCATGGGGTTTGACGCTCGCGAACTGCCATTGGGTATTTGAGAGCAGCTTGTTGCTGGCAGCAGCATGCGCCCGAACCGTTGCCATTAGTGAGCGCAGCGCTGATTGACGGCTAGGGTTGCTTGGCGGGCGATGGCTCGGTGCATGATGCCCTAGGGTGAGGTGAATCATCGATGACTAAATCAAAACACCAACCAGCAGCCAAGCCCGGCAAGCCGATGCTCCTCTCCGGCGGCAACCCGCAAGTCCCCAAAGGCGAGGGCGATGCCCCGGTGCAGGCCTACCTCGCGGCCATGCCGGGCTGGAAACAGGCTGTCGGGCGCCGGCTAGACAAACTGATCGTTGCCAACGTGCCCGGCGTGCGCAAGGCCGTCAAATGGAACTCGCCCTTTTATGGCGTGGCGGGAGAAGAAGGGCCGGAGGGCTGGTTCCTGAGCTTTCACTGCTTCACCCACTATGTGAAGCTAACCTTCTTCCGCGGGCAGTCGCTGTCGCCGGTGCCGCCGGGGCGTCCAAAAGCCAGGACACGCGTTACCTCGACATCCGGGAGGACGCGGAGCTTGACGAAGCCCAGCTTGTTTCGTGGATCAAGCAGGCCAGCAAGTTGCCTGGCGAGAAGATGTGAACTCGTGCTTCCGTTCGCCCTTCGTCAAGCTCAGGGCGGGCTTCGACAGGCTCAGCCCGAACGGTGGGGAGCGGCTTCGACAGGCTCACCCCGAACGGGTGGGTATTCACGACGATGCAACCATGAAAAAGGAGCGCCCCATGAGCAAACCACCAGCCAAAACGAAGCAGGGCGAAGGGGCCGAATCCCCGTCGCAACTGATTGACGCCAAGATCAAGTCCCTGGACGACTGGCGCGGCAAAACGCTGGCGCATGTGCGCGAGCTGATCCAGCAGGCGGAGCCGGCGGTGGTCGAAGAGTGGAAGTGGAACATTCCGGTCTGGTCGCGGGACGGCATCATTTGCACGGGCGAGACTTACAAGGCCAAGGTCAAGCTGACTTTTGCCAAGGGCGCGTCGCTCAAAGACCCTGCGGGCTTTTTCAATTCCAGCCTGGAAGGCAACACGCGGCGCGCCATCGATCTGGCGGAGGGCGATGCCATCGACGAGGCTGCCTTCAAGGCGCTGATCCGGGCGGCGGCTGCGCTGAATGCAGCCAAGTCCTAGCCGGCTGCCGCTGGCTCAGGACATCAGCGGCGCAAAGTTCGAGGTGCGCCAGTATTCCCGGACTTGCTCCAGCCGGTCCTGGAACTCCCGGTAATCCAGCGGTTTGCCGATGTAGCTGTTGAGGCCGCCCGTGAGTTCGCGCACGGCGTCGGATTGCTCGCTGGCGGAGGTGAGCATGACCACCGGCACAAAAAACGTGCGCGGATCGTTGCGCATGCGCTGCAGCACCTGCAGGCCGTCCATCTTCGGCATGTTCAGGTCCAGCAGCACCAGCTCAGGCTGTTCCTCTGCGTTGCGGCCGCTGTAGCGTCCTTCACCCATCAGGTAGTCCAGCGCTTCCTGACCGTCGCGGGCCACCACGATGTGGTGGTCGATCCCGTTGTGTTCCAGGACCGTCAGCGTCAGTTCCAGGTGGTCGGGGTTGTCTTCAACCACCAGCATGGTCGGCTTTGTCATGAGCTTCCCTTGTTAGGAACTTTCAATATATACCTCTTATGGCCTATAAGTAAGGGGAGGATTACCGTGTGTGCTGCACCGCGCGCCGGTGCGCGCGCCCTCAGTTGACCATCACCAGCTTGCCCTTGACGCCGCGTGAGCCCATGTGGGCGTATGCGGCCTTGAGTTCGGCCATGGGCATGGTGCGGTCGATGACAGGTTTGATCTTGCCTTGTGCATACCACTGCGCCAGCTCGGCCATGGCGGCGGCACTGGCTTTGGGTTCGTTCTTGGCAAAGCCGCCCCAGAACACGCCGACGATGGACGCGCCCTTGAGCAGGGTCAGGTTCAGCGGCAGTGAGGGGATGGGGCCGGACGCAAAGCCGACCACCAGGTAACGCCCGCGCCAGGCGATGGAGCGGAAGGCCGGTTCGGCAAAATCGCCGCCCACCGGGTCGTAAATCACGTCGGGGCCCTTGCCGTCGGTCAGGGCCTTGATGGCCTCGCGCAGGTTCCCGGTGCTGTAGTTGATGGTGGCATCAGCGCCTATGGATGTGCACAGCGCGCACTTTTCGTCGGTCGATGCCGCTGCAATCACTTTGGCGCCCATGGCCTTGGCGATCTGGATGGCCGAGGTGCCGACGCCGCCGGCCGCGCCCAGCACCAGCACGGTTTCGCCGGCCTTGAGCTGCGCGCGGTCCACCAGCGCGTGGTGCGAGGTGGCGTAAATCATGATGAAGGCCGCGGCATCGACATACGAAAAACCGTCAGGCAGCGGCATGCACATGGCCGCCGGTGCGACGGTGTGGGTGGCAAAACCGCCGGTGCCCGCCAGGCAGGCGACGTTCTGGCCGACCTTCAGGTGTTTGACGCCCTCACCGACGGCCTGCACGATGCCGGCGTATTCGGAGCCGGGCACAAAAGGCAGCGGCGGCTTCATCTGGTACTTGTTCTGCACGATCAGCAGGTCGGGGAAGTTCAGGCTGGCGGCCTTGATTTCGATCAGCACCTCGCCGGCCTTGGGCGCGGGGGTGGGCAGTTCTTTCCAGGTCAGGGCGTCAACGCCGGTGGGGTCTTCACAAAGCCAGGCATGCATGGGGGTCTCCGTTGAGGTCAAGATCAAGTGAACACATCATAGGGATGTTGCCGAGCCAAATAGGCCGCGCGTTGTCCGGGTTTGTCACCCTTGAGACCTTAAAATCACGCCATGAAAATCCTGATCTGCAACGACGACGGCTACCAGGCCTCCGGCATCATCGCCCTGTACGAGGCCCTGAAAGACATCGCCGATGTCGAGGTCGTTGCCCCCGAGCAGAACAACAGCGCCAAATCCAACGCGCTGACCCTGCATTCGCCGATGTATGTGCAGACGGCGGCCAACGGGTTTCGCTACATCAACGGCACGCCGGCCGATTGTGTGCACATTGCGCTGACCGGGCTGCTCGGTTACCGGCCCGACCTGGTGGTCTCGGGCATCAACAACGGCGCCAACA
>CAMLDT010000104.1 GCA_946479075.1 uncultured Polaromonas sp.
TTCTCGCCCCGGTTGCAGCAAGCCGGTGTATCCAAACCGGGGGCAGAGCTGTCCTGTTGGCACATAGGTCAGGGCGACGGGATCCCATGCAGCGACAAAGTTCGCTTGTCCCGGCGGTATCAGCGTCTGCAATGCCGGGTAGCGGCGTTGAAGACTTGCATTTCCACCGCAATGATCGCTGTGCAGATGTGTGTTGAGAAGGACGTCAAGCTTGCGACCTTGTAATCCGGACTCCACCAGCGCCACGGTCTGCTCAGCGTGGGTCCCATAACCGCTATCCACCAGGACGCAGGATTGGGACCCTTTGAACAAAATGTTGTTGGAGGACAGCCACCCGCGTTCAAAAACCTGTACGCCGGAGGGAAGTTGCGGCACCGTCATGGGTAACATCGCCAGCCGGTCAAGCCGACGTGCGTAATTCGCGCCTCAGGATTTTGCCGACATTTGTTTTCGGCAAGTCATCGCGGAACTCGATGTATTTCGGTCGTTTGTAGCCTGTCAGGTTTTGCCGGCAGTACTCACCCACGGCCTCCTCGGTCAAGGTGGGGTCGTTCTTGACCACAAAAACCTTGATCGCCTCGCCCTGCTTGTCATCCACAATGCCGATGGCCGCACATTCGACCACGCCTGGGCATAGGGAAATGACATTCTCAAGCTCGTTGGGGAAAACATTGAAGCCGGAAACAATGATCATGTCTTTCTTGCGATCAACGATCCTGGTGTAACCCTTTTCATCCATGATCCCGATGTCACCGGTGCGCATGAACCCGTCAGCGGTAAAGGCTTTTTGGTTCTCCGCGGGCTGCTGATAGTAGCCGGTCATGACCTGCGGGCCCCGAATGCAGATTTCGCCGGGCTCACCGAGCGCCACCGAATGTCCGTCATCGTCCTTGATGGAGATATCAATTCCAGGCAGTGGCAAGCCGATGGTTCCGGTGAATTCGCGATTCAGCACCGGGTTGTTGGTGCCGATGGCGCAGGTCTCGCTCATGCCCCAGCCTTCAATCATCGGGCTGCCCGTGACCTCAAGCCAGTGTTTTGCAGTTCCCTCAGAGGCCGCCATGCCGCCGGCCTGCGAAACGCAAAGGCTGGAAAAATCGACGGATTTGATCTGAGGATGCTGCAACAAGGCGTTGAAGAGCGTGTTGACCGCCGGCAGCATGTGAAAGGGGCGCTTCTTCAGGACGTTGATGAACTGCCCGAAATCCCGCGGATTGGGAATCAGCGTGAGATGCGAACCCCAGCGGATCGCAAGCAGGCAGAGCGTCAAGGCGAAGATGTGATACAGGGGCAAGGCGGCAATGCCGTTGGTCTTGCTGACATCGCCAATGCGGCGCAGTGCCGGCGTGAACCACGCTTCGGCTTGCAGCACGGCTGCCACAATGTTCCTGTGGGTCAGTACCGCGCCTTTGGACAAACCGGTGGTTCCGCCGGTGTACTGCAGAAAGGCGATTGAATCGAGGTTTGCGCCAGATGGCTTGATCGGCTTGCCGGCCCCGTGAGCCATCACCCGCTTGAAGCTCGTCACGGTCCGCCCTGCCGTCAGTGGCAATTTGTAGGCGGGCACCATCTTCGCCAAGTGCCGCACCGCAAAGGTGATCCATTTTCCGTACCAATAACCCAACAGGTCACCCATGGAGGCCAGCACCACACGTTGCACAGGGGTCCGGTCAATGATTTCCTCCAGCGTGGTGGCGAAGTTCTCCAGAATGACAATGGTCGTCGCGCCAGAATCCCTGAGCTGATGTTCGAGCTCGCGAGGCGTGTAGAGCGGGTTGACATTGACGCAGGTGTAGCCGGCGCGAAGAACGCCGGCCATGGTGACGGCGAACTGCGGAATGTTCGGAAGCATGATGGCGACCCTGGCGCCGGGTTCCAGTCCCTGGTCCTGGAGCCAGGCCGCCATGGCCGATGACAATTCGTCGAGTTCACCGTAGGACATCCACCTGTCCATGCAGACAGAAAATGGCCGCGACGCATTCTTTCTGAACGAGTCCTCCAGCAGGTGGTTCAGCGAGCGGAATTGCTCGGGGTCAACGGTGTGGGGCACACCTTCGGGATAACTCTTGAGCCAGAACTTGTCCATGAAAACTCCTTGTCTCCCATTGTGGAAGCACAGTGGGGGATGGCGTATGAGGCTTGTCCCTAATGCGCGCCGGCGTTGGCAAACAACTGCCGCAATTTCGTCTCGCAGGCGACAGTGTCGTCTTCAAACAGGGCGGTGATCCACGCCAATTCGCGTTTCTCAACGAGCTCAAGAAATTCCGACGGCCCATTCATCTCAGCGAAAGCATCAAACCCCGTTTCGAGGAAACGCTGCAGGGCGCTCAGCCCTGCGGTGGTCGCCGGCATGCGCATCATCTTCAACAGGCTTCGCAGGCCACGCAAGCCCGTGAGCCGATCAAGATCGCGCCCCAGGCGAAGAACGACTTCCAGTTGCTGCAGCCTGGCCGGGCGGTCCGCCACCTTCCGCCAGCATTCGACATAGCGCGCTGCAGGTGTTGAGCCCGCAGTCTCCAGCCATTGCCGCGCCATCTGGTCATCAAGCTGCTCCGTCATGGCGTGGACATCCGCCAGCGCGGCCGCTGTCTCGACCACCGCCGGGGGGAAAAGCCGGGCAATGGTGCCTGCAATGCGGGCAAACTGCTGGTCGCGTCTCGTGTAGTCCTGCTCACCGTACAGCTCCTGCAAAAAAAACCGGGTCGCCCCGCGATAGCGCGGCTCATGCAGAAGGTCGGAATACGTGGCCTCAAAGCGCTTCGCCTGGAAGCGCTTGATCTCCAGGCAGGCCTGTTCGATGGCCGGCTGGCCTGCGCGGCCGAGCCGCAGCCGCTCAACGGCCTGCATGGCATCACGGATGCGGGAGGCAGCAGGGTCCATATAAACACGGAGTTTATCTAGGTGCCCGCCCCTATAGAAGGCAGGGAAGTGCGTGAGAAACTTCTTCGATGCGGAGACGAACCTTTTTTCAGCTTGGCGCGGCTTCTGTCGCGGTGCTCGCGCTCTGCGGGGGCGCAACGGCGCTGTTCAACGCCGGGCTGGAAAAGGGGCGCCTGGGTGAGGCTGGGCGTGAGGTCTTTCGTGGCGTGGCACGAGCAGTGCTGCAGGGCACTTTGCCGGCACAAGCGCCTGAAAGGCAGGGGGCGCTTGATGCGCTGCTTGAACGCATCGACACCCTGACCCTGGCGCTTCCACCCTGCGCGCAAGCTGAACTGTCCCAGTTGTTGTCTTTGCTGGCCACTGCGCCTGGACGGCATCTGCTGGGAGGTCTGGACAAAGAGTGGGCGTTGGCGTCGGAGGCCGATATTCAGCAGGCGCTGCAGGGCATGCGGCTGTCCTCGCTGGCTTTGCGGCAGCAGGCTTATGGGGCCCTGCACGACATCACCGCCGCAGCCTACTTCAGCGACCCCTCCACGTGGCGGCAGCTTGGTTACCCCGGCCCGCTCAAGCTGTAAGGACAGTGACAAGCGCATGAGTCAACTACAGGATCCTATCCGCGACGGCCTCCAGCGCGGATGGAAAGTTTTTGGCGGCAAGATGGGACCGCCGCCCGAGCGCATGGTTTGCGATGTCGCGATAGTTGGCTCCGGGGCAGGCGCCGGCATCACCGCTGAATTGCTGAGCCGGGCCGGCTTGAAGGTGGTGATGGTGGAGGAGGGGCCGCTCAAAAGCAGCCGTGACTTCAACCAGAAGGAATCCGAGGCCTATCCGCAGCTTTATCAGGAAAGCGCTGCGCGCAAGACCGAAGACAAGGCGATCAACATCCTGCAGGGGCGGTGTGTGGGCGGTTCCACCACCGTGAACTGGACCAGTTCCTTTCGCACGCCCGGCTCGACGCTGCAATTCTGGCAGGCGCAGTTTGGCCTGGCGGGCTACAGCGTGGACGCCCTGGCGCCCTATTTTGCGCAGGCTGAAAAGCGCCTGAACATCCAGCCCTGGCTGACGCCGCCGAACGAAAACAACGACCTGCTGCGGCGCGGAGCCGCCCGCCTGAACATCCCGTCCGCCACCATCGCGCGCAATGTCAAGGGTTGCTGGAATCTCGGATCCTGCGGTCTGGGGTGTCCCACCAACGCCAAGCAATCCATGCTGGTGACCACGATCCCGGCCGCGCTGGATCTGGGCGCCCGCCTGCTCACGGAAATGCGGGTGGAAAAATTTGAACTGGCCAACGGCAGGGTGACGGCGCTGTATTGCCAGAATGTATTGCCAAATGGGGCTCCAGCCCTTATGGGACGGGCGCAAGCAGCTACAAAAATAGTAGCAAATCACTATGTGCTGGCGGGCGGAGCCATCAATTCGCCCGCGGTGTTGCTGCGCTCCGGCGCGCCTGATCCCTACGGCAGGCTGGGTGCCCGGACCTTTCTGCATCCGGTGGTGATGAGCTCGGGAGTGTTCTCGCAAAAAGTGGAAGCATGGAACGGAGCCCCGCAGACGATTTACACCGACCACTTCATGGAAACCCAGGCCATCGATGGCCCGATGGGCTACAAGCTGGAGGCCCCGCCCCTGCATCCCGTCATTTTTGCATCCACCGTCCCCGCCATGGGCCCGCGCCAGCAGGAACTGCTCCGGACCTTCCCGAACAACCACACGCTGCTGGCCTTGTTGCGCGATGGATTTCATGCGCAGTCCGCGGGCGGGCAGGTCAAGCTGCGCAGCGATGGCTCAGCCGTGCTGGACTACCCGCTCACCGAGTATGTGATGGATGGAGCCCGCCGGGCTTTGCTTTCAATGATGGAAATCCAGTTTGCCGCGGGTGCACGCCAGGTCCTGCCGCTGCATGAGATGGCCGGGTCCTACACCTCCTGGGCGCAGGCCCGCGATGCCGTCAATGCCTTGCCGATGAAGCCGATGCTCACCAAAATCGTGAGTGCCCACGTGATGGGCGGTTGCGGTCTGGCGGGTCAGGAAAAGCAGGGTGTGACACGGCCCGACGGGGTCCATTGGCAACTTCAGAATCTGTCCATCCATGACGGATCCATTTTCCCCACCAGCATAGGCGCCAATCCACAGCTTTCGATTTACGGCATCGTTAACCAGCTTGCGCAGGGGCTGGCCAAAAAGCTGACAGGGCGGGATGTCACGCTGGCCTGAAGCTGGGTGGCGGCGCGGCCCGGGCGCGCTGGCCCGGCTGCAGCAACTGATCACCTGTTTGCTGCTTGCTGCCGCCCTTGCGTGGGTGGTGTTTTTCTGGACAACCTCGGTGGCCCTGGCTGTGTCGGGCAGCGCGGTTTTGCTGCTCGGCTACTCGGGTTTTTTGGCGGTCGAGTTTTTGCTCCTGCGTCGGGTCAACCGGGCCGATCCGGCGCCGCAGCCAACCTGGCGTGAACTGGCAGGGGCCTGGATTGGCGAGACCTTGACGGCGCCCAGGGTGTTTTGCTGGCGCCAGCCATTTCGGTCACGTGCGTTCCCCGACGAGCAGGCCTTGCAATCGGCGATTCCGGGGCGGCGCGGGGTGGTTTTTGTGCATGGCTTTTTCTGTAACCGCGGGTTCTGGGCACCCTGGCTGACGCAGTTGCAGGGGTCGGGCCACGCTTACGTGGCCGTCAATCTGGAGCCGGTGTTTTCATCCATTGAAGACTATGTCCCATTGATTGGCGATGCCGTCCGGCGAGTGACCGAAGCCACCGGCCTGCCCCCTTTGCTGGTGTGTCACAGCATGGGCGGACTCGCTGTGCGCGCCTGGCTCAAGGCCTGCCGGTCCGAAGGCCAGGTGCACCATGTGGTGACGCTGGGCACCCCTCATCGCGGGACCTGGCTGGCCCGCTTCAGCCGGGGCGCCAACGGGCGCCAGATGCAGTTGGCAAATGGCTGGCAACAGGCGCTGGACGAGGGCATGCCGCCGGATCGCCACACGCTGTTTACCTGCTGGTATTCAAATTGCGACAACATTGTCTTTCCCAGCTCAACCGCGACCTTGCCTGGCGCTGATAATCGGCTGGTTCGTGGCGCGGCGCACGTGCAGTTGGCCTTTCTCCCGGAGATCATGCAGGCCACACTGGTCATGACAGACGGGGCGCTTTGGAAAAATTCCGATGGGCGACAATCTGCAGTGCAGAACGAGTAACAAATTGTGTATGCTCCTGACCGTCCTGTGTGCGTTAACCCGCTTGGAAGAACCATGCCCCTGATTGTGTTGATGGAAGACGATGCCGCCACGCGCACGCTGGTCGCATCGGTGCTCAGGAAAGACGGCTACGACGTTTTATCGGCTGACAACGGCATGTCAGGGCTGGAACTGGTCAGGCAAAACAAGCCTGACCTGGTGATCAGCGACGTGCAAATGCCGCTGATGGATGGATTTGCCATGTTGCAGGCGCTGCGGGCGGACCCCGCCATCATGTCCATTCCGGTGGTCTTGCTGACCTCTTTGCAAGAGAGAGCGCATATGCGCATCGGCATGACCAGCGGCGCAGACGATTACATCACCAAGCCCTTCAGGCCCGGTGAATTGCGTGAGGCGGCCGCGGCCCAGCTTAACAAGCGCCAGATGCAGGCTGCCGTGCAAACCATGGCGGTGGAAGCCGCGGTGCAGGCCGCGCTGGAAGATCAGAAACATCACCTGTCGCGTTTGTATGAGCAAAAACTCGCCTCGGAACTGAGCGACAAGTGGCCGGCGGCCGACGCCGCGCCTGAGGACGAAAAGTTCTCCAATGCCACGGTGCTGTTTGTCGATGTGCTTAATTACCCGGCACTTGCCGAAAAACTTTCCAGTGCGGATCTGAGCGAAGTGGTGCGCCAGTTCTATAACAATGCTGGCGACACCGTGCATTTGTTTGGGGCCCGGCACATGCAGTTTGTCGGCGAGGGCCTGCTGGTGGTATTCGTGGACAGCACGGACACGACGTCCGTCAACCATGGCCTTCGCGCCGCAAGGGCCGCCCTGGGGCTCCTCGATGCGGCGCGCCGCGTGCAAAAATTCCTCAACAGCCACTTCCCGAACCAGGGCCTTCCCCGCTTCGACGTCAGCGTGGCCTTGAACAGCGGGCCTGTCGCGCTGGCCAGGCTTGAGGACCCGCTGCATGGCGGTCAACATGTGCTGCCTGTGGGGGATACTGTCAGTGCAACCCTGCAGCTCCAGAAGCAGGCTCACAAGGCGGGGTGGCAGATTGCGGCGAGTGTGACCATGCTGCGCGGCGTTACTGGTGCGGTCAATACCGGCGGACGGGCGCTGATTGCCCTGCCAGGCCGCACTGCTGCGCTGGATGCTGCCGAGTTGCTGGGCCTGGCCTTGCAAACCTGAGCCGGGCGCCGACAGGCAGGCAACGTTTTTCGAGACTGCATTCATGCCCCAAAGAACGCTTTCCTTGCGCCGTATTCTGGTGGCAAGCCTTCTGGTTTTTGCGCTGCTGCCTGCTGCGCTCGTCGCCTGGCTGATGGCGCGCAGCAGCGCCCAGGCGGTGGAGGATCTGGCGGGAGGCATCCTTTTCAATGTCGCGGCAAAGATCCAGGCCGGGACCGAAGCACATCTGGGCCAGGCCCAGAATGCGCTCAACGGCCTGTTTCCCGAGCGCTTGAACGCATCGCAGACTGAACAGGCCCGGGAATGGTTGCGCAACGGACCGGCTTTTGAGTCGATGGCGTTTGCCCTGACCCGGCAGTCGCCGGATGTACCGCATCTGTATTTCGGCAACAGCCGGGGTGAGTATTTTTCTGTGGAGAATTCCGGCAATGGAGCGACCGTCCTGGTGCGTGGCCCCGGCGACTCCGCCTTGCAGGCCTTTATTGCACGGCGGCCCGCAGACAGGACCAAGCCGCTTGCGGCCGCGGAGCCAGCGTATGAGCCTCGTACCAAGAACTGGTATCAGGGTGCGCTGCTTGCCAAAGGCCGGGTTTTCTCTCCTATCCAGCCCGTCACCGGCAAACCGCAACTGCGCGTTACCTTGTCGCAGCCGGTTTATGACAGCGACGAAGGTGCCGCCGGCGTGTTTGGCGTGGACCTTTACCTGCAGGAGCTTTCCCGGCTTTTGCAGACACAAAGCATCAGCGCCCGGGGGGCCGCATTTATTGTGGACGAAAACGGCCTGCTGGTCGCCGGCTCAGCCGGGGATCCGCTGTTCGAGGATGCGCCGGAGGCGCAGACACGGCGCAGCCCGCAAAACAGCGCCAATCCGGTCATCCGTGAAAGTTTTGCAGCGCTGCAGCTTGCGTGGAGCCGCAAGCGCGACGACTCGGTGGCCAACAACAACGCCCTGCAAAGGCTGGCCCTGCAGGGAGACACCCTGATGATGGTTCAACGCCCTTTTGGCGAGTCGATGGGCTTGCGCTGGACCTTGGTGGTCGCGGCGCCCGAGAGCGATTTCACCGGCGAGATCGACAGGGCGTGGAAACTTTCCCTGGGCCTGATTTCGGCGCTGGTTTTTCTGGGGGCCCTGGCCGCGCTGTATGTGGCCAATCGCATCGGACGCCGGCTCTACCGGCTCAGCAAGGCCGCCAAACAGCTCGGACGGGGGGAGGTGCCGCGGATAGACCGGCGCACGCATTTGCGTGAGGTGATGGAACTCTCGCAGGTCATGCACGACAGCGCAGAACAGTTGCAGCGATACCGGGCTGAGGTGCAGGCAAAAACCCGGGACATCGAGGAGGCCAACGAGTTGCTCGAACAACGGGTCGAGCAGCGCACGGAAGAACTGCTGGCTTCCCGCGAGGAGGCCTTGCAGGCTGCGAGGGCCAAAGCATCGTTTCTGGCAACCATGAGCCATGAAATCCGCACGCCGCTTAACGGCGTGGTCGGCATGAGTACCCTGCTCGCGGAGACGGCACTGGACGAGGAGCAGAGCGACTATCTGCAGACCATCCGTCTGTCCAGTGACCAGCTGCTTGCCGTCATCAACGATATTCTGGATTTTTCAAAAATAGAGTCCGGCAAGCTCGATCTGGAGGCCGAACCCCTGAGCCCCTTCGCAGCCATCGAGGAGGCCTGCGACATCGCTGCCCCCCGCGCCAGGGAGAAGAATCTGGAACTGATCGTGGATGTTCCGGAGGCCGCAGTTGACGGCGCCCTCGATTTGCCGGCGGCCATTGCCGGGGACATCACCCGGATCCGGCAGGTGCTGATCAATCTCATCAACAATGCCATCAAGTTCACGGAAAAAGGCGAAGTAGCCGTGAGCGTTCGGCGCTTGCCGGGCAACGATGACCCGCAGCTGGCCTTGCTCGAGTTCCGGGTGTCCGATTCCGGAATAGGCATACCTCCCGACCGGATCGGTGCCCTCTTTCAGGCATTCACGCAGGTGGACGCCTCTACCACCCGCAAGTACGGCGGTACCGGGCTGGGGCTGGCCATTTGCAAGCGCCTTGTCGAACTCATGGGCGGTGACATCGGCGTGGATAGTGAGCCAGGAAGGGGGTCGACATTCTGGTTCACGATCCAGGCGCCTGTGGCGGAGCTGCCTGCGGCATCCCATGCCCTGGACGCGACGGCGCTGCACGGGAAACAGGTGCTGGTTGTGGATGATCACGTGACCAATGTTCGTGTGTTGACCCGCCAGTTGCAGATGTGGGGCATGCAGGTGGCAAGCGCTGGGTCAGGTGCTCAGGCGCTGCAGGATCTGGCGCGGGGAGCCGCTCCCCGGCCCGACCTCATCATCACCGATATGCATATGCCGGAAATGGACGGGTTGACGCTGGCCCGGACGATCAGGGAAAGCAGCACGCTGTTCAAAATCCCGCTTTTTTTGTTGACCTCCGGATTCATGCCACCCGGCCACGAGGCGGCACGGCTGTTCGAGGCGCGGCTGCTCAAGCCGGTGCGCCAGAAGCAGTTGTTCGATGCGCTGGCACGTTGCCTGTCGGCGCATGTCTTGGGAAGTGCCGAGGCGGATGCCAGGGCTGGAAGCGGGGCCGCCGCTGCCAAAAACATGACCCTGCTCGTGGTCGACGACAACGCGGTCAACCTCAAGGTCGCTTGCGCCATGCTCGCCAAGCTCGGTTACCAGACCGAGACGGCTCTGGATGGCCGGGAGGCGGTGCAGGCCGTGGCGCGGGCCCACGGCGCGGGGTGGCGATTTGGCGCCGTTCTGATGGACGTGAACATGCCGCGCATGAATGGGTTTCAAGCCACCCAGCAGATTCAGACCATGATGGGCGGCAAAGCACCACCCATCATTGCCCTTACCGCAGCCGCATCGCCGGAAGACCGTGCCCGGTGCACGGCCGCCGGCATGGACGACTACCTGACCAAGCCCTTGCGCGTGACTGATCTGGCACAGGCACTGGAACGCTGGCTGCCCCGGATGGCCGCCGCCGATACGCCGGACCAGCAGGGTCCCGGATCTGGCAAGGCCCGCAAACCTGCACCGCAGGACTTGGCGCGGACGGATCGAAGCGCCCCGGTTCCGGCGCTTTCGGACGTGAAATTGATGGATATGGAGCGACTGGCCCAGTTCAAGGAATTCGACGATGACAGGCTGACCATGACCCGTGAGGTGATTGGCCTGTTTATCGCCGATGCTTCCCAGCGACTCAGCGCCATCGAGCAGAGTATCCGGGCCGAGGATCCAGTCGCCCTGGCCTGGGCGACGCACGCGCTGATCGGCGCAACGGGCAATGTCGGGGCCGTGGCGATGCAGGCTGTATGTATCGAGCTTGAAGTTGCTGCCAAGACGGGCGCCGTCCCCTCCAATGCCGGCCACCAATTCGAAAGGCTTCAAGCCTATTGGTCCCAAACCCGATCCATTCTTGATACCTGGGTCTGACGAAGGTGGCGTCTTGCCTGTAGGTCGTGCCCGACCAGAAATTAAAAGTGAGCGCAAACAAACATAAAAGCGAGGTCAACACTCGCTACGCCGATTTGCATGGTTTTGAGACAAGGCTGGTGGCCAGCTTGAAGACATTGTGAAATTCTTCACATAAAAAGGACGCCATATTCACTATCCACGGGCGCTAGGGCTTCATACGCTTAACAAGTTGTAACGGCTATAAGGCGCCTGAAATGAATACCGTGTTGAATGCCCCATTTGCCCAGCTCGCTCCTCTCGGTGATTCTGACGCCATGGAATCCGGCCCTGATGTGTTGTCGATGCTCCTCGATGTTTTGGCGCACGGCCTGATTGTGCTGGGGGAGCGGGGGCAACTGGTTTATGTCAATCAGATTGCCCGTGTGGAGCTTGGTCGAGGCCGGGTGCTGTGCAAAACCGGTGAGGAAGTCCATGCAGTAACTGCGGCGGACAACAAATCCCTCCAGCTGGCGCTGGCCAAGGCAGGTAGCGGCAAGCGCAGCCTCATCAATATGGGCGCTGGCGGATTGAACCTGGCCTTGGCAGTGGTGCCGCTCAAGCCCGAGGCAGGTTCCTGGAAAAGCCGTGTCGCCCTCTTTTTTTCCCGGGCCGAAGTTTGCGAATCGGGGATGTTCGGATTTTTTGCCAGAAACTGCGGTTTGACGCAGACCGAAGAGCAGGTGCTGACCATCCTGTGCAGGGGCTTGAGCACACCGGAAATTGCTCTGCAGATGAAGGTGGCGGTTTCTACGGTGCGTAGCCATGTGCGCAGCCTTTGCGCCAAGACTGGCTCCAGCGGGGTGAGGGAGCTGGTCAACCGGGTTGCTGTTCTGCCACCTGTTGCCCCTTGCCACCTGGTTCAAATCCACTAAAAATCCCGGCGGGCCAGCGCCCGTTGTCCCCCGGCGGCACGCCACGTGCTAGATTACGGCTCATCATGAGCACGTCAATCCCTTCTGCCGAAGACCTGTACACCCCGCTTGTGCCTGAGCTGCGCTCGCTGGCGCGCCGCGGCGTGCAACGGACCTATCGAAAAAATGCCGTCCTCATCAACGAAGGTGAGGCTGGAGACAGCCTTTTCGTTCTTCTCAAGGGCAGCGTGAAAGTGTTTGCCATGGACGAGAGCGGGCGCGAGATCACCTACGGCACAGTTAATGCAGGGGATTATTTCGGGGAAATGTCTCTCGATGGCGGTCCCCGGTCTGCGTCGGTCATGACGCTTGAGCCTTGTACCTGTGCTGTGCTCAGCCGCACCGATGTCAGCGAGCATCTGGTCGAAGAGCCCGAGTTCGCCATCAACCTGGTGGTTCAGGTGATCCGGCGCGCCCGCGCTGCGACAGAAACAGCCCGGAACATGGCCTTGCTGGATGTGTATGGCCGGCTGGTCGCCCTGCTGGAGGAGCGCCGCGGAGACGCCACCGATGGCGCCGGCAGCACGATGCTTGAATCCATCACTCATCAAGACATTGCGAACCGGGTTGGCGCGTCCCGGGAAATGGTGAGCCGATTGCTCAAGGACCTTGAAAAGGGTGGCTACATCGAGTTGGGCATACGGCGTATCACGCTGCTCAAGAAGTTGCCCAGCCGCTGGT
>CAMLDT010000105.1 GCA_946479075.1 uncultured Polaromonas sp.
TCCGCAATTTCAAGCAGGTCTGACGATTGGCGGTTGATGGTGCGAAGGGCGTTTCCCACCTGCGTCAAAATGGCCTGTTGCCCCATCACGGTGGAAGCGTTCTTCTCGGCACGCTCCATGAGAGGCGTCACGGTGTCGACATCCGGTTGCAGCTCGGGAGACACGGGCTCAAGACGCAGCGAGGCTTCACCAGACTTCAGGCCACGCACCGTCTTGGCCAGAACGTCGGAGCTTTCACGCACGTCAGGAAAGGCCTGGGCGCTGCCCACCAGCGCCTGGGAGACTGATTTTGCGAGGCGCTGCGACTGCATCAGCGACTGACCCGTTGCCGCCACCTGTTGCGCCACCTGATCCGCCTGGTTCAGCGCCACAAAAGTCACGGAGGCCAGCACCACCACCGCAAAACCCAGCAAAACCACAAGAATCTGCTGGTGCGCACCCATGCGGCGGCGGCCCAGAATCGGCAGCGCCAGCAATTCAACATTTTCAGGGGCGTCGTCGTTGTTCAGGCTTTCAGGCCCGGCACCGGCGTCTTCGGCCGCGATGGATGCCGTCATGCTGCTCGAAGGACTCATGGCGCCTGTCGCCAGCGGATCGACGGACATGTCGAGTGAGACATCATCCATGCTGTCCTGTGGCGCAGCGGGCTTTGTTTTGAACAGCTTCTGGATCGAGTCAATGACAGACATGGTGAGCCTTCCGGGGAAAAACGTGAACGCGCTATGCGCTGATGGTCAAAAAATGGGCTTGCTGCGCGAGCGACTGCAGGTTGATTTCCTGCCAGGTGGCGCCGTTGGCGTCCACATAGCTGTGGCCAAAAAATTCGGGGGCTTCCGGCAACTTTTCAGCAAAGTCGGTAAAGGCTTCCGGATTACGCAGGCCTGCAAGCTTGTCGATCTGCAGCGCGCAGTTGATTTCAAGCGCACTGTTGAGCGCCACCAGCCTGGACTCCGTACGCGCCATCTCGCTGCGCGGCGGAGGCATTTTCCCTGTCACAAAACTCGCCAGATCGACAATGCCGTACAAGCCGCCACGCAAGTTCGCCACGCCCGCAAACCACGCCTGTGTATAGGGCACATTCTGCGCACTGACCCAGGGAAAGATTTCGCCGGACTGATTCAGCGGAAACAGGTACTTGTCGCCCCCGGCCTCCACAGCGAGCCAGGAAGCCGAAACACCCTGTGTCTTGGCGGCTTGCAGCCTGTCGGCCAGGCGGCTTTGCAGTTCTCTGAGTGCTTGTCGATTGGCCATGCTTCAGTGGTATCGGTGAAGAGTCAGCCGAGCGCCTTGATTTTGGCCATCAAGTCGTCGGCATCCACCGGTTTGGTGATGTAGTCCTTGGCGCCCTGGCGCATACCCCAAACCCGGTCGGTCTCCTGATTTTTGCTGGTGCACATGATGATGGGCACATCGGCATACAGGGGATCGCGTGTGATGGCGCGCGTGAGCTGAAAACCATTTTGCCCGGGCATGACCACGTCCATCAGGATCAAATCGGGTTTTTCTTCGGCAAGCCGACGAAAGGCGTCTTCCGCGTTCTCAGCGGTTTTCACCGAAAACCCGTTCTTGCCGAGCAAATCGGTCATGAACATCAGTTCGGTTTTGGAATCGTCCACGATCAGAATTTTTTTGATTGCCATTACGCTACTCCTTGTTTTGCACTGCCCAGTTCCTGCACGGTATGAAGCAACTGGTCTTTGGTAAACGGCTTGGTCAGGTAGTCCTGGGATCCGACCATCCTGCCCCTTGCCTTGTCGAAAACGCCGTCTTTGGAAGACAGCATCACAATCGGAACGGTTGAAAATTTGGGGTTGCGCTTGATGATCGCGCAAGTCTGGTAGCCATCGAGGCGCGGCATCAGAATGTCGCAAAAGATGAGGTCGGGCAGATAGTCATTGACTTTGGAGAGAGCATCAAAGCCGTCTTCAGCGAGCAGCACCTCGTGGCCACCCTGCTTCAGGAATATCTCTGCGCTGCGCCGGATGGTGTTGCTGTCATCGATGACCAATACCTTGAGGCCTGAACTGGGAATACTCACTGACTGTGCTCCTTATAACGCGCAGGTTCCAGACGGATATCTGCTGCGCGCCTGTTTAGACAACCGGCCTGGCCTCTCAGATTTCAACCATTTCAAAGTCTTCTTTTCGCGCTCCGCACTCAGGGCAGGTCCAGTTCATCGGAACCTGGGACCACGGCGTACCGGCTGCAATGCCGTGCTCCGGCGCACCCGTCGCTTCGTCGTAAATCCACCCACAAATTAAACACATCCAGGTCATTGTTTGAGTCACAGCTTAAGTTGCCTTCGAATAGAATGCAACAATTGTATCGAGGCGGCGTTGCTTATTCGCGTACAGGTCAAAATCGAGCCTATGGCAAACCCCAACCCACCTCCTTTGGACGCCGCGCAAATCGAAACAGAGGATGGCGAAACAGCTCCCGCTTGCGTCATGAGCTTCAATGCCAGCGACCCCAGCGGAGCAGGCGGACTGACGGCAGACATCAGCGCCATCACCTCGGCCGGCGCCCATGCGCTGGCCGTTGTCACTGGCGCTTATGTGCGAGACACCGCAGAAATTTTTGACCACATTTCTTTCGATGAAGAGGCCGTGACCGAACAGGCACGCACCGCACTCGAAGACATGCCCGTCAGCGCGATCAAGGTCGGCTTTGTAGGCAACCCGGAAAACATCAGCGCCATCGCTGAGATCGCTTCGGACTATGCCGACGTTCCCCTGATTGCCTACATGCCCAACCTGTCGTGGTGGAACGAGGAAACCATCGACAATTACCTCGATGCTTTCCGTGAGCTGCTGCTGCCGCAGACCACGGTGCTTGTTGGCAACCACAGCAGCCTGTGGCGCTGGTTGGTGCCCGACTGGGCCGGCGACAAAAGCCCGTCGGCCCGCGACATTGCCAAGGCGGCTGCCGAATTCGGCGTTCCCTACACACTGGTCACCGGCATCCCCCTGCCGGACCAGTTCATTGACAACGTGCTGGCCACACCTCAAGCCGTCCTCTACAGCGAAAAATTCGAGCGATTCGAAGCCGTGTTTGCAGGCGCCGGCGACACACTGACCGCCGCCATGACAGCGCTGCTGGCAAATGGCCACAACCTGCAAGCCGCCACCAGCGAAGCCCTGACCTACCTCGACCACAGCCTGGATGCGGGCTTTCACCCGGGCATGGGGCACATCGTGCCGGACCGCCTGTTCTGGGCGCAGACCGACACCGATACGGAAGACGGGGACGACGAGACCACAGATCCGGATGCAGCGCCGTCCCTGCCTTCTTTTGACATACCGACCAATGGCACCAAGCATTAATTCCGATACTTCACGCAACGCGCTTTTGTTCGAACGCGCCCGCAGACTGATTCCCGGCGGTGTCAATTCCCCGGTGCGCGCGTTCAAGGCCGTCGGCGGCACCCCGCGTTTTGTCCAGCGCGCGCAGGGCGCCTACTTCTGGGATGCCGATGGCCAGCGCTACATCGACTACATCGGCTCCTGGGGACCCATGATCCTCGGGCACGGCCATCCGGCGGTGGTCGAAGCGGTTCAGAAGGCGGTGCTCGAAGGCTTTTCCTATGGGGCGCCCACCGAGCGCGAAGTTGAACTGGCCGAGGAAATCGTCAAGCTGGTTCCCTCCATCGAGATGCTTCGACTGGTCAGCTCCGGGACCGAAGCCGGCATGAGCGCCATCCGGCTGGCCCGGGGTGCGACAGGCCGAAGCAAGATCATCAAGTTCGAAGGTTGTTATCACGGCCATGCCGACGCCTTGCTGGTCAAGGCCGGCTCGGGGCTGGCGACCTTCGGCAACCCAACCAGCGCCGGCGTGCCGCCCGAGGTGGTGCAGCACACGCTGGTCCTCGAATACAACCACATCGGCCAGCTGGAAGAAGCTTTCGCCCAGCATGGCAGCAGCACCGCCTGCCTGATCATCGAGCCGATTGCCGGCAACATGAACTTTGTGCGCGCCAGCCTGCCTTTCATGAAGCGCTGCCGCGAACTCTGTTCCCAACATGGTGTGCTGCTGGTGTTTGACGAAGTCATGACGGGGTTTCGTGTGGCGCTCGGCGGCGCGCAAAGCGTCTATGCCCAAAGCATTCCCGGCTTCAAACCCGACATGACGGTACTCGGCAAGGTGATTGGCGGCGGCATGCCGATGGCGGCGTTTGGCGGCACCCGGGCCGTCATGGAACAACTCGCGCCGCTGGGGCCTGTGTACCAGGCTGGAACGCTTTCAGGCAATCCGGTGGCGACCGCCTGCGGCTTGGCGACACTGCGCGAAATCTCGAAACCCGGCTTTTATGAAGCATTGGGGCAACACACGCGCCGCCTGACCGAAGGCCTCAGCACCGCGGCCGCACGGGCCGGGGTTGACTTCTGTGCGGACAGCGAAGGGGGCATGTTCGGCTTCTTTCTGCTGGACCGGTTGCCGCAGAACTACGCCACCGTGATGACCACCGACGGCCCTGCCTTCAACCGCTTTTTCCACGCCATGCTGGACAAGGGTGTGTATTACGCACCGGCGCTGTATGAAGCGGGTTTTGTCAGCGCGGCGCATACGGCTGCTGACATCGACGCCACGGTCGAGGCGGCTGCGCAGTTTTTTGCCGGGCACTGAACCGCAGAGAACCAGAGAGCTGGCTGCGAGCCGCGCCTGCAAAAAACAGTCGCGTGCCCGTCGCCGCCTAGGGAATCCCACGGTAACCCACCGCAGAAATTTTTTGCACAATAAACCCCATGAAAATCACCTCCCTCCCCTTTAACGCAGCCCGCGCACTGGCCATCACCGCCTTCGCTGCCGTGGCTTTGTCCTCCACCGTCACCACCGCGCAGGCCCAGCCCAAGATCATGCGCATCATCGTGCCGTATGCCCCCGGGGGTCCGATCGACGTCACTGCCCGCCTGATGGCCGAACGCGTGAAGGACTCGCTGGGAACGGTGATCATCGAAAACCGTCCGGGCGCCGGTGGGAACATCGGCGTCGATGCCATCGCCAAGGCCGCGCCCGACGGCATGACCATCGGCATCGCCGCGGTGGCGACCCACGCCATCAACCCTTGGCTGTACAGCAAGATGCCCTACAACGCGGCGACTGACTTTGCGCCCATCACCCAGATGCTGCGGGTGCCCAATGTGCTGGTGATCAATGCTGATACCGCCAAGCGCCTGAACATCAACACCCTGGCCGACCTCATCAGCTATGCCAAAGCCAACCCCGGCAAGCTCAACTACGGTAGCGGCGGCAACGGCAGTGCAGGCCATCTGGCCGGTGAAATGTTCAAGGCCCAGGCCGGCATCTTTGCGGTGCACATTCCCTACAACGGTGGCAACCCGGCCCAGCTTGCGCTGCTGAGTGGGCAAGTCGATTTCAACTTTGACAACCTCGCTACCGCTTCAGCCAACATCAAGGCGGGCAAACTCAAGGCACTGGCAGTGACCACCGCCAGCCGCAGTGCGGTCTTGCCCGAGGTTCCGGCTGTGGCGGAGACCCTCAAGGGGTTTTCGATTGACACCTGGTGGGGTCTGGTGGCGCCAGCAGCCACGCCCAAGGATGTGGTCGCCAAGCTGAACCAGGCCTTTGTCGCCGCACTGAATTCGCCCGAAGCGAAGACCCGGTTTGCGTCCCTGATGGCCGAACCCGTGGCCAACACGCCCGAGCAGTTCGGCGCCTTCATGAAGGCCGAGCTCGCAAAGTATGAGAAGGTGGTCAAGGCTTCCGGCGCGCGGGTGGACTGACTGGTTCAGAGGATTTTCAGAGGATTTTTGAGCTCCGGCCCTGACGTGGCCAGCGCCATCAGCTATCCAATCTATAGCGCCCACCCCGTTGCTGAACGCTTGGTCTGCGGGCGTACGGGGTGCAAAGCTTCCATGCGGCCGAGCCCCGGGGCTCACATCCGGCAGCTGCCCCTGCTATGAATTCAATAGCTGCTCGCGCCCGTCCGGTAAGGGCTGGAGGCCAAAAACACTTGAAAACTCATTCGCCAAGGTAAGCAGCCCGAACGCGCGGGTCGTTCAGCAGCTCCTTCGCGTCACCGTTCATGGTGACAACGCCCGACTCCATCACATAGCCCCGGTCGGCGATGCCCAGCGCACGGCTGGCGTTCTGCTCGACCAGCAGAACGGTCACGCCGCGTGCTGACACGTCCTTCACCACCTCGAAAATCTTGTCGACCATGATGGGCGACAGGCCCATCGACGGCTCGTCGAGCAGCAGCACGCGCGGCCGGCTCATCAGCGCCCGGCCCATGGCCAGCATCTGCTGCTCGCCGCCGCTCATGGTGCCGGCGAGCTGGTCCTTGCGTTCGCGCAGGCGCGGAAAAATGGTGAACATCTTCTCAATGTCCTCGGCGATGCCGGCTTTGTCATCCCGGATGTAGGCGCCCATCTGCAGGTTCTCGGTGATGGTCATGCGGGTGAACACGCCACGGCCCTCGGGCACCATGGCCAGTCCGTCCTTGACCAGGTCCCAGGCGCCCTTGCCCTTGATGCTTTTGCCCAGGTACTCAATGTCACCGTCGGCCAGCGGCAGGGTGCCGGTGATGGCTTTCATGGTGGTGGTCTTGCCGGCGCCATTGGAGCCGATCAGCGTGACCAGTTCGCCTTCGTGGACTTCAAAATCAACGCCCTTGACCGCCTTGATGCCGCCGTAAGCGACCTTCAGTCCCGTCACCTTGAGGAGTGTGTTTGGCATGCTGCTTTTCCCCTTCAATGACCGGTGCCCAGATAGGCGCTGATCACTTTTTCGTTTTTCTGCACCTCCGACGGCAGCCCTTCGGCGATCTGCTTGCCGTAATCAAGCACCGTGACACGGTCACACAAGCCCATCACCAGCTTGACGTCATGCTCGATCAGCAAGATGGTGCGGTTGTCCTGGCGGATCTGGTCAATCAATTCGCGCAGCTGCACTTTCTCGGTCGCGTTCATGCCCGCGGCCGGCTCGTCAAGCGCGATCAGTTGCGGATCGGTTGCCAGCGCGCGGGCGATCTCCAGGCGGCGCTGATCGCCGTAGCTCAGGGTGCGCGCCTTGAAGTCGGCGTATTTACCGATGCCCACATAGTCCAGCAGTTCCTGGGCACGTTTGGCAATGGCTGCTTCCTCGGTCTTGAAGCCGGGGGTGCGCAATACCGCGCCGATCAAACCGGATCTGGTGCGGATGTGTCGCCCGACCATGACGTTCTCCAGCGCGGTCATGTCGGCGAACAGCCGGATGTTCTGGAAAGTGCGGGCGATACCGGCCTTCGCCACTTCGTGTACCGCGGACGGTTTGTAGGGCTTGCCGGCCAGCTCAAAGCTGCCGCTGTCGGGCGTGTAGAGGCCGGTCAGCACGTTGAAGAAGGTCGTCTTGCCGGCGCCGTTCGGGCCGATCAGTCCGTACACCTGGCCGCGTTCGATGTGGATACCCACGTCGCTGAGGGCTTGCAGGCCGCCAAAACGTTTGGAGACGCCGGAGACTTTGAGAATGGTTTCGCTCATGGCCATTCCTTAGGGATTGATGGACTGGATGGGATCGGGACCGACCGGCTTGTTCAGCGACTTGCCGTGGTCAGGTGCCGGCCACAAGCCGCGCGGGCGTGACAGCATGATCACGATCATGGCCAGCGCGATCAGCAACTGCCGCAAAATGGCGGCGTCGAGGCGCCCGCCTGTCATGGCTTGCAGCGGGCCGGCCACATGGCGCAACACCTCGGGCAGTGCCGCCAGCAGCAAGGCACCGAGAATCACGCCGGGCAGGTGGCCAATACCACCCAGCACCACCATGGCGACAATCATCACCGACTCCATCAGGCTGAAAGACTCGGGCGAGACAAAACCCTGAAAGGCAGCAAACATGGAACCGGACACGCCACCGAACGTGGCGCCCATGCCGAAAGCCAGCAGCTTGAGGTTGCGCGTGTTGATGCCCATGGCCTTGGCCGCGATTTCGTCCTCGCGGATCGCCATCCAGGCACGGCCTATGCGCGAGTTCTCCAGCCGGTGGCAGATCACCACCGAGACGATCACCAGCGCCAGGAACAGGTAGTAATACATGGATACCGACGTCACTTCGATACCGAAGAGGTGATGCGTTTTGCCGAGGTCAAAACCAAAAAACGTGATCGAGTCGATCTGGCTGATGCCTTTGGGCCCATTGGTCAGATTGATGGGGCGGTCCAGGTTGTTCAGGAACACGCGGATGATCTCGCCAAAACCCAGGGTGACAATCGCCAGGTAGTCACCGCGCAGCTTCAGCGTGGGCGCGCCCAGAATGACACCGAACAGACCGGCCAGTGCCGCCGCCAGCGGGATCACGGCCCATATCGGCAGGTGCAGGCCACCCGGAAAAGCGGCCGCCACGGCGGGGAAGGCATCGGCCAGGTGCGGCGAACCCAGCAGTGCAAACAGATAAGCGCCAACTGCGAAGAAAGCCACGTAACCCAGGTCCAGCAGTCCGGCGTAGCCGACCACGATGTTCAGGCCCAGCGCCAGCAGCACATACAGCAAGGCCATGTCAACGATGCGCACCCAGGCATTGCCGCCCTGCTGCAGCAGCAGGGGCAGGATCAGCATGGCAAGCGCTGCCACCAGAAAGCTCAGGAGCCGGTGTTTTTTCATCATGATGTGCTCCTTTTCCCTCTAGGCCCGATCCGCCACCCGCTCACCGAGCAAGCCGGAGGGCCGCAAGGTCAGCACAAAAATCAGCACCACAAACGCAAAAATGTCCGAGTACTGGCTGCCCAGCACACCGCCGGTCCAGGTGCCCAAGTAACCACCGCCTATAGATTCGATCAGCCCCAGCAAAATGCCCCCCAACACGGCGCCGCCGAGGTTGCCGATGCCGCCGAACACCGCTGCAGTAAAGGCCTTGAGCCCGGGCAAAAAGCCCATGGTGTGTTGCACCGTGCCGTAGTTGGAGGCGTACATCACGCCAGCCAGCGCCGCGAGCACCGCGCCGATGATGAAGGTGGCCGAGATCACGGTGTCGGGCTTGACACCCATCAGGGCCGCCACGCGCGGGTTCTCGGCGGTGGCCCGCATGGCGCGGCCCAGCTTGGTGTAGTTGACCAGGTACATCAGCACGGACAACGACACGACCGTGGCACCCAGGATGAAAATTTGTGTGACCGTGATCACGGCGCCGCCCATGTGCAAGGGCTCGGACGGCAGCAAGGTCGGGTAGGGCTTGTAGTTGGGCTTCCAGATGATCATGGCCAGGGTTTGCAGCAAGATGGACATCCCGATGGCAGTGATCAGGGGCGCCAGCTTGGGTGAGTTGCGCAAGGGCCGGTAAGCGACTTTTTCAATGGCGAAGTTGAGCGCGCCGCACACCACGAAGGCAATCAGCAGGGAGATCACCAGGATCAACCACCCCGGCGTTCCGGGCATGGCTTCCTGCATCCAGACAATGATGGTCCAGCTGGTCAGCGCACCCACCATCAGCACCTCACCGTGCGCGAAATTGATCAGGTTGATGATGCCGTACACCATGGTGTAGCCCAGAGCCACCAGGGCGTACATGCTGCCCAGCACCAGTCCATTGATGATTTGCTGAAGCAAAACTTCCATACCTGCTCTCCCGTTTTATGTCAGTTGCCAACCTGGCTCGCAGCGCGCAAGCTAACAAAAAGCCCGCCTGTCAAAAGCCAGCGGACTGGCTGGGTTTGGGCGGCGAGCTGATGCGCAAATTGTAGCCACGGCTCTCTAGCGAGAATCGGGCCAGCACAGGCGATTTTGCGGGGTTTACCCTTGAGAAATCTGTTTTTCGGGAGCGCAGCAAATGCGCTGCGGGCCGCCACCTTCAGCCGCGATTTTTGTCATTTTTCGACTTGAGCTCGGCGAGTTTGTCGGCAATGCGGATTTCAAGGCCGCGGTTGACAGGCCGGTAAAAGCCCGGCGACGCCATGCCCTCGGGCAAATAAGTTTCGCCAGCGGCAAACCCGTCGTCCTCGTCATGGGCATAACGATAGTTCTTTCCGTAGTCCAGATCTTTCATGAGTTTGGTCGGTGCATTGCGAAGATGCAGCGGCACGGGTCGGGTGCCATCTTTTTTCACAAAGGCTCTGGCCTCGTTGAAAGCCTTGTAGACGGCGTTGGACTTGGGCGCCACAGCCAGGTAAACCACGCACTGGGCCAGGGCCAGCTCTCCCTCGGGTGAACCGAGCCGTTCATACACCTCGGCGGCATCCAGCGCCATCCGCAAGGCGCGCGGATCGGCCAGGCCGATGTCTTCGCTGGCCATGCGGATCAGGCGCCGCGCCATGTATTTGGGCTCGGCGCCGCCATCGAGCATGCGCACCAGCCAGTACAGCGCTGCGTCGGGATCCGAGCCGCGCACGGATTTGTGCAGGGCGGAGATCGTGTCGTAAAACTGCTCGCCGCCCTTGTCGTAGCGGCGCATCTGCTGGCCCAGCACCTTGAGCAGCCAGGCCGCAGTTACATTGAGTGCGCCTCCCTTTTTCTCGCGCCGCGCCGCCACGTCGAGCGACTCCAGCGTGTTGAGCAGACGCCGCGCGTCGCCATCGGCGTAGGCCACCAGCTTGTCCACGGCTTCAGGTGCTATTGTTTCGATAGCTGGGAGCGCCCGCTCCGCAAGGGCTTTGGCGATGATTTGCTTGAGACTGTCATCCCCCAGCGGCTGCAGCACGTACACCACCGCGCGCGACAGCAGGGCGGAGTTGACCTCGAAGGAAGGATTCTCGGTAGTGGCGCCAATAAAGGTAAACAGGCCACTTTCCACATGCGGCAAAAAGGCGTCCTGCTGCGATTTGTTGAAGCGGTGCACCTCATCGACGAACATGATGGTGCGCCTGCCCTGACCCTGCCAGATGCTGGCCTGCTCGACCGCCTCACGGATGTCCTTGACCCCGCCCAGCACTGCCGAGATGGTGATGAAGTGCGCATCGAAACTGCTGGCCATCAGCCGGGCGATGGTGGTTTTACCCACCCCGGGCGGGCCCCACAAAATGCAGCTGTGCGGCTGGCCGGACTCAAAGGCAATGCGTAGCGGCATGTCCTCGCCGAGCAGATGCTGCTGCCCGATGACCTCGCCCAGCGAACGCGGCCTCAGGCGCTCGGCCAGCGGCGCCGCAGCTTTGGCGTCTGCGCCAGGGCTCAACGAGGTCTCGCCACGGTTGGCCATGCCCTGCCTGTTACTGGCGAATCACGTCTGCCCCGGCAGGCGGCTTGAACTGAAAGCTACCTGCCGGCAACGCCGGGTTGACTTCAAAATTGCTGAAGGTCATGACCGAGCGCTGGCCAAAGCTGTCCAGGATTTCAAGCCGGGCCAGCTCGCTGCCTTTGCTACTCTCCCTGAAACCCACGGTGATGCTTTGCACCTGGCCGTCCCTGGTCTTGGGCGTTGCCTGAACCCATTCCAGGCCCTCCCTGTCCGGCTGCGGCACCAGCGTGAAATCGGCCTGCAAGGCCTTGATATCTCCCGCCGCAGCAACGACGGCAGCGGGCGTTCCGGCCAGCACCTGGGTCAGTTTGCGCGCTGTGACCTGATTGAGATCCACGTCATGCAACCACAAGGTCTGTCCGTCCGAAACAATGCTTTGTTCAAACGGTTTCTTGTAGACAAACTTGAAACGGTTGGGCCGCTGGAATTCAAAGCTGCCGCTGGACGTCCTGGTTTTCGCCGCCTGGCCGTCGCGAGGCGGGCTGGTGACCACCTGGGTGAATCCAGCGCGCCCGCTCTTTGTGTTTTTGACAAAAGCTTCCAGGCTTTCAAGGCCGCTGACCGTGGTGACCTGGGCGCTGACCGCCGCAGCCGCAAAGGCCAGGCTTGCCGTTGCGGCACGCGCCAGGCGGGACGCCCCGGGGGCAAACAGGATTGAAAAAATGGGGTTCATGGTTTTCCAGGTAGGTTCAGGCTGGCGTGGGACAAGATGTGATGTCCGCAGTGTCATGGGACCCTGCAAGCCCGGATAAGTTGCCTGAACAATATATAGGCACCGTAAAGCCCGCAGCGTCATCCTTCCGCGCGCGCGGGCACCAGAATTTCACGCTGGCCGCTACCCGACAT
>CAMLDT010000106.1 GCA_946479075.1 uncultured Polaromonas sp.
GGAACTGAAGCACGCCGTTCACCACGGCTACGTCGTTACCGACGATGCGCAGGGCATGGTATTCGCGCCGGACCAGTTCGACGCGCCGTGGTCCGAACGACAAGCCGATGGTCTTCAGGTCGGCCGATCGATCATGCCTCGGCTGTACCGGCGGGTCCGTTCGTAGGAGACCAGCTGTCCCTGCGTATCCAGGGCGCCCTTGTAGCTGGCCATCACGCTGGTCGTATCCGGGACGCGTTCCAGTTCCACCACTTCCACCTGTGCCTCCCAGCCGTCCTCGGTCGGCTTGAGCGACGAGACGGAGTCCGGAGGCCTGCCGAGCAGTTGAGCCAGTTGGCCGGCTGCGGAGCGCATCGCCGCAGGCGCGTCGGGAGCCTCTGCCGGCCGCCCCGTGGGGGAAGCGCGGCGGGGGGGCGGTCGTGGTGGTGGCCGAACTGCCCACGCCGCTGGGCCGGGTCGATGCCGGCAGTGTGGTGCAGGCGCTGGCCGATGCCAAACCTGACGCCATCTTCAACGTGCTGTTCGGCGCCGACCTGTCGAGGTTTGTGCGCGAAGGCAACACGCGCGGCCTGTTCAAGGACCGCACCGTGGTCAGTGTGCTGACCGGTGAACCCGAGTACCTCGACCCGCTCAAGGAAGAAAGCCCCAACGGCTGGATCGTGACCGGTTATCCGTGGTACGGCATCCAGACGCCGGAGCACAAGGCCTTCTTCCTGGCCTACCACGAGAAATACAAGGACTACCCACGCCTGGGCTCGGTGGTTGGCTACGCCATGATCAAGTCGGTGGCCGCTGGCGCTGCCAAGGCCAAAAGCACGGAGTCGGCCAAGATGGTGGCGGCGTTCAAGGGCCTGCAGGTCTCGACCCCCTTTGGCAAGATCACCTACCGTCCTGAAGATCACCAGTCGACCATGGGCGCTTTTGTGGGCAGGACCAAAAACGACAACGGCAAGGGCGTGATGGTGGACTACACCTACTTCGATGGCGCCAAGTTCCAGCCGCCTGCCGCCGACGTGAAAAAATCGCGCGCTGCAGACTAGCACTGTCAACACCCCCGGCCTGCACCAGGCACTGCGCCGCATCGCGGCGTGGTGCCCCGTGACGGGCCCCAGAGGATTATTGAATGAGTTTTTCAGGTTTCATCGTTCAGTTGCTCAATGGGCTGGCCGGCGCATCGTCACTGTTTTTTGTCGCTGCGGGGCTGTCGCTGATCTTCGGTGTCACCCGCATCGTCAACTTTGCCCACGGCTCGTTTTTCATGGTGGGGATTTATATCGCCTACACCCTGGTTGAAAAACTCGGCGGCGGACTGGGCTTCTGGCCGGCGCTGTTGCTGGCCGCGGTGGCGACGGGCATCGTCGGCGCGCTGATCGAGATGGTGCTGCTGCGCCGGATCTACAAGGCGCCCGAGCTGTTTCAGTTGCTGGCCACCTTTGCGCTGGTGCTGGTGATCAAGGACGCGGTTCTTTACCTGTGGGGCCCCGACGAGTTGCTGGGCCCGCGCGCCCCCGGCCTGAGCGGTTCGGTTGAAATCCTGGGCCGGCAGTTTCCGAGCTACGACCTGTTCCTGATTGTGGTGGGTCCGGTGGTGCTGGGCCTGCTCTGGCTGCTGCTGACCCGCACGCGCTGGGGCACGCTGGTGCGTGCCGCGACCCAGGACCGCGAAATGGTCAGTGCGCTGGGCGTCAACCAGGCCTGGCTGTTCACCGCGGTGTTTGCGCTGGGCGCCATGCTGGCCGGCCTTGGTGGGGCGCTCCAGCTTCCGCGCGAACCGGCGACGCTGGAGATGGACCTGCACACCATCGGCTCGGCCTTTGTGGTGGTCGTGGTGGGCGGCATGGGTTCCATTCCCGGGGCTTATGCCGCTGCCCTGCTGATAGCCGAAATCAAGGCGATCTGTATCTGGCTCGGTGTGGTCGAGGTTTTCGGCTACAGCATTTCCTTTTCAAAACTCACGCTGGTCGCCGACTTCCTGGTCATGGCCATCGTGCTGGTGTGGCGGCCCTGGGGCCTGTTCGGCCGGCCGCAAGCGCCCAGCCGGTATGTCGGCATGCAGGAAGAGCCGCTGCGCAAGGCCAGCCGAAGTTACGTCATTGCCGCTGCGCTGCTGGGCCTGGTGCTGGCTGCCATGCCGCTGTTTACGGTGAACTCGCCTTACACCACCGTGCTGATGATTGACCTGTTGATCGCGGCCCTCTTTGCCGCCAGCCTGCACTTCATCATGGGGCCGGCGGGCATGCATTCCTTTGGCCATGCCGCCTACTTCGGCCTGGGTGCCTACGGCGCCGCCCTGCTGGTGCGCAGCAGCGGTTTGCCCATGGAGCTGGCTTTGGTGGTGGCGCCGCTGGTAGCGGCCGCGGGGGCCCTGATCTATGGCTGGTTCGCGGTGCGGCTTTCGGGCGTGTACCTCGCCATGCTGACGCTGGCATTCGCCCAGATCACCTGGGCCATCACCTACCAGTGGGATTCCTTCACCGGCGGCAGCAATGGCCTGACCGGCGTCTGGCCGTCGGAATGGCTGTCCGACAAGCGCATGTATTACTGGCTCACGCTGCTGCTGGTGGCGGCAGGCATCCTCTGGTTGCGCCGCGTGCTGTTTTCGCCCTTCGGTTATGCCCTGCGCGCGGGCCGTGATTCAGTGTTGCGCGCCGACGCCATCGGCATTGATGTCAAACGCATGCAATGGACCGCCTTTGTCATTGCCGGTGCGGCGGCGGGCCTGGCCGGTTCGCTCTACGCATTCTCCAAAGGGAGCATTTCACCGGAAAGCCTCAGTGTCGGCAAGTCGGTGGACGGGCTGGTCATGGTGCTGCTGGGCGGCATCCAGACCCTGGCCGGGCCGGTGGTGGGCGCGGTGACCTTCACCTGGCTGCACGACACCGTGGCGCGCAACACCGACTACTGGCGCGCCATGCTGGGCGCCATCATTTTGCTGCTGGTGTTGTTGTTTCCCCAGGGTGTTGCCGGTTCGGCGAAGCTGTTGTTTGACCGGCTCCGCCGCAAGGCCCCCGCCAAAATCGAAGAGGTGAAAGCATGAGCGCGCCCCTGCTCCAGGTCCGCGACCTCGGCAAATCCTTTGGCGGCGTCAAGGCGGTCGATGGCATCAGTTTTGACCTGCACGCCGGCGAGCTGCTGGCGCTGATCGGCCCCAACGGCGCCGGCAAGACCACCACCTTCAACATGGTCAACGGCCAGTTGCCCGCCGGCCAGGGTTCCATCCTGCTTGACGGGCAGGAGTTGGTGGGCCGCAAGCCGCGCGCGATCTGGCGTCTCGGCGTGGGCCGCACTTTCCAGATTGCCGAGACCTTTGCGTCGCTCACGGTGGTCGAGAACGTGCAGATGGCGTTGCTGTCCCATGACGGCAAGCTGTTCTCGATGTGGCGCAGCGCCGCTGGCTACCGGCGTGAGGACGCACTGGCCCTGCTGGAACAGGTCGGCATGGCGCCGCAGGCTGATCGGCCGTGCAGCGAACTGGCTTACGGCGATGTCAAGCGTGTGGAGCTGGCAATCGCCATGGCCAACAGCCCCAAGCTGTTGCTGATGGACGAGCCGACCGCCGGCATGGCGCCGCGCGAGCGCAATGCGCTGATGGCGCTGACCAAACAACTGGTGGTGGACCGCGGCATGGCGGTGCTGTTTACCGAGCACAGCATGGACGTGGTGTTTGCCTATGCCGACCGCATGATCGTGCTGGCCCGTGGCCGGCTCATCGCCCAGGGCAAACCGCTGGAAATACGTGACGACCCCAAGGTGCAGGAGGTGTATTTCGGCAGCGGCAAGACGTTTGAAAAAGCGGCGCCCCCGGCCCTGGACATCCACGCAACGGCTGGAGAAGCAGCATGAGCGCAGACACCCTGCTGGACGCCCGGGGCCTCTGCGCCTGGTACGGCGCGGCCCAGATTCTTTATGACGTGGACCTGAATGTGCGCCGCGGCGAAGTAGTGGCGCTGATGGGCCGCAATGGCGCCGGCAAATCAACCACGCTCAAGACGCTGATCGGCATGCTGGCCAAGCGCAAGGGCGCGGTGCGTTTTCTCGGCCATGACATTTCCCGCAGCGAGCCGCACGTGGCGGCGCGGCTGGGTCTGGGTTTTGTGCCGGAGGACCGGCGTGTCTTCACCGACCTCACCGTGCTGGAAAACCTGGAAGTCGGCAAACAGGCGGCGCGGCGCTGGCCCGACGGAACGGCGGCGCCGGTGTGGACACCCGAGCGCCTGTTCAAGCTGTTCCCCAACCTCGGTGAAATGCCTGACCGGCCCGGTGGCCGCATGAGCGGTGGCGAGCAGCAGATGCTGACGGTGGCGCGCACGCTGATGGGCAATCCCTACCTGGTGCTGCTCGACGAGCCCTCCGAAGGGGTGGCGCCGGTGATCGTCGAGCAGATGGCGCAGATGATTCTCGAATTGAAGGCGCAGGGCGTGAGCATCCTGCTGTCCGAGCAAAACATGCATTTTGCGGAGCTGGTGTCCGACCGGGCCTACGTGCTCGAAAAAGGCCAGATCCGCTATGAGGGCTCCATGGCCGAACTCGCGGCCAATGAAGAAGTGCGGCGCGCCTACCTGAGTGTGTAGCGCGCCATTGTTGTCTGTGGTCCCATCCTTTCAGGAGATTGCATCATGCATACCGCCTATCGCAGAACCCTGTTGAAAGCCTTGTCCGGCGCCGGCCTGCTTGCGGCGACCGGTTCCCTCACCTTTGCGGCGGGCAAGCTCAAGCCCGACGGCAAAAGTGCACTGATTGTGGTCGATGTGCAAAACTGTTTCGTGACCGGCGGTACCCTGCCGGTCAAGGGCGGTGAAGAAGTGGTTCCCGTGATCAACAAGCTGGCCCCGGCCTTCGAGAACATCGTGGTCACCCAGGACTGGCACACCAAAGGCCATGCCTCGTTTGCCAGCAGCTACGCCGGCAAGAAACCGTTTGAGGTCAAGAAGCTCGCCTACGGCAACCAGGTGCTGTGGCCTGACCACTGCGTGCAGGGCACGGATGACGCCGCCCTGCACAAGGACCTGGCCTTGCCGACCGCGCAGGTGATTGTGCGTAAGGGCTACCACCAGGACGTGGACAGTTATTCGGCCTTCACCGAGGCCGACGGCAAGACGCCAACCGGCCTGGGAGGCTACCTCAAGCAGCGCGGCATCAAAAAGGTCTTCGTCACCGGCCTGGCCACCGACTTCTGCGTCGCCTGGACCGCCATGGATGCGCGCAAGGCCGGCTTCGAGGTGTATGTGATCGAGGATGCCACGCGTGCCATTGACCTCAACGGATCCCTCGCCGCAGCCTGGAAACAGATGGCCGCGCGCGGCGTGAAACGCATCCAGTCCACCGACCTGGCCTGAAACCAGCGTTGAGGCCCGGCTTGTACGTGTATTCATGAGCGGGCCCGTGGTCACCCTCCATGTCAACGGCGTGGGGCGTGCGCTGTCTGCGTCCCCACAGACCAGCCTGCTGACGGTGCTGCGCAACGATCTGGCACTGAACAGCCCGAAATACGGCTGCGGTCTGGGCGAGTGTGGCGCCTGCACCGTACTGGTGGACGGCGTGGCGGCACGTTCCTGCGTGATCCCCGCGGGCGGCGTGGCGGGCAGGCAGATCACCACGCTGGAAGGCCTGGGTTCGCCCGGCCAGCTTCATCCGGTGCAGCAGGCCTTCATCGACGAACAAGCGGCCCAGTGCGGCTACTGCCTGAGCGGCATGATCATGATGACCGCGGCCTTGCTGGCGCGCCACCCCGATCCGACCGAAGAAGACATCCGCCGTGAACTCTCCGGCAACCTGTGCCGTTGCGGCACCCATCTCGAAATCATCAAGGCGGTCCGGCGTGCCGCCCAATTGACGAAGGCGGCATCCGGTGATGCGAACGGGAGCGCGACCCCATGATGCGCCGTGCCGACCTGCCGCTGACACGCGCCGATTTTCATGCGGCGGCCGGCGTGCTGCTGGTCACGCGGACCCCGCCGCCAGCGCCGCCGCCCGCACCGGGCCAGCCCGCGCTGGTGACGGCCAATCCGGCGGAAGGGGTGGAAATCCTGCTGGCCGTCTGGGACGACGGCAGTGTCACGGCGCTGAACGGCCATGTGGACCTGGGCACTGGCATCCGCACCGCGCTGAGCCAGATCGTGGCGGAAGAGCTCGACGTGACCATGGGCAGCATTCATATGGTGCTGGGCGACACCGCGCGCGCGCCCAACCAGGGCGCGACGATTGCCAGTGCGTCGATCCAGATCCACGCGGCGCCGCTGCGTGCCGCCGCGGCGCAGGCGCGCGTCTGGTTGCTGGGTCAGGCTGCGGCCAGGCTGGGTGTGCAGGCGGACTCTCTTGATATGCGCGACGGCGTGGCCAGCGTGACGGGCGATGCCGCGCGTTCGGTAGGTTACGGCGCGCTGGTCGGCGGCCGGCATGTCGAGTTGACGCTGGCGCTGGACACGCCGCTGAAGCGGGCTCAAGACTACCGCGTGGTCGGCACCCCCCAGCCGCGCGTTGACATCCCGGCCAAGGCCACGGGCGCGCTGACCTTTGTGCACGACATGCGGATTCCCGGCATGCTGCACGGCCGGGTGGTGCGCCCACCCTATGCCGGCGCCGACCATGGCGATTTCATCGGCAACACGCTGGAGTCGGTCGATGAGTCGTCGATAGCGCACATTCCCGGCATACGCGCCGTGGTGGTGATCCGCGATTTTGTCGGCATCGTCGCGGAACGCGAGGAACACGCCGAGCAGGCGCTGCGTGAACTCAAGGTGAGCTGGAAGCCTTGGCCGGGTCTGCAGAAGCTGGACGATCTGGAACAGGCCATCCGTGACAACCCGTCGACACAACGCAGGCTGATTGACGAAGGTGATGTCGATGGCGCGATTGCTGGCGCCGCGCAGGCGTTGGCGCGCAACTATGTCTGGCCCTACCAGATGCATGGCTCGATCGGCCCGTCCTGCGCGCTCGTCGACTGGAGGGGCGACCAGATGACCGTCTGGGCCGGCACGCAGAACCCGCATGTGCTGCGCGCCGACCTGTCACGCCTGATGGGTCTGCCCGACGTGGCCATCGATGTGATCCGCATGGAAGCCGCCGGCTGTTACGGCCGCAACTGCGCCGACGATGTGGCGGCCGATGCGGCCTTGCTGTCGCGCGCCGTGGGTGCGCCGGTGCGGGTGCAACTCACGCGTGAACAGGAACACGCCTGGGAACCCAAGGGCGCGGCGCAGCTGATGCAGGTGCGCGGTGGCCTCAATGCCGATGGCTCGGTCGCCGCCTACGATTTCCAGACCTCCTACCCGTCCAACGGCTCGCCGACGCTGGCGCTGCTGCTGACGCGCACCATCGACCCGGTCGCCCAGGCCTACGAGATGGGCGACCGCAGCGCGCGGCCACCTTATGACTACGACCACCTGCGCGTCAGCGTCAACGACATGGCGCCCATGCTGCGCGCGTCCTGGCTGCGCGGCGTGTCGGCGCTGCCCAATTTCTTTGCGCACGAGTCTTACATTGACGAGCTGGCAACTGCTGCCGGGGTGGACCCGGTCGAGTTCCGCCTGCGCTACCTGAGCGAGCCGCGCGCCGCCGAACTGGTGCGTGCGACCGCCGACCGCGCGGCATGGAAGCCGCACACCGGGCCGCAACAGCAAGCGGCGCCGGGTGAAGCCTCCGACATCGTGCAGGGTCAAGGTGTGGCGTATGCGCGCTACGTACACAGCAAGTGGCCGGGCTTCGGCGCGGCCTGGGCCGCCTGGGTCGCCGATGTCGAGGTCAACCGCAAGACCGGCGAGGTATTTGTGCGCCGCGTCGTGGTCGGCCACGACGCCGGCATGATGATCAACCCGGCCGGTGTGCAGCACCAGATCCACGGCAATGTGGTGCAGACCACCAGCCGCGCCCTGACCGAGCAGGTGGCGCTGAACCCGGTCAACAACACGGTGGCAGCGCTGGAATGGGGCTCCTACCCCATCCTCAATTTCAGGGACGTGCCGGTGGTCGAGGTGGTGACCATGCCGCGCCCTGGCGAGCCGCCGCTGGGCGCCGGCGAGTCCTCCTCGGTGCCCGGCACCGCGGCGATTGCCAACGCGATCTTTGACGCCACCGGTGTGCGCTTTCGCCAGCCGCCGTTCACGCCCGAGGTGATACGCGCGGCGCTGAACCCGGCGCCCGACAGCGAAGCGGCGCGACTGCCGCCTGCGCCACAGGCTGTTCAGGAGATGCCGGCTGGCGCGATATGGCCCAAGCGGAAAAAAGCCTGGGCACGTGGCGGTGCGATTCTCGCCAGCGTGTTCGGCATCGCTGCGGCGCTGCTCGGCTGGCGGCCTGTGATCGCGCCGGTGGTGAGCAGCAGCGCCTCCATCTACACCGCCGCCACGCTGGAAAAAGGCCGCCAGCTCGCCGCCGCCGGCGACTGCGTGGTCTGTCACACCGCCCCCGGCGGCGCGCCGAACACCGGCGGCCTGGCGATGGAGACGCCCTTTGGTCAGGTGGTGAGCACCAACATCACGCCCGACCCCGAGACCGGCATCGGCCGCTGGTCCTTCAGCGCTTTCCAGCGTGCGATGCGCGAGGGCATCTCGCGTGACGGCCACCATCTCTACCCCGCGTTTCCGTACACGGCGTTTGCCAAAACCAGCGACGAAGACCTGACCGCGCTGTATGCGTATCTGATGGCGCAACCGGCGGTGCGTTCGGAGCCGCCAGCCACGCGGCTGGCGTTTCCGTTCAGCGTGCGCCCGCTGATGGCCGGCTGGAATGCGCTGTTCCATGACCCCGCACCCTACAAGCAAGACCTCACCCAGACCGTCGAATGGAACCGCGGCGCCTACCTGGTCAACGGGCTGGGCCACTGCGGCGCCTGCCACACGCCGCGCAACGCGTTTGGCGCCGAGCGCAGCGGCAAGGCTTTTTTGAGCGGCGCGATGGTCGATGGCTGGGAAGCGCCGGCACTGACCGCGCTGTCACGCGCGCCGGTGCCATGGACCAGCGCGCAGCTCTACAGCTACTTGCGCACCGGGCATTCGCCGCAACACGGCACCGCTGCCGGGCCGATGGCCCCGGTGGTGCGCGAGCTGGCGGCGCTGCCTGATGAGGATGTGCGGGCGATGGCGGTTTACCTCGCGTCCTACAACCAGCCGCTGACCGAGGCCGACAGCGCGGCGCGTTCGCGCCAGGCGGTGCTGGCTGCGCAGCAAACGACGGCGGCGTTGCCCGGGCCGGGTCAGCGCTTGTTCAACGGCGCCTGCGCGTCCTGCCACCACGACGGCGACGGCCCGACCCTGCTGGGCGCCAACGTGCCACTGGCGCTCAACAGCAAGCTGCACAGCGCGCGGCCCGACAACCTGGTGCGGGTGATCCTGGACGGCATCCGCGAGCCGGCCTCGTCCGCCATCGGTTTCATGCCGGCGTTCCGCCACAGCCTGAGCGATGCGCAGGTGGCTGAACTGGCGGCCTACATGCGCAGCCGGTATGCACCGGGGCGCACGCCCTGGGAAAATCTCCCGGCGGCGGTGTCGCGACTGCGCGCGGACGCTATCAAATAAATAGCTGCCTGCGCCCGGCCATCAAGGGCTGGAGGCACTTTTTGCTTCAAAGACTGCGCCGGCTCCCGAGGCAGGGTGTCAGGCAGCCGCTGCTACCCCAGCCACTGCGTGAGCACTTCTTGCGTGTGTTCGCCCAGCAGCGGCGGCGGACGCTGGTAGACCACCGGCGAGGCGGACAGGCGGATCGGGTTCGCCACCAGCGGCACATGGCCTGCCAGCGGGTGCGGCAAATCGATGTGAAGGCCGCGTGCTTTCACCTGCGGGTCGGCAAACACCTCGTCGATGTGATTGACCGGACCGCAGGGCACGCCGGCGGTTTCCAGCGCGGCAATCCAGTCGGCGGATGTGCGCATCACGGTGGCCTGGCGCAGCAGCGGCACCAGCACAGCGCGGTTGGCCACGCGCTGGGCGTTGCCCGAAAAACGGTCATCGCTGGACCATTCGGGGTGGCCGGCCACCGCACAGAACTTCGCAAACTGGCTGTCGTTGCCGATGGCCAGGATGATGTCGCCGTCGGCCGTGGGGAAGGCCTGGTAAGGCACGATGTTCGGGTGCGCATTGCCCATGCGGCGCGGCACCACGCCGCCGGACAGGTAGTTGGACGCCTGGTTCGCCAGGCAGGCGACCTGCACGTCCAGCAGCGCCATGTCAATGTGCTGGCCCAGGCCGGAGTGGTTACGTTCGGCCAGCGCGGCCTGCACCGCAATCGTGGCGTACAGGCCAGTCATGATGTCGGTCAGCGCCACGCCGACTTTCTGCGGCCCCGCGCCTGGCTCGCCGTCGGGCTGGCCCGTCACGCTCATGAGGCCACCCATGCCCTGGATCAAAAAGTCGTAGCCGGCACGCGCCGCGTATGGCCCGGTCTGGCCGAAGCCGGTGATGGAGCAATAAACCAGGCGCGGGTTCGCTTCCTTCAGGCTGGCGTAGTCCAGGCCGTAGCGCTGGAGCCCGCCGACCTTGAAGTTCTCCAGCAGCACATCGGCTTGCGCCGCCAGTGCGCGCACCTGGGCCTGGCCTTCGGGCGTGGCGATGTCGATGGCGACCGAGCGTTTGTTGCGGTTGGCGCACAGGTAATAGCTGGCTTCGCTGGTGTCGCGGCCCGAGCTGTCCTTCAGATACGGTGGGCCCCAGGCGCGCGTGTCGTCGCCGGCGCCCGGCTTTTCGACCTTGACGACGTCGGCGCCCAGGTCCGCCAGCAACTGGCCGGCCCAGGGGCCGGCGAGCACGCGCGACAGGTCCAGCACCCGCACACCGGTCAGCGGCGGCGGGCGCACGTCAGTGCTGCTCATGGCTTCAGGAAAACGCCGAGATGCCGGTGATGCCGCGGCCCAGGATCAGCGCATGCACATCGTGCGTGCCTTCGTAGGTGTTGACGACTTCCAGGTTGACCAGGTGGCGCGCCACGCCGAACTCGTCACTGATGCCGTTGCCGCCCAGCATGTCGCGCGCCATGCGTGCAATGTCGAGTGCCTTGCCGCAGGAGTTGCGTTTCATGATCGAGGTGATCTCGACCGCGGCGGTGCCTTCGTCCTTCATGCGGCCCAGGCGCAAACAGCCCTGCAGGCCCAGCGCGATTTCGGTCTGCATGTCGGCGAGTTTTTTCTGGATCAGCTGGTTGGCCGCCAGCGGGCGGCCGAACTGCTTGCGGTCCAGCGTGTACTGGCGCGCCTTGTCGAAGCAGTCCTCGGCCGCACCCAGCGCGCCCCAGGCGATGCCGTAACGCGCCGAGTTCAGGCAGGTGAACGGGCCCTTGAGGCCGCGCACTTCGGGAAACGCGTTTTCCTCGGGGCAGAACACCTCGTCCATGACAATTTCGCCGGTGACCGAGGCGCGCAAGCCGACCTTGCTGTGGATGGCCGGTGTGCTCAGGCCCTTGCTGCCCTTGTCGAGCACAAAGCCGCGGATCGCGCCTTCGTCGTCCTTGGCCCAGACCACAAACACGTCGGCGATCGGACTGTTGGTGATCCACATCTTGTTGCCGGTCAGCGAATAACCGCCGGCGACCTTGCGCGCGCGCGTCAGCATGCCAGCCGGGTCCGAGCCGTGGTTGGGTTCGGTCAGGCCGAAGCAGCCAATCCATTCGCCGCTGGCGAGTTTGGGCAGGTATTTCTGTTTGGTGGCTTCGTTGCCGAATTCGTTGATCGGCACCATGACCAGCGAGGACTGCACACTCATCATGGAGCGGTAGCCGGAGTCGACCCGTTCGACCTCACGCGCCACCAGGCCGTAACAGACGTAGTTCAGGCCGGCACCGCCGTATTGCTCGGGAATGGTGGCGCCCAGCAGGCCGAGCGCACCCATCTCGCGAAAAATCGCCACATCGGTTTTTTCATGGCG
>CAMLDT010000107.1 GCA_946479075.1 uncultured Polaromonas sp.
TGACCTTGGTGCAGCCCTCTTCCTTGAGGCCGTCATTGGCAGCGTCCCACAGGGCGGTGCCCACACCCTTTCCCCAATGCGAAGGCTCGACGTAAATCGCCCAGATCTCGCCGCAGGTCGAGGGTGTGCCGGCGTCGCGCGAACGGTCGAAGCCGACAAAACCGATCACCTTGTCGCCGTTCGTGGCGACCTGGACCTGGGGCTCCATGTACTCGATGGCATCGCGCCAGAACTGCTGGCGTTTGTCAATGGACAGGGTGCCGAGCTGTTCGTCGGGCACCAGGCCCTGGTAAGCGGCGCGTGAGGCGGTGGCGTTGATTTCGGCAATGACTTTGGCATCACGCACGGTGGCGGGGCGAACTTGGTAGCTGGACATGAAAAAAGGCTAGTGTGAACTCGTTGCTTGGGGGACCCGGATTGTCGCAGCAAATGAAACCCGGGCCGCCGGGGCCTGTTCACAGGCCCTAGACTGCAGACCATGACACTTCCCCCGCCCGAGCCGGTGTATCAGGCGCGCCTGCAGGACGGCGCCGCGTTCGCAGCGCCCGCCGCCCAGCCCTTGTTGCTGTCCGCGCTGCAGGCGGGGATTTTTCTGGACAGCTCCTGCCGCAACGGCACCTGCCGGACCTGCATCTGCCGGCTGGCCAGCGGGCAGGTCAGCTACCGCATCGAATGGCCGGGCCTGAGCGCGGAAGAAAAGGCCGGCGGCTTCATCCTGCCTTGCGTGGCTTACCCGGCGTCCGACCTGGTGCTGCAGCCGGCGCCGCGCTGATTACAAGCCAAATCAGGCCCCAGCCCCCCGGCTGGCGGGCGCTGGCAGCTCTATTTTTCATAGCAGACCACGCGCCGCCTTGCGTCGGCGTGAGCCATGCCAGGCAGCGCATGTAGTGATCTGTCACACAAGCCTGCAAGGATGGGAAGATGGAATTTCTGCACCGTCCTGCCGACCCTTACCTGTTCGCCCGCACGCCCGACCCGGCCGCCACCTTTGCCGAGCATGAAGACTTCAAGGCCATCCTGCGCGACGGCCAGGCGCAGTTCGACGTGCGGGCGGTGGCCGGCGTGCACACCGCCGGGCCGCCGTTCGAGATCTTCACCGCCGCCCTCGGTTCGCGCGACCCGCGCGCGCCGGCCATCGGCTTTTTTGGCGGCATCCACGGGCTGGAGCGCATCGGCACGCAACTGATCCTCAGCTACATGCGCGCCCTGCTGTTCCGGCTGGCCTGGGACACGCTGTTGCGCCAGCAACTGCAGAACGTGCGTTTGCTGTTCATGCCCATCGTCAACCCCGGCGGCATGTGGGCCCACAAACGCGCCAACCCGCGTGGCGTGGACCTGATGCGCAACGCACCGCAGCGCGCCGAAGGCAGCGTGCCCTTTCTGGCCGGCGGCCAAAACTGGAGTTCCCTGCTGCCCTGGTACTGCGGCCAGCGCGGCGCGCCCATGGAGACCGAAAGCACGGCGCTGCTGCAGGTGGTGCAAGCCGAACTGTCCAGCCGGCCCTTCAGCCTGGCGCTGGACTGCCACTCGGGTTACGGCTTTGGCGACAGCCTGTGGTTTCCGTATGCGCGCACGCGCCGGCTGATGGCGCACCTGCCCGAGATGTTCACGCTCAAGGCCATGCTGGAGCAGTCCATGCCACACCACGATTACAGCTTCGAGCCGCAAAGCAGGCAGTACCTGCTGCACGGCGACCTGTGGGACCACGCCTATGACCATGCCCCGTCGGGCCATGTGTTTTTGCCGATGACACTGGAGCTGGGCTCGTGGCTCTGGATACGCAAAAACCCGCGCCAGCTGTTTTCGCGCCATGGCATCTTCAACCCGATCAAGGCGCACCGCGTGAAGCGCGTGTTGCGCCGCCACGTGGACCTGCTGGACTTTCTTACCCGCGCCGCGCATGCTGCGCCGGCCTGGTTGCCCTTGCCCGGCCAGCGCGCCAGTCTGCAACAACAGGCCAGCGCGCACTGGCGGGCGCGGCCCCTGCCATGAGCTGGGTGCTGCTCCGCGGACTGAGCCGCGAAGCCCGCCACTGGGGCGGCTTTGCGCAGCAACTGGCCGCCACCGGCGCAACGGTGACGGCGCTGGATCTGCCGGGCAACGGCGTCTTCAACGGCCTGCGCTCACCGGCCACGGTCGCCGCGATGACGCAGTTCGCACGCGCACAATTGCTCGGCCGGGGCGTGCCGCCGCCGTGGCGGCTGCTGGCGATGTCGCTGGGCGGCATGGTGGCCGTGGACTGGGCTGAACACCATCCGCAGGAAATCGCGGCGCTGGTGCTGGTCAACACCAGCATGCGGCCCTTCAGCCGCCTCACCGAGCGCTTGCGGCCGGCGCAATGGCCCTCGCTGCTGCGGCTGGCGGCTTGCTGGGACGATGCCGGCGCCGCCGAAGCCATCATTCACGGCATGACCTGCCGCCGCATACAGGGGCGCGAGGCGGACCTCGCCGACTGGCGGCAGATCCGCCGCAGTGCCCCGGTCATGCCCGCCAGCGCCTGGCGCCAGCTGTGGGCAGCGGCCCGGTTTTCCGCGCCAGCGCAGGGGCCCGGCTGCCCGACGCTGGTGCTGGCGTCTGCCCGCGACGACCTGGTCAGCCCGCGCTGCTCCACGGCGCTGGCCCAGGCGTGGGGGGCGACCCTCCAAACCCACCCCTGGGCCGGCCACGACCTGCCGCATGACGACCCGGACTGGGTCTGCCGCGCCATTGCCGGCTGGCAGGCAGGGCGTTGATTCCTTCTTTTTTGATAGCTGCTCACCCTTTCCAGACAAGGGCTGGAGGCAGTTTTTATCGTATATCGGCGTAGCTGAGAAGCGCGCAGGGGCATGCGCTGCGGCTGGCCCACGGCCGCGCCAAAGTCAGCGAGAATTCATAGCTTGCCCGTTCAGGTCCCGACCCAGTGCCCTCATGACCCTACCGTCCGAATCCCAGCCTGCCACACCCGAACCTGCCGCCGCACCCGCGCCGGCAGCGGTCCCGAACAAACGGGTCTGGGCCCTGGCGCTGAGCACGGCGGCCATCTGGTATCTGGATCCGGCGCTTGCCGAGATGGCCGAACTGGTAGGCGGCATTGCCCTGTCGAACAACAAGTCGCTGACGCGCGGCGCCATTGTCGAGATGCGCCGCAAGGCCTCTGAACTGCGGCGCCAGATCGACCCCCTGCCTGCCAGTGCGCTCGCCAAGGTGGTGCGGCGCACCGAAGCGGCGGGCGGCGCCGTCCTCGACAAGGGTGCACGGGTGCAGGAACTGCAAACGAGCTGGGACCATTTCCTGGCCTGCCTGCGGTCCAGCCCGAAACGTTAGGCCTGTTCACAGGCCTGCACTTCCCGCATAGGGCGCTTGCAGCCGGACCAGCGCGCCCAGCGTGCGCATGGCCTCCTCCAGGCGCGTGGTCCAGGCCTGGCCGCCATTGAGCCGCAGGCAATGGCGAAACTCCCGGCGCGCCGAAAAAATCGGCCCCGGTGCCAGGCTGATGCCGTGTTCGCGCGCCGCCTCATGCAGCGCCAGCGCATCGAAGCCGGCATCAAACACCACCCAGGCGAAATAACCGCCCGCCGGCCGTTCTGCCCGCACGCCAGGCGGAAAGTGACGCGCGATGGCCGCCAGCAAGCCGGCCATCCGGGCTTCCATCGCATGGCGCAGCTTGCGCAGGTGTTTGTCGTAGCCGCCATGTTGCAGGTAGTCGGCCAGCGCCACCTGCGCGGGCAGGCTGGCCGACAGGGTGGTCATGAGCTTGAGCCGGGTGATCTGCTCCCCAAAACGGCCGGGTGAGACCCAACCCACGCGGTAACCCGGCGCCAGCGTCTTGCTGAACGAACTGCAGTGCATCACCAGCCCCTGCCGGTCAAAGGCTTTGGCCGGCGAAGGTGCGCGTGCGCCGAAATACAGCTCGGCGTAAACATCGTCCTCGATCAGCGGGATGCCGTGCTGGGCCAGCAACGCGACCAATGCCTGCTTTTTGGCGGGCGACAGGCTGGTGCCGGTCGGGTTCTGGAACGAGGTCATGAACCAGCAGGCTTTCACCGGGTGCCGGTCCAGCGCACGCGCCAGCGCCGCCAGATCCAGCCCGTCCTGCGGGTGAACCGGGATCTCCAGCGCCTTCATGTTCAGGCGTTCCAGCGCCTGCAGCCCGGCGTAAAACCCGGGCGACTCGATGGCCACCAGGTCGCCGGGCCGCGCCACCGCGGACAGGCACAGATTGAGCGCCTCCAGCGCGCCGCTGGTGATGACCAGTTCATCGGCCGGCTGCGCCATGCCCATGGCCAGGTAACGCTGCGCGATCTGCTGGCGCAGGGCGGGATGGCCCTGGGGGAAATGCGCCACCATGGAATGCCCATGCAGGCGCGGTGCCACACGGGCCAGTGACTTGCCCAGGCGCTGCAGGGGAAACAGGTCCTGGCTCGGAAAAGCCGAGCCCAGCGGCACGATGTCGGCGTCCTGCACGGCATCCAGCACCGAAAACACCAGCGCGCTGACATCCAGCCGCGAGGAAACCAGCGCCGGCCTGGTCCTTGCCCGCGGGTCCATCGGTGCGGCAGGCGTGCCCGGCGGCGCGCCCGGCCCGATGACGTAATAGCCGGAACGCGGGCGGGCGCGTACCAAGCCTTTTTCCTCCAGGCGCTCATAGGCCTTGAAGGCGGTGGAGGCACTGAGCCCCTGCTGGGCCGTGATGCTGCGGATGGACGGCAGGCGCGCGCCCGCAGCAAGTTGTCCGCTGCGGATATCGGTGGCCAGCAGTTCAGCCAGTTGTTCGTAACGTTTCATGGCCTCGGGAAAGCAGTGGCCGGGGCGCGCCTCGGACCGGGTGGGGCAGGTCATCTGATATGGTTATTTTCACCAGATTTTCATCTGATATGGTTTTTCAAGCCGTATCTGAGTCTTACGTTCAAGGCCCGGATCGCCGATGATGCCTACATGCCCATCCCCCTGATTTTTTCCGCGCTGCTCACCCGAATGCGCCTGCTTGCAGCCGCAAGCGCCGCGCTGGCCGGGTGCGCCACAGCCGCGCTGGCCGCGGCACCGTTTGAGGACAGCATCGCCCAGCGCACCTTGGCCTGTACGGCCTGCCATGGTCCCCAGGGGCGCGCCGGTCCGGATGGTTATTACCCGCGCCTGGCCGGCAAACCTGCCGGCTATCTCTACAACCAGTTGCTGAACTTTCGCGACGGCCGGCGCCACTACGGCCTGATGGCGCAACTTGTGGAACCGCTGAGCGACAGCTACCTGATGGAAATTGCGCAGTACTTTTCAAAACTGGAGGTGGCCTACCCGGCGCCGGCGCCAGCGCAGGCCGCGCCGGAGGTGTTGCGCCAGGGCCGTCAACTTGTGCTGCAGGGTGATGCCGCGCGGCGCGTGCCGGCCTGCGTGACCTGCCACGGCCAGGCCATGACCGGCGCCCTGCCGCACATCCCGGGCCTGCTGGGCCTGCCGCGTGACTACCTCAATGCCCAGCTCGGCGCCTGGAAAGCCGGCCAGCGCCGCGCCCAGCCGCCGGACTGCATGAAACAGGTGGTGGACCGGCTCACGCTGGAGGACCTGAATGCCGTCGCGAGCTGGCTGGCTGCGCAGCCGCTGCCGGCCAGCAGCAAGCCGGTCGCCACCCTGCCCCCGCCGGCGCCTGGCGCCATCACCCTGAGCTGCGCAGGTTCGGCCTTTTCTGCAGGCGCTGCGACGGGGGCCCGGCCATGAAGAAATTATTCGGCGCCCTGTTGGCATCGGTGCTGCTGCTTGCCGCGGCGGCAGCGGCTGTGGCCTGGCTCAATCTGCGGGACGAGATCGACGTGCGCATTCCGGTGGCCAGCACCACCCCCAGCGACAGCCTGATCGCCCGCGGCGCCTACCTGGCCCGCGCCGGCAACTGCGCCGGCTGCCACACCGCACGCGGCGGGCCGGCCTATGCCGGCGGGCGCGGCATCGACACCCCTTTCGGCACGGTGTTCAGCAGCAACCTCACGCCCGACGAAAAAACCGGTATCGGCGGCTGGTCACCCGCGCATTTCTGGCGCGCCATGCACAACGGCCGCTCCCGGGATGGCCGGCTGCTCTACCCGGCCTTTCCCTATCCGAACTACACCCAGGTCACGCGCGAAGACGCTGACGCGCTGTTTGCCTACCTGGGCAGCCTGCCCGCCGTGGAACGCGCCCGAACGCCGCACACACTGCGCTTCCCCTACGACTCGCAGGCTGCGCTGGCGGTCTGGCGCGCCCTGTATTTCAAGCCGGGTGTCCATGAGGCCGATCCGCAGCGCAGCGCCGAATGGAACCGCGGTGCCTACCTGGTCCGGGGCCTGGGGCATTGCGCCGCCTGCCACACGGCGCGCAACGCGCTCGGTGCCAGCAGCGAGTCGCTGGACCTGGCCGGCGGCATGATCCCCATGCAGAACTGGTATGCGCCGTCGCTGACCTCGCCGCATGAAGCCGGCGTGGGCGACTGGGACCGCCAGCACATCGTGGACCTGCTGAAGACGGGCATCTCGCCGCGGGCCTCGGCCACCGGCCCGATGGCCGAGGTGGTGCTGCGCAGCACCCAGTACCTCAGTGATGGGGACCTGGGCGCCATGGCGCAATTCCTCAAGGAGCTGGCGCCGCCGGCCACCAGTGCCCCACCACCCGCGCCGGCGGCACCGGCCGCAGTCCTGGCCCGCGGCGGCAAACTTTATGACCAGCATTGCGCGCAGTGCCATGGTGAACAGGGCCGCGGTGTACCCGGCGCCTATCCGGCGCTGGCCGGCAACCGCGCCGTGACCATGCCGCAAACCGCCAACCTGGTGCAGATCGTCCTCAACGGCGCTTATGCCCCGGCCACCCACGGCAACCCGCGGCCCTTCGGCATGCCACCCTTTGTGCTTGAAATGAACGACAGCGACATCGCGGCGGTGTTGACGCACATCCGGCAGTCCTGGGGCAATCAGGCCGGTGTGGTGACACCGCTGGAGGTCAACCGGATGCGGGCGGCGTCCACGCGCTAGCCCTTTGCGTTCAGGCATCACGCAGCTTGTGCGTTGACAGCATCACGCTACGTCTCCGGCTTGCCCTGGTCGGTAGTTGGAACTCCCCACTCCCAACCCCCCGCCCTTCCCTCGCCCCGCTGGGCGATGGAAGGGAGCCTCATATGGCCGCGTGCGCTGCGCTCGCGTGCAAACATGACCGCCTGTTGGGAGTCCCGTGCAGGAAGCGCTGCGCGCTTCCTGCACTCAGGATTTTTTTACCCGCATTGCTTATTCCCCACCCGTCGGGCTGGGCCGAGGAGCACAGCCGAAAACGGATCAGGGCGAGCGATTGTTTGAGCCGCAGGCGAGTTCGAGCTCGACCCCGTTTTCGGCGCGCACCGGAGGTTGCCCGCAGCGAAGCGGAGGGACCCAGACCATCGGGTCGCCTTTTTCTTTGCTTACTTTCTTTTTGGCGACGCAAAAAGAAAGTAAGTTGCCGCCGGGCAACCCCCGGCTTGCTGGCGCGCCAATAGCTCAACGTAAACACCATAGACTCCGCATCCCAATTCCACCAAGCCCTGACCATCCCCGGCAGTTACCATGTAGCCACAACAACAGCACCGGCCACCTGAAGCCGGAGAGGAAAAATAAATGCAACGCATCGTCATCGTTGGAGGCGGCGCCGGCGGGCTGGCGCTGGCCACGCAGCTCGGCAAGCGCCTGGGCAAAAAGGGGCTGGCGGACATCACGCTGGTGGACGCCGCGCGTACGCATGTGTGGAAGCCGCTGCTGCACCAGCTGGCGGCCGGCAGCTTTGACACCCATGCGGAGGAAATCGAGTACCTGGCGCAGGCGCGCTGGAACCATTTCAAGTTCCGGCTGGGCCGGCTCGAAGGCCTGGACCGCGCCACCAAAACCCTGCACCTTGCGGCGAGCCACGACGAGGCCGGCCGCGAGATCACGCCGGCGCAGCAACTCGCTTACGACACGCTGGTGATCGCCGTCGGCAGCCAGACCAATGACTTCGGCACGCCGGGCGCGGCCGAACACACGATCAAGCTCGACAGCCCGCAGGCCGCCAAACGCTTCAACGACCGGCTGATCAACGCCTGCATACGCGCGCAGACCGTGCCGCGCAGCGCCGGCAGCGGCCGGCTGACGGTGGCCATCGTCGGCGGTGGCGCCACCGGCGTGGAGCTGGCCGCCGAGCTGCATGCCGCGGCGCGTGTGCTGGCCAACTATGGCTTTGACCACATCCACCCCGAGAAGGATTTGCAGATCGTGCTGGTGGAAGCCGCGCCGCGTCTGCTGGCGCAACTCCCGGAGCGCCTGAGTGAGTCCGCGCTGCGCGAGCTGCGCAAACTGGCCATCGAGGTGCACACCAACGAAAAAGTGGTCGAAGTCACTGAAGACAGCCTGAAGATGGCCAGCGGCAAGGTCATTTCATCCAGCCTGACGGTCTGGGCCGCCGGCGTCAAGGCCGGCGATTTCCTGACAACCCTGGGCGGCACGCAGGCGCTGGAAACCAACCGGCTCAACCAGCTGGTCGTCAACGGCAACCTGCAGACCACCGACCCCAGCATCTACGCCTTCGGCGATTGCGCCGCCTGCCAGCAGCCCGACGGCACCTGGGTGCCACCGCGTGCACAGGCGGCCTACCAGCAGGCGATGTACCTGGTGAAGGCGCTGCCGCGGCTGCAGCGCGGCGAGGCGGTGTCGCCCTTTGTCTTCCGGGACCAGGGCTCGCTGGTGTCGCTGTCCGAGTACTCCTCGGTCGGCAGCCTGATGGGCAGCCTGACCAAAGGGAGCTTTTTTGTCGAAGGGCAACTGGCCAAGCTGATGTACTGGGCACTGCACAAGCAGCACCAGCTGGCGCTGGGTGGCTGGAAAAAAACCGCGCTGATCACGCTGTCGGAAATGATTGACCGCACCTACCGCCCGCGCATCAAGTTGCACTGATAATCGGCGGCATCCCATCAACCCAACGGAGCAACACCATGGCCAAAGGACAGACACACAACAACAAGATGGTCAAGAAGCCGAAAAAGGACACCTCGCCGCCGAAGGCGGTGTCGCCCGACGCGGTGCGCCCGACCATCGTCACGCAAATTCCGGTGCGCGGCAAACTCAAGAACAAATAAACAGGCCCCGACGCTTGTCACTTCGTGCACCACGCTGCACCTTGCAGGCCGCCGCTCGCCAGAGGCCTCGCTTCTGCTGCCTGTCCAAACCTGCTCAAGCAGGTTCGGAGCCGCAGGCAACAGCCCCGAGGGGGCACTGCGCCTGCGGGCCGGCAGAGCCGGACCTGCGGCCCCCGCGGGTAAAGGCAAAAGCTCGGCAATCGTCATGACCGGGCAGGCGAACAATCCGCTGCACGGCGTGACGCTCGAAGCCATGGTCACGGCCCTGTCGGACCACTACGGCTGGGAGGGGCTGGGCCAGCGCATCGCCATCCGCTGTTTCACCTTCGAGCCCAGCGTGCCGTCCAGCCTGAAATTTTTGCGCAAGACCCCGTGGGCGCGCGAGAAGGTCGAAAGCCTGTACCTGTTCATGCTGCGCGAGCAACGCCGCGCCGCGCCCACCGTGCACAACTTTCCGCCGCCCCGCAAGGGCTGAATCAGTGGCCCAGCGGGTTGGCGAACAGCAGCATCATGGCCACTCCCACACCGATCAGGAAGTTCGCGTCGATCAGGCCGGCCAGCAGGAACATCTTGACCTGCAATGGCTCCATCAGTTCGGGCTGTCGCACCGCACCCTCAATGAAACGCCCGCCCATCACGCCTATGCCCAGGCAGGCGCCGATGGCGCCCAGTCCGATCAAAAGGCCGGCTGCAATGGAAATGGCACCTGCGTCTGTCATGATTTTTCTCCTTGGTTGAACACTTGCTGATGACTTCATGATGCCGGCCGCGCCATTGCAAAACAATGACCTCACAGGTCATGACGCCATGTCGCCGGGCTTCGAACTGGTCCATGCCGACGCCAGCCTGCTGGTGCTCAACAAACCCGCGGGCCTGCTGTCGGTACCCGGCCGGGGGGAAGACAAGCAGGACTGCCTGAGCACACGCGTGCAGCAGCATTACCCCGACGCGCTGGTGGTGCACCGCCTGGACATGGCCACCTCGGGCCTGTTGCTGATGGCACGCAGCATCGCCATCCAGCGCGCACTGGGCGCGCTGTTCGAGCGCCGCGCCGTCGGCAAACGGTATGTCGCGGTGGTCGATGGCGAGCGGGCTGCCGCGCCGGATGAAGCCGGCTGGGGCCTGATCGACCTGCCGATTGCAGTGGACTGGCCGCGACGGCCGCTGCGCGTCATCAACGCGGCGGGCGGCAAGCCCAGCCAGACGCAGTGGCGCGTGCTGGCGCACGATGCCGCGGCCCGCAGCACACGCCTGGAACTGGCGCCGCTGACCGGGCGTTCGCACCAGTTGCGTGTGCACCTGCAGGCCATCGGCCACCCCATCCTCGGCGACCGGCTTTACGGCGATGTCGCCGTGCAGGCCCGGGCCCCACGGCTGCTGCTGCACGCAAGCACGCTGCGGTTCACACACCCGGTCAGCGGGGAAACACTGCATTTCCAGGCGGCGCCGCCGTTCTGAAATCCGCCGGGCTGGCCATGAGGGTGAAGATGGAGATCAGCAAGTGAACGCGATGGGCGTGTGGCGGTCACGGTTTGTCAGTAACATCGGCGCCTATGACCTCACAACTTTTCATCCTCACCGGTGCCTCGCGCGGCATGGGCCTGGCCATGGCCCGCCAGTTGCTCAAACCCGGTCACACCCTGCTGTGCATCTCGCGCAAGCTCAATGACACGCTGGCCGCGCAGGCCCGGCTGGCCGGCGCCACCGTGTTGCAGTGGCCGCAGGACCTGACGCACAGTGTCGATTTGAGCGCGCGGCTGGAACAGTGGTTGCGCGAGCAGGCTGGCGAGGGGTTCGCGGGGGCCACGCTGATCAACAACGCCGGCATGATCCCGCGCATCGGCCCGCTCAGCGATGCCGACGCCGACGACCTGCACCAGGGCCTGGCGGTCGGGCTGGAAGCGCCCATGCAGCTTGCGGCGGCTTTTTTGCGCGCCACCGAAAGCTGGACCGGCACCCGGCGCAAGGTACTGAATATTTCCTCGGGCCTGGGCCGCAAGGCCATGGCCTCGCAGTCCATTTACTGCGCCGCCAAGGCCGGCATGGACCACTTCACGCGCTGCCTGGCGCTGGAAGAAGCCCTCAAACCCAACGGCGCCGCCGTCTGTTCCCTGGCACCCGGCGTCATCGACACCGACATGCAGACCCAGTTGCGCGGCGCCGAGGGGGCCGCATTTCCCGATCAGGGCAACTTTATCAACCTCAAGGAGAGGGGTCTGCTGACCTCGCCGGAAGAAGCCGCCGCGCGTATTCTGGCCTTGCTGGCCCGGCCGGACTTCGGCATCCAGCCCGTCGCCGACATCCGCGATTGAGCCTCTTTGCTACGTTATTGGTAGCTGCTTGCGCTTGTTGCATAGGGGCTGGAAGCCGATTTGATTCATAACTAGACCCAGGAACAACGTAAATACCTTGCTGCATCACGCTGCGCCGCCGGTTCGCCGTGGACAGTAGTTGGAACTCCCCACTCCCAACCCCCCGCCCTTCCCTCGCCCCGCTGGGCAAGGGAAGGGAGCCCCATTTGGCCGCGTGCGCTGCGCCAGCGTGCAAACATGAGCGTTCGTTGGGATTCCCGTGCAGGAAGCGCTTCGCGCTTGCTGCACTCCGGATTGAATCCGTTCCCTGTATTTGTATTGCCTTCTCTTCCACCCGTCGGGCTGGGCCGAGGAGCGCAACCGAAAACGGATCAGGGCGAGCGATTGTCTGAGACGGGAGAGTGCTAGCTCGACC
>CAMLDT010000108.1 GCA_946479075.1 uncultured Polaromonas sp.
AAAAACTAGCTGAGGTACTTGTCGCGCAGGGCCTGCGTGGCACCGCGGAACACGCCGAGGTCGCTGCCGACGCCGACAAAAGTCGCGCCCATGTCCATGTAACGGCGTGCGTCGGCTTCGACCGGCGCCAGGATGCCGACCGGTTTGCCGTGGGCTTTGGCCGCGGCAAAAATCTCCACCATGGCGGCCTGCACTTCCGGATGGCCGGCATTTCCGAGGTGTCCGAAACCGGCGGCCAGGTCGGACGGACCGACGAAGATGCAGTCCACGCCGTCGATGGCAGCGATGGCGCCCGCTGCAGCGGCGCCGGCACGGCTTTCAATCTGCACCATCACGCAGATGTGGTCGTTGATGGACTTGAGGTAGTCGGGCACGGTGCCGTATTTGTTGCTGCGCTGGGACACCGACACGCCGCGAATGCCCTGCGGCGGGTAACGCGTGGCCGACACGGCGCTGGCGGCCTGCTCGGCGGTTTCCACAAACGGAATCAGGAAGTTGTAGAAGCCGGCGTCGAGCAGGCGCTTGAGCTCGACGGAATTGTTGGACGTGGGGCGCACCACCGGCGCGCTGCGGCTGTCTTTGAGTGCCATCAGCTGGGGGATGTAGGTCGCCATGTCGTTGGGCGAATGTTCGCCGTCGAGCAGGATCCAGTCGAAGCCGGCCACACCCAGCACCTCGGTGGTGATGGCGTTGGACAGCGAAGACCAGCAGCCGATCAGTTTTTTGCCGGCCAGCAGGTCGCGCTTGAAACTGTTGGGAAAGGATTGGTACGGCGTGTGTTGTGTCATGGTGTGTGCTGTTCTCTCTGAAATCTGGATGCGGTTTCTATTCGGCCTTGATGTTGGCGGCCTTGATGACTTTCGCCCACTTCTCCACCTCGGCCTTCTGGTAGGCGAGCAGCTGCGCGGGCGTCATGCTGGACGGCTCCATGCCGAAGCCTTTGAGCCTGGCCTGCACGTCGGGCAGGGCCAGCACCTTCATCACTTCGGCGTGCAGCCGGTCGATCACGGGCTGCGGCGTATTGGCGGGAACGAACAGGGCCTGCCAGGAGACCATGTCGAAGCCCTTCTGGCCGCTCTCGGCGATGGTCGGCACATTGGGGAACCCGGGCACACGCTGGCTTCCCGTGATGGCGATGGGGCGCAGCTTGCCGCTCTGGATGTGGGGGCCGACGATCAGGCTGGTGTCGAACATCATGTCGAGCTGGCCGCCGAGCAGGTCCTGCACAGCGGGGCCGGAACCCTTGTAGGGCGCGTGGGTGAACTTGACGCCCGACTGGCTGGCCAGCAGCTCCAGCGCCATGTGCGGCGAGGTGCCGATGCCCGGCGAGCCGGAGCTCAGGCCACCGTTTTTTGCACGGCTGGCCTTGAGCACGTCGTCCAGCGTGCGGATCGGGCTGCTGGCGGGCACCACCAGCAGCAGCGGGCTCACGCCCAGCATCGCGATCGGGGCGAATGATTTGACCGGGTCGTAACCGATGTTGGTGGTGTAGAGGCTGACGTTGATCGAATGCGAGCTGATGGTGCCGCCCAGCAGCGTGTAGCCGTCGGCCGGGGCGCGTGAAGCGATGGCCGAACCCACGCTGCCGCCCGCACCACCCTTGTTGTCGATCACCACCGGCGTGCCCAGCGCATTGGACAGTGGCGGCGCGATCAGGCGCGCGATGGTGTCGGTGTTGCCGCCGGGCGGAAAAGGCACGACGTAGGTGATGGCCTTGCCCGTGGGCCAGGCGGCTTGCGCCCAGGCGGAGAGGGTTCCCACGCCGCTGGTGACGGCGGCAATGGCGGTGTGAATCAGGGTACGGCGTTGCATGGTGATGTCTCCTTTGTGTGTATTCAGGGGGTCAAGATCAGGTCACGGGGGCCGGGTTGAACAGCACCAGCGCGTTGTGCAGCTTCCAGTGCTCGGCCCAGGTTTTTTTGCGGCCGCTGGCGACTTCGAGCATCAGGTGGAACATCTCCCAGCCCACGTCTTCAATGCTGGCCTCGCCGTCGGCGATGCGGCCGGCGTTGATGTCCATCAGGTCGTGCCAGCGCCGGGCCAGGTCACTGCGTGTGGCGACCTTGATCACCGGGCATTCAGCCAGGCCATAAGGCGTGCCGCGGCCGGTGGTGAAGACATGCAGGTTCATGCCGGCAGCCAGCTGCAGGGTGCCGCAGATGAAATCACTGGCCGGGGTGGCGGTGTAAGTCAGGCCTTTTTGCCTGAGCTTTTCGCCGGGCGCGAGCACACCGCTGATGGGCGCGCTGCCGGACTTGACGATGGAGCCCATGGCTTTTTCGACGATGTTGGACAGCCCGCCCTTTTTGTTGCCGGGCGTGGTGTTGGCGCTGCGGTCCACCTGGCCTTTTTGCAGGTAGGCGTCGTACCAGGCCATCTCGCGGATCATGGCTTGTGCCACTTCGGGGGTTGCCGCACGCGAGGTCAGCTGGTCGATGCCGTCGCGCACCTCGGTGGTTTCGGAAAACATCACGCTGGCACCGGCGCGCACCAGCAGGTCGGTGCAAAAGCCGACCGCGGGGTTGGCGGTGACGCCGGAAAACGCATCGCTGCCCCCGCACTGCACGCCGACCACCAGCTCGCTGGCGGGCACGGTCTCGCGGCGGCGGGCGTCGAGCTTTTCCAGGTGCAGCACGGCGGCCTGCATGATGGAATCAATCATGGACATGAAGCCGACATGGTTCTCGGACTGAAGGCACACCACATCGAGCGGTGCGTTGGCCATGACGCCTTGTGTCATTCCCATTTTTTCGCCGACATCGGCCACGCTGCGTTCATCCACGATCTGGATGGTGCCGGGCGGCATCAGGCGTTCGGGCTGCAGCTTTTCGCAACCGAGGCTGACCACCATCACCTCGCCGCCAAAGTTGGGGTTCAGGCTGATGTTGCGCAGCGTGCGTATGGGAATGATGGCGTCGGGTGCATCGATGGCGACGCCGCAGCCGTAGCTATGTTCCAGCCCCACCACGTCATCGACGTTGGGAAACTTCGGCAGCAACTCGGCCTTGATGCGCTTGACGGCAAAGTCCACCACGCCGGCCACACACTGCACGGTGGTCGTGATGGCCAGAATGTTGCGGGTGCCGACCGAACCGTCGGCGTTGCGGTAACCCTCGAAGGTGTAACCCTCCAGCGGCGCCTCCACCTTCGGCTTGACGGTGGCGATGGGCAGGCCTTCGAGGCCGCGTGCAGCGGGCATCTCCAGCAGGCGTTCATGCACCCAACTGCCGGCGGGAATGTCTTTCAGTGCGTAACCGATGGGCACGTTGTAACGCAGCACCGCCGTGCCTTTGGGCAAATCCACCAGCGCGACCTTGTGGCCCTGGGGCACACGGTCCACCAGCACCAGTCCGCTGGCAAACACGGCGCCCGGCGGCAGGCCGCCGTCGTTGGCGACGATGGCCACGTTGTCCGCCTCATGCATGCGGATGGAGATCGGTGGACGTGTTTCAGCGCTCATCAGAAATCAACAATTTCAACCCAGTTCGGGTTCTTGCCGGCCGGCTGGCTCTGGCCCGCACCGGGCAGGCCGGTGGCGCTGTCGATGGGGTGCAGCGAGACAGCGTGCGAGTCCTGCCCCGCGGCGATGAGAAAGCGTCCCGTCGAATCGACGGCAAAACTGCGCGGCGTTTTTTCGGTCGCGGTGTGGCCCACCACCTGAAGGCGCCCGGAAGCGGCATCGATCTTGAAGGTGGTCAGCGTGCTGGAGGTGCGCTCGGAACCGTAGAGGTAGCGGCCGTCGGCCGAGATCTGCAGGTCGGCTGCCCAGACCTTGCCGGTAAAACCCGGCGGCACCACGGTGCTGCGCTGGACGTGATCCAGCGCGCCCCTGGCTGCGTCATAACTGAAAACGTCCACACCGCCGTCGAGTTCGTTGATCAGGTAGAGATGCGTTTGCGCCTTGTCCCACAGGAAATGACGCGGCCCGGTTTTGGCCGGCGACACATTGACCAACGGTGGATCATTGGGGCTCAGCATGCCGGTTGCCGCATCGAACTTCCAGCTGGAGAGGTTGTCGCCGCCCAGGCTGGTGGCAAACACATAACGCCCCGAGGCATCGGCGTGGATGGCATGCGCATGGGGCGCGGTGCGGATCAGCTGCTGGACCGGCCCGACCACACCGTCGTCGCCCACACCGTTGACGGTGATCTTGTTGCCGCCATAAGAAGCTGCAAACAACCATTTGCCCGTGGGGTCGAGGTCAATGTTTGCCATGCTGTCGGCCAGGGCTGACTCGCCCAGCTTGCTGAGCCCGCCGGTGGCGCCGTCGATGGCGAAAGTGGTGACGCGAAACGGCTGGGAGCGGCTGGCCACGTACAGAAACTTTTTGTCGCGGCTGACCACCATGGGCATCGCGACACCACCGACCGGCACCGTGGCCACCGGTTTGAGCTGGCCCGCAGCGCGGTCGAGCTGGAACACCGAGATGTCCTGGCTGTCCGCATTGGAGACATAGACCCAGCTTGCGGCCTGGGGCAACGTGCCGGTAGCGGCGCTCATGCCCGTCCCCGCGAGCAGCACAAACGAGCTGCACAGCAAGACAGGAGATGTGGGAAGTCCTTGTTCATGGGTAGAGGGGTCTGTCGCCAGGTTCCGTTCGGGTGCCGTTCAATAGCGGGGTTGCGCCCCGGTGAAGGCGGGGTCGTATTTGCGCATCTGACCGAGGTCGTCCCGGTTGCGAATGCCGCAGTGCAGGTAGTTCTCGTGCAGCCGTGCCAGCGCCGTGCGATCCAGCGTCACGCCCAGGCCAGGACCGGTCGGCACACGCAGGCTGCCGTCCTCGAAACGCAGGCGCCCGCCCTCCACCACCTCCTCGTCCTGCCAGGGATAGTGGGTGTCGCAGGCGTAAGTCAGCAGTGGCAGGCTGGCGCACAGGTGGGTCATGGCGACCAGGCTGATGCCCAGGTGGGAATTGCTGTGCATCGACAGGCCCAGGTCAAAGGTGCTGCAAAGCCGTGACAGTTGCTGTGTGGCACGCAAGCCGCCCCAGTAGTGATGGTCGCTCAGCACGATCTTGACCGGACGCCCCATGTCCGCGTTGCGGCGGAACTCGGCGAAATCGGTGACCACCATGTTGGTGGCCAGGGGTACGTCGCATTCACGCGCGACCGCGGCCATGCCTTCCAGGCCAGGCGCAGGGTCCTCGTAATACTCCAGCACGCCGCGCAGTTGTTCGACGACCTGCAGGCTGGTGGCCACGCTCCAGTTGGCATTGGGGTCGATGCGCAGCGGCATGCCCGGGAAAGCCTTCGCGAGCGCGAGCAGGCCCTCGGCCTCTTGCGTGGGCTGCAGTGCACCGGCCTTGAGCTTGATGCTCTGGAAGCCGTACTCTGCAATCATTTTCTGCGCCTGCGCCACCAGTTGTTGCGGTGTGAGGGCCTCGCCCCAGCCGTCGGACGGATAACCGGAAGAACGGGGCGTGTCGATGTGTTCGGCGTACTTGTAAAACAGGTAGGCCGAAAACGGCACCCGGTCGCGCACCGCACCGCCCAGCAGGTCCACGATGGGCGCACCGGCCACCTGCCCCTGCAAGTCCAGCATCGCCACCTCGAAGGCACTGACGACCTTGGCCACAGTCTTGGACACGTGGGTGCCGGGTGCCAGAGACACCTGCTGGCCGAGGAACTCTGAGGCCGTCTGCACGGGCGGTGAAACCTGCGCAGCGACACGTGTTTCCATCTCGTTCAGCGCCCAGGGCGACAGGCCAACCAGCAAGGGCGCCACCCTGGCCAGCGCTTCCAGCATCGGCAAGTCGCCATAGCTTTCATTGATGCCCACGCGGCCGCAGTCGGTTTCCAGTTCGATGATGGAACGCAGGGCCCAGGGCTCGTGAATGCCGGCCGCATTCAGGAGCGGCGGATCACGAAAGGCAATCGGCGTGATGCGGACGGCGGCGATCTTCAGCATCGGCGGGCTCCGTTCACTTCAGCAACAGGCTGGGCAACCACAGCGACAGCGCGGGCACGTAGGTCACCATGAAAAGCACCAGCAACAGCGCGACAAAAAAGGGATACAGGGCCTTGACGACCTGCTCAATCGGCAGTTTGGCCACCGCCGCACCGACAAACAGCACCCCACCGACCGGCGGTGTGATCAGGCCCATGCCGAGGTTGACCATCATGATCATGCCGAAATGCACAGGATCCACGCCGAGCTGCTTGACCACCGGCAGCAGGATGGGCGTCATGATCAGGATCAGCGGCGCCATGTCCATCAGCGTGCCCAGGATCAGCAACAACACGTTGATCATCAGGAGCACCACGATCTTGTTGGTCGAGATGCTGGTGAACATGCCGGTGATGTGCTGCGGGATCTGCATCAAGGTCATGATGTAGCCAAAGCTCGCAGCGAACGCGATCAGGATCATCACAATCGACAGCGTCTTGACGGTACGGTGAACCAGCTTGGGCAACTCGCGCCATTTGTAGTCGCGGTAAATGCACATGGTCACAAAAAATGCCCAGATCACCGCAATGGACGCCGATTCGGTGGCCGTGAAGATGCCCGACAGGATGCCGCCCAGGATGATGACCATGGTCATCAGGCCCCACAACGCGTCCGCACAAATTTTCAGCGCTTCGCGCATCGGAATGGCGCGGCCCTTGGGGAAGTCGCGCTTTTTCGCGATGAACAGGCACATGACGGCCAGCGTCAGCCCCAGCAGCAGGCCAGGCAGCACGCCGGCCAGAAACAGCGCCGCAATCGACACACCGCCGCCGGCGGCCAGCGAATAGATCACCGCATTGTGGCTGGGCGGAATCAGGATGGCCTGCACCGAACCGCTGACCGTCACGGCCGTGGCGAAGTCACGCGGGTAGCCCTTTTTTTCCATTTCAGGGATCAGCACAGAACCAATCGAGGCCGTATCGGCCATCGACGAGCCGGAGATGGCACCAAAAAAGGTGGACGCCAGAATGTTGACCAGCGACAGGCCACCACGCACAAAGCCCACCAGCACGCTGGCAAAGGCCACCAGCCGGCGGGACATGCCGCCCTCGGCCATGATGGCGCCAGCCAGTACAAAAAACGGGATGGCCAGCAGCGAAAACTTGTTGACCCCACTGGCGATGGCAATCATCACCGCATCCAGCGGAATGTCTATCCACCAGGCGCCGATCAATGCTGAAAGACCCAGCGCATAAGCGACCGGCAGCCCCAACACCATGAGGAGGAGAAAAGACCCCAGCAGAACGAAGGTATCCATCAGAGGGCCTCGCCTTCAATTTTTTCGTGGTCGTAGGTGACGACTTCGCGGTCGCCCTGATGCCCCAGCGCCATGCGCTCAAGCACAAAGATCAGCGTGAGGGCACCGCCCAGCGGCACCGGCAGGTAGGTGGCCCCCACCGGCATCCACGGGATTTCGCCGATGTTCTGGCCCCAGGTTTCCATACACAGCTTGGCGCCGTAATAAGCCATGAAGACAGACACCACAGCCATCAGAATGTCCATCACCCAGGCGACCGCGCCGCGCAAGCCGGACGGCAGGCGGTCGGTGACCATGGCGACAGCAATGTGTGCGTTGGCCCGGTAGCCGGCAGCAGCGCCAAAAAAGGTGAACACCACCATCAGCAAAATCGAGATGGGTTCAGGCCACTGCGAACCGGTGCCCAGCACGTAACGCGTGAAGATGCCCCACGGGATGATCAGCGACATGACAAAGATGGAAAAGCCCGAGATCCAGATGCACGCGAGGTACAGCCAGTCGTTAAAGCGCAGGGTGTGGTTTTTCATGGTGTTTTCGCGGTACAGCAGGAAGGATCAGGCGCGCTGCGAGCGCAGCGCGCCTGGACCCGGGAGCGATGCGCTTACTTGGTGGCGTCGATACGCTTCATCAGGTCGGCGAATTTCGCGCCGTACTTGGCACGCACAGGGGCTGTGGCGTCATAAAACAGCTTCTGGTCCACCTGAACAAATTCCACACCGGCGGCTTTGAGCTTGGCGGAATACTCTTCCACGCTCTTGTCCCACAACACGCGCTGCTCCATCTGCGCCTCGCGGCCCAGCTTCTTGACCAGCGCCTGATCGGCCGGAGTCAGCTTGTCCCAGGTCACTTTGGACATCACCAGGATCTCGGGGATGATCAGGTGGTTGGTCTGAGCGTAGTACTTGGTGCCGGTGGAATAGTGGTTGGAGGTGAACATGCTGGGCGGGTTGTTTTCCGCGCCGTCGATCACACCGGTCTGCAGTGCGCTGAACACCTCGCCGTAGGCCATGGAGATGCCGTTGCCGCCCATGGCGTTCATGGTGTCAACAAACAGCGGGTTGCCCATCATGCGAACCTTCACGCCCTTGAGGTCGGCAGGGGTCTTGACCAGCTTCTTGGTGTAAAGGCTGCGCGCACCACCATCCATCCAGCCGAGCGCCACCAGGCGTGCAGGGCTGGCCGTGACCTTGGCCAGCAGTTCGTCGCCGATGGGGCCGTCGATGACCTTGCGCATGTGCGCGATGTCGCGGAAGACAAAGGGCATGTTGAACACATCGACGTCAGGCGCCACGGGGCCGACCACGCCCAGCGAAATGCGGGCAATCTGGATCGCGCCGATCTGGGTCTGCTCAACGGTCTCTTTTTCCTGGCCCAGCACGGCACCGGGGAACATCTGCATCTTGTAGCGGCCATTGGTCTGGGCTTCGAGCTTTTTGCCCATGTTCTCGACGGCCACCACAGTGGGATAACCGGCTGGATGGGTATCGGCAGCCTTGAGCACGGTTTGCGCCTGGGCGGCCATGGGCAAGGTGAAGGCAAGGGAAGCCAGCGTGGCGGCGGCAATCAGGTGGCGGCGAAAAGTCATGGTTTGTCTCCTTGTTGGACGGTTTAAAAAGCTACTGACAGAAACGGGGAACAGGAACGGGAAGCGGCGTGTGCATTCATGCGCCTGCTCAGCCGGCAAAAGGCCCGGCCTTGACAAAGCCGCCGCCCTGAAACTGCACGGCGGGATCGCTGAGGTCGGGCGCCGGTGTGCGAGCGTAGACGGCGTCACGGAAGATGTCCGAGCTGTCTTTGGCCACGTAACCGATGTGGCGGGCGCGGCGGTTGTCCCACCAGGTCACGGCGTTGTCGGACATGCCGAAAATGATGCTGTGGCCAAGCACAGGTGTGGTCAGGCAGGCCGTGATCAGCCGGTGCAGGTCGTCGAAGCTGAGCCAGGTGGCCAGCATGCGGCGGTCTTTCGGCTCCGGAAAGGACGAGCCAATCCGCACACAAGCGGTCTCGATGCCGTAGCGGTCATGGTAGAAGCGCGAGAGGTCTTCACCAAAAGCCTTGCTGAGGCCGTACATGCCGTCCGGACGCGCGGGCGCGTCGGCATCTATGGTTTCGCTCTGCCGGTAAAAGCCGGTGACGTGGTTGGAGCTGGCAAACACCACACGCTTGACGCCGTGTTTGCGGGCCGCTTCATACAGGTTGTACAGGCCCAGGATGTTGGCTTGCAGGATGGGGCCGAAAGGGCCCTCCACGGAGACACCCCCCAGGTGGACGATGGCGTCGACCCCCTGCACCATCGCGTCCACCGCAGCCGCATCGGCCAGGTCGGCGAGCACGATTTCCTCGTTGCTGCCGGCATCACCCAGGGCGGCCCGATCCGAAAGCCGCAGCGTGCTGCAGTTGGCCTTGAGCCGTTCGCGCAGCGCTTGTCCCAAGCCACCGGCAGCACCGGTCAGCAGCAATTTTTCGTGAGCCTTGATTGTCATATTTCGCTTTGAGGGGCCTGTTGGATGCAAACGCTGGACTTTTCCTTCAGCTTTGCTTACAGTCGCTTGAATCGATCAACACATCAGTCATATGTTGTCTGATGACACGGCATTCTAGGGTCCCGCTTTTAACTGTCAAGGGCTTTCTGCGGTCATCAAGGCAAACCCCTACTCCGAACCAAACCGATGGAATCGAACCTGTTATCCACCTTGCCTGACGAGGCGCCGCGCATACGCCGGCCGCGCGGACTGGTGACTGAAATCGTCGAAAGCCTGGCCACCAGCATCCGCGACGGGCAGCTCAAGCCGGGCGACAAGCTGCCCACCGAGGCCGAAATCATGGCGCGTTTTGACGTCAGCCGGACCGTGGTGCGTGAGTCCATCTCCAAACTGCAGGCGTCCGGCTTGGTCGAGACGCGGCACGGCATCGGCACGTTTGTCATCCAGAACCGTGAGGCGGGCAACTTCAAGATAGCCGCCGCGGACTTTGCGACCATCAACGATGTGATCTCGGTGCTGGAACTGCGCATCAGCCTGGAAACCGAAGCTGCAGGCCTGGCTGCCCAGCGGCGGAGCACCGAAAACCTGGAAGCCATGGCCACCGCGCTGCGGGCTTTTCAGGACTCCATCCATGCCGACTCCGACGCCGTGCCGCCCGACTTCCAGTTCCACATGGAAGTGGCGCGCGCCACCGGCAACCGCCACTTTGAAGACCTGATGACCTACCTGGGCACGATGATCATCCCGCGCACCCGGGTGAACACGCCGCAAAGCGCCCCGGAAGGCCGGCTGCACTATCTGCAACGGGTCAATGGCGAACACGAAAACATTTACAACGCCATTCGCAGCCAGGACCCGGAAGCGGCACGGGCGGCAATGCGCACCCACCTGTCCAACAGCAGGGAGCGGCTGCGCAGGGGCCAGACCCTGGACGCCTCACCTGGCGTTTAAGGACTTTCAGCACGCCTGAAACATCAGGCGCCGAGGGAATTCCCGGATGGGCGATAACGGCACTCAAGTTGTACGATGACTGACTTATGAATCATCCGCGCATCGTGGGATTCACTGAATGACGGCGGTGCCGGCGGTCGATCCCAGTCGACTTGTCCGGACCGCCCTTTCCGAACCCACGGCCGAGTTTGAACGACAGCTTTCTTCCCAAAACCACAGGAGACATCATGAAACGCCGCTCACTGATCCGCTCCGCCCTGGCCACTGCGCTGCCTCTCGCGCTGGGCGCGGGAACACTGCCCGCATGGGCCCAGGACAAATGGCCCTCCAAACCCATCAATTACGTGGTGCCCTTCCCTGCGGGCGGCACCACCGACATCCTCGGCCGCTTGATCGGCCAGAAGCTCGGTCCGGCTCTCGGCACCACCATCGTGATTGAAAACCGGGGCGGCGCGGGGGGCAGCGTAGGCTCCGAACTGGCATCGCGCGCGCCGGCTGATGGCTACACCATGCTGGGGGGCACCATCAGCTCGCACGCGATCAACGTGAGCCTCTACCCCAAGCTCGGCTACGACCCGATCAAGTCTTTTTCGCCGGTGGCACTGATCGGCTCCAACCCCGTGGTGCTGATCGTCAAGGCGGACAGCCCGTACAAAACGCTGCAGGACATTCTCAATGCAGCCAAAGCCAAGCCCAAAAGCGTCTCTTCCGCATCCGCCGGCAACGGGACTTCCCAGCACATGACGCTGGAACTTCTGGCCTTCAAGACAGGCACGCAGTTCGTCCACGTCCCGTACAAGGGCAGTGGCCCCGCCATCCAGGACGTGATGGGCGGCCAGGTCGACATGATGTTTGACACCACCGTGGTGGCCGGACCGCACATCCAGAGCGGCAAGGTGCGTGCGATCGCGGTCAGTTCAGCCAAACGCCTGGACTCGCTACCGAATGTTCCCACCATTGCAGAGTCCGGCGTTCCGGGGTTTGAAGTGGTGTCCTGGCAAGGCATTTTTGTGCCCG
>CAMLDT010000109.1 GCA_946479075.1 uncultured Polaromonas sp.
GACCTGAACCACACCGGCGCGCACAAGATCAACAACACCATCGGCCAGGCCATGCTGGCCAAACGCATGGGCAAGCCGCGCGTGATCGCCGAAACCGGTGCCGGACAACACGGCGTGGCCACGGCCACCATCTGCGCGCGTTACGGCCTCGAATGTGTGGTTTACATGGGCAGCGAGGACGTCAAGCGCCAGAGCCCCAACGTCTACCGCATGAAGCTGCTGGGCGCCACCGTGGTGCCGGTCGAGTCGGGCAGCAAGACGCTCAAAGACGCGCTCAACGAGGCCATGCGCGACTGGGTCGCCAACGTGGACAACACCTTCTACATCATCGGCACGGTCGCCGGACCGCATCCCTACCCGATGATGGTGCGCGACTTCCAGAGCGTGATCGGCGAAGAATGCCTGGTGCAGATGCCCGAAATGACCGGCGGCAAACAGCCCGACGCGGTGATTGCCTGCGTGGGCGGCGGCAGCAATGCCATGGGCATCTTCCACCCCTACATCGCGCACGAAGCTACCCGCCTGATCGGCGTCGAGGCCGCCGGTGAAGGCATGGACAGCGGCAAACATTCGGCCTCGCTGCAACGCGGCAGCCCGGGTGTCTTGCACGGCAACCGCACCTATGTGCTGCAAAACGAGGACGGCCAGGTCACCGAAACCCACAGCATCAGCGCCGGCCTGGACTACCCCGGCGTCGGCCCCGAACACGCCTTCCTCAAGGACATCGGCCGCGCTGAATATGTCGGTATCACCGATGCGGAGGCGCTGTCGGCCTTTCACTACCTGTGCCGCACCGAAGGCATCATTCCGGCGCTGGAATCGAGCCACGCGGTGGCCTATGCGATGAAACTCGCCAAAACCATGCGCACCGACCAGTCCATCCTGGTCAACCTGTCGGGACGCGGCGACAAGGACATCGGCACCGTCGCCGACCTGTCCGGCGCGGACTTCTACGACCGGCCGTCCATGCGCGGCCACGCGGTCAAGGGCGCGGCCGCCGACTTCGACGCCAGCGGCGCCAAGGGCGCGGGGACACAGTCATGAGCCGTATTGCTGCAACCTTTGAAGCGCTGAAAGCGCAAAACCGCAAGGCCCTGATTCCTTACGTCACCGCAGGTTTTCCGCACGCAGACATCACCCCCGCGCTGATGCACGGCATGGTGGAAGGCGGCGCCGACGTGATCGAGCTTGGCGTGCCCTTTTCCGACCCCAGCGCCGATGGGCCAGTGATCCAGAAGGCCGGTGACCAGGCCCTGGCCGCCGGCATCGGCCTGGTGCAGGTGCTGGAGATGGTGCGGGTGTTTCGCCAGAAGGACAGCGCAACACCCGTGGTGCTCATGGGTTACGCCAACCCGATCGAGGCCTACGACCTCAAGCGCGGCAAGGACGCTTTTGTGCGCGACGCCGCCGCAGCCGGCATCGATGGTGTGCTGGTGGTGGACTACCCGCCCGAGGAATGTGTGGCCTTTGCGGCCACCCTGCGCAGCCACGGCATGGACCTGATCTTTTTGCTCGCGCCGACGAGTACCGATGAACGCATGGCGCAGATCGCCGGCGTCGCCAGCGGTTATGTCTATTACGTCTCGCTCAAGGGCGTGACGGGCTCAGGCGCGCTGGATCTGGGCGCCGTCGAGGCCATGTTGCCGCGCATTCGCCAGCACGTCAGCGTCCCGGTCGGTGTCGGTTTCGGCATCCGCGACGCCGCCACCGCCAAAGCCATCAGCCGGGTGGCCGACGCGGTGGTCATCGGCACCCGCATCATCCAGTTGATCGACGGCCAGCCGCGCGAACAGGTGGTGCCGCTGGTGCGTGATTTCCTCGCCGGCGTGCGCACCGCGCTGGACCAGCCGGCTGGCTGAACCGGGCCTGAACCGGACGGAACTCAGCGCATAATCCCCCTTCTTTACCGGTTTTGCCCCCGCCGGCGCCCAGCGCGCCGGCCCCGGCAGCTCTTCACAAGGACGACTTCATGTCTTGGCTGGAAAAACTCCTTCCCCCGAAAATCACGCCCACCAACCCCACCGAGCGCCGCAGCGTGCCCGAAGGCTTGTGGGTCAAGTGCCCCAGTTGCGAAGCCGTGCTGTACAAGACCGACCTGGAAAAAAACCAGAACGTCTGCCCGCAGTGCAGCCACCACCACCGCATGGATGCACGCGCCCGGCTGGATTCGTTTCTGGACGCTGAGGGTCGCTATGAAATCGGCCAGGAAGTGCTGCCGGTTGACCCGCTCAAATTCAAGGACAGCCGCAAATACCCCGAACGCCTGAAGGAAGCGCTGGAAAACACCGGCGAGACCGACGCGCTCATCGTCATGGGTGGCGCGGTGCACAGCATTGGCGTGGTCGTGGCCTGCTTCGAATTCGACTTCATGGGCGGCAGCATGGGCAGCGTGGTGGGCGAGCGTTTTGTGCGCGGCGTGCATGCCGCCATCGAGCAGAAAGTGCCCTTCATCTGCTTCACCGCCACTGGCGGCGCGCGCATGCAGGAAGGCCTGCTGAGCCTGATGCAGATGGCGAAAACCAATGCCGCCCTGACCCGCCTGGCCAAAAAAGGCCTGCCCTATATCAGCGTGCTGACCGACCCGACCATGGGCGGGGTGAGCGCCGGCTTCGCTTTTGTCGGCGACATCGTGATTGCCGAGCCGAAAGCGCTGATCGGTTTTGCCGGCCCGCGCGTGATCGAATCGACCGTGCGCGTGACCCTGCCGGAAGGTTTCCAGCGCGCGGAATTCCTGCAAACCAAGGGTGCCGTCGATTTCATCTGCGACCGGCGCGAACTGCGCAAAACCGTGGCCAATTCACTGGCCATGCTGCTGCGCCAGCCAGCCGACGCTGTTCTGTAGCCACGGGCTCTTCGGGAGCCTGTTCACTATCAAAAGCATAGCTGCTTGCGCCCGTCCGACAAGGGCTACAGGCCTTTTTGATGTTCAATCCTGTTCCTGAGGCGGAAACCCGCCCCGTGGTCGCGGTGTGGGCATGCGCCGCCTGAATGGGGCGTGAGCCACAGCCAGCGCAGGGGACAAGCGGATCGTGGGAAGATGTCGCATCGACCGTCGCTTTTCCTGAACTCCTGCCCCTGATTCGATGCCAGAAGCCCTGACCCTTTTCTCGCTCCCGCTGTTTCCGCTGGGCACCGTGCTCTACCCCGGCGGCCTGCTGCCTCTGCGCATTTTTGAGGTGCGCTACCTCGACATGATCAGCAAATGCCACAAGACCGGCGCGCCCTTCGGTGTGGTGGCGCTGACCCAGGGTTCGGAAGTGCGCAAGCCCGGGGACGGCCCCAGCGGCGACGGTTTTGCCAACGAGGCCTTTCACACCGTGGGCACGCTGGCCACCATCACCAGTTATTCGGTGCCGCAACCGGGCCTGATGGTGATCCGCTGCAGCGGCACCCAGCGCTTTGAAATCTCCAGCCAGGAAAAACTCAGGCATGGCCTGTGGATCGCCGATGTGACCCGGCTGGACGATGACCAGCTCGTCAAGGTGCCCGATGACCTGCGCGGTGCGGCCAACGCCCTCGGCAAACTGATCAAGAGCCTGCAGGAGCGCGACATCCCGGCCGAGCAGATGCCGCTGGAGCCGCCTTACCAGCTCGACGACTGCGGCTGGGTCGCCAACCGCTGGTGCGAATTGCTGCCCATGCCCGTCGAGCTCAAGCAGCGCCTGATGCAGCTGGACAACCCGCTGGTCCGGCTTGAACTGATCAGCGACATTCTCGGAAAAACCGGCATCGCACTGTAGTTCTGTGTCGCCCCGGTGCGGGCGGCAACGCAGCCTAAAATCAGGGGTTTGGCCCTTGGCCCGGTCCCCCCGGCCTGCCTTCCTTCTTCGAGAACATTTTTTCATGTCCAACACGCCCCCCAGCCCCGCGGTCACGACCGCGCCCACGCACGACGACAACCAGCTCATCGCCGAGCGCCGCGACAAGCTGCGCCTGCTGCGTGAAGGCCAGGCCGGCGGCAAGGGTGTGGCCTTTCCCAACGACATCAAGCCGGCGCACCGCGCCGAGGCGCTGTTTGCCGCTTACGACGGCAAGACCAAGGAAGAGCTGGAGCCGCTGGCCGTCACGGTCAACGTGGCCGGCCGCATGATGCTCAAACGTGTCATGGGCAAAGCCAGTTTCGCGACGCTGCAGGACAGCTCCTTCGGGCCATCTGGCGGCCGCATCCAGGTCTATATCAACAACGAGGGCGTGGGCGAAGACGTGCACAACGCATTCAAGCACTGGGATCTGGGCGACATCGTGTCGGCCACCGGCACGCTGTTCAAGACCAAAACCGGCGAGCTGTCGATCCACGCCACCGGCATCCGGCTGGTCACCAAAAGCCTGCGGCCCCTGCCCGACAAGTTTCATGGCGTGGCCGACCAGGAGGTCAAGTACCGCCAGCGGTATGTGGACCTCATCACCGACGAAGCCGCGCGCAAACGCTTTGCGGCGCGCAGCAAGGCGGTCTCGACCATGCGCAGCTTCATGGTGGACCACCAGTTTCTCGAAGTCGAAACGCCGATGCTGCACCCGATTCCGGGCGGTGCCAATGCCAAGCCCTTTGTCACGCACCACAACGCGCTGGACCAGCAGATGTTTCTGCGCATCGCGCCCGAGTTGTACCTCAAACGCCTGATCGTCGGTGGCTTCGAGCGCGTGTTCGAGATCAACCGCAGCTTCCGCAACGAAGGCATCAGCGTGCGGCACAACCCCGAGTTCACCATGATGGAGTTTTACGCCGCGTGGTGGAACTACCAGGATTTGATGAGCTACACCGAAGACCTGATTCGCCACGTCGCCACCCAGGTCGCCGGCAGCACGGTGCTGACTTACCAGGGCAAACCGGTTGACCTGAGCCAGCCCTTCGAGCGCCTGACGATCCGCGAAGCCGTCGTCAAACACACCGAGGCCGGCGCCAACGTGGACGATGCTGCCTGGCTGGTTGCTGCACTCAAGAAGATGGGCAAATTCAGCGCCAAGGACAAACTCGACAGCCGCTCATTGCCCAGCCTGCAGGTCATGTATTTTGAAGAGATGGTCGAAGAAAAACTCTGGCAGCCGACCTTCATCATGGAACACCCGACCGAAATTTCGCCGCTGGCACGCGCCAACGATGCGCGCCCTGAGGTGACCGAGCGTTTCGAGCTGTACATCACAGGCCGCGAGTTCGGCAACGGCTTTTCGGAACTCAACGACGCCGAAGACCAAGCCGCGCGATTCCTCGCGCAGTCCGACGCCAAGGACGGCGGCGACGAGGAGGCCATGCACTTCGACGCCGACTACGTGCGCGCTCTCGAATACGGCATGCCGCCCACCGGTGGCTGCGGCATCGGCATCGACCGCTTCATGATGCTGCTGACCGACAGCGCCAGCATCCGCGACGTGATTTTGTTTCCGGCACTGCGGCGCGAGGCCTGACCCGCCAGTCAGCCAGCTTTTACAGACTGGCGGATGGCGGTCAGTGCGATGTGTCAGGCATCCCGACCGGGTGCGCGCGGAAAGCTCCTGGCTCCCTCATGCAGCCTGGTCCAGGACAGCTTGCTTTCGCAAAACAGCTGGACCGTTGGCTCAAGACTTTCGTGGCCTTGCACGGTGCCCAGGTAAAGCATGCTGAGCCCTTTGTAGGTTGCGGGATTCAAGTTGAAAAGCGGCGTGCCGCAGGAGCGGCAGAAAAAGCGGCGGGTCCTGTCGGTGACCTGGTAAACAGCCAGCTGTTTCGGGTTGCCGGTGACGGTGAGCTGCGCCTCCTTCACAACCACGTAGGTGGAAAACGCAGCGCCCGTCATGCTTCGGCACAGGCAGCAGTGGCAGGTGACGGCCTGCAATGCAGGACCATCAACCTTGAAACCTGTTTCGCCACACTTGCAACTGCCGGTGATCGGGTTCATGAGTTCTCCGGAAACGAAGAGGCGGCGATCAAGGCAGCTTGGTCACTCAGTGCCGGGTCACCACAATCGGCTCGCCGCGGGTGATGATCATGGTGTGTTCGTACTGCGCCGACAAATTGCCCTGCGCGCCGACCAGCGTCCAGCCGTCCGAGGTTTCAATCACCGTACGGCTACGCGTCGAAAGAAAAGGCTCGATGGTGATCACCATGCCTTCTTTCAACATGCGCTTGTCCCGAGCATCAAAGTAACCAGGAATGTGCTCGGGCGCTTCATGCAGCGCGCGGCCCACGCCGTGGCTGGCCAGGTTCTCGATGACTTTGAAGCCATAGGCCTTCGCCGTGCGCTCGATGGCTGCGCCTATGCCATTGAGCGGCTGGCCGGCGCGGGCGTGTTTCATGGCTTGGGCCAGCGCCGTGCGCGTGGCATGGCACAGCCGCGTCTTCTGCGGATTGGTCGGCGGCACGATCCGGGTTCCGCCGGTGTCGGCAAAGTAGCCGCCCAGCTCGGCCGACACATCGACATTCAGCACATCGCCCGCGCGAATCACCCGGTCCCCCGGGATGCCGTGCGCAGCCTCTTCGTTGATGCTGATGCAAGTGGCGCCCGGAAAGTGGTAGGTGAGCTGGGGCGCCGAGCGCGAACCGTGTTGTTCGAGCAAAGCGGCACCCAGAGCGTCCAGCTCGCGTGTGATCATGCCGGGCTCGGCAGCGTCGAGCATTTGGTGGAGCACTTGGGAGACGATGTTGCCTATGCGTTTGAGTGCGACGACATCGCCTTCGGTTTCGATGGTCATGTAATTATCTGTGTGAATATTTGGAATTATTCCAAAACGGATGTCCCAAAGCTGGGAAGTGGGTTCTCGGTCGACTTCCGGAAATACGGCTCCAGAGTAAGGTACGTAATGCTGGCAGGCAAACAGTAGTAAGGTGACAAAGCCATCGGTAGAACGTTCGCGTTAAACGAAATGCTCGCTTCATGCCTACGACAATAAGATCACTCAGTGGCGACAGGTTTCACTGGCGATTCCCGATTCGCAACGTTCGCGATCTCACCGATAAAAAGATATGTGTGAATGACAGCCAAGGTTGCCTCCTGCTCGGAGACATCAACGTGTACTCCTTTGCATGTTTTCTCGTAGATAGCGTCGAGCCGGCCAGCGAGGTGCTCCAGCTCAGAGGAAATAACCTCCCTCGATCCACTACCGGGCGTTGCATCAGACAGAAACGCTAGAAGTCTGTTCTTGTACTGTTCAGCACCGATCTTCCTTAACTTTCCTGAAGCATCCTTCCAATCTTGATGTCTCGCAGGGAAGACCGCATCCGCAACGCTCATAAGTAGGCGGCGGCAGGATGTGAGGGCTGCCGTCCAAGACTCTGACGAGGACTCTGACATTCGCTCATTTATAGCGACAAGCTTTTCGGCGGCTGTAGGGCAATGGGCTCGCACGAACCGATCAACAGAACGTCGCGCCTTCTCGAAAATTTCTTCGGCGACATCACCCAATTCAAGAGCGAGATAAGTGTCAGTCGCATAGCTATGAATTCCTGCCCTCAGGGAGGCTAGCAGGGATTGACTGTGCGCATAGCTCTTCTTCTGGGCTGCTTGTAGCTTGAGCTGGGTGGCGATCAAGGCCTCAGTCGCATTCTTCTCCAGAAAGTCCTTTGCATTCCAACGTGCCGTAGGAGAAGATCGAAGAGCATTCATTAGAGCCTCCTCAGAGTTGGCATTTGCTTCGAGCTCAGGCAAGCTTTGAGTCCAGTACTTGCCGGTCTCTACATTCAACCTGCCACCTGTAACAGCATAGTCGCGGCATGTCCCAAGTGTGGCAAATGCAAACTCCGACGGATACCCTCTCATTTCCATATCCAGCCATCGCTGCGCATCTTCATCACGCATCAGTCTTGCCAGCCGCTTAGCCTTCATCAAGATGACGTCGATGCGCGCCGTTGATGCCTCCAAATCGTCAAGGAGTGAGGCCGAAATCCGTCGGGCTTCTTCGACTCTGCGGGAAGAGTTCTCATTCATAACATAAAGCAAACGTCAATGTCGCGTAACGCAGAAATGAAAGGAGATAACATAGACAAGACCTCTCTGAAGAAATTGTTTGCATGCATCGGGGCCTATTGCACTTGACAAATAAATGATCGCCAACGGTGAAGAAATTTACCTCACCCGCTCGCGGTCCATGAGCCGCTAATCAATTCCACAAGCTATTCAGTCATCGCACTACAAGACCTACCTTGGATCCCATTCTCCCCGCGAGTGGGGTAGCGAGCCATGCATTTTCGCTTCGTCGCTGCTCATGCACGCAGCCAGAGGGCTGACACCTGCTTTCAAAGCCGCAGGTGAAGGGAGCATCTATTCTCATGCAGAAAATCGGCATCTAGCGCACATACTGCCTGAATAGTCAGCTATTAAATAGATAGCATTTGCGAAGTGCAGCTTGTTGAAGGCTTCGACAGGCTCGCCCTCACGGCGGTCAATACGTGGAAACGAACCAAGCACCCCGGACTACAGCAGCCCGGCCCCGGGTAAAAACGTCGGCGGGTCCGGTGCGTCGGGCGCTGCCAGCACCGGCTGCGCGGGTTCGGCTTTTTCTACCGGCATGCGCAAGTCATCGAGGTAGTCGCGCGCGATGTTCACGGTGCTTTTGACGCCCAGCGACCCAAAGCGTTTGGCCAGCCACTCCTGGCCGCACAACACGCCGAGGTCGCGCAGCGAATGGATCAGGCTCTTGTCGGTGGACGACTTGGTGTGGGCGGTGAATTTTTCGAGCGCCTCGCCGCCGTCGATGCGGTGCATCAACACGTCCTTGTAGTGAGCCGGGTCGAGCTTGCCTTCGGCCAGCAGGCGTTTGACAAAGTCGATGGCGCGCATCTCCGCGATCAGCGCGGCGTTGAAGGTGATCTCGGTCACACGGTCCATGATCTCGGCGGGTTTGGTCGGCAACTCGCTGCGCTGGATCGGGTTGATCTGCACCAGCACGATGTCGCGGCTGTCGCAGTGGTAGATCAGCGGGTGGATGGCCGGGTTGCCGGAATAACCGCCGTCCCAGTAGGCTTCGCCATCAATCTCGACCGCCTGGAACACCATGGGCAGGCAGGCCGAGGCCATCACCGCGCTGGCGGTCAGGCGCTTGCCGGTGAACACTTCGGCCTTGCCGCTGGCCACGCGGGTGGCGACCACAAACACCTTGGGTGTGGCCGGGTGGTGCGCCGCCGCCAGGCGCTCAAAATCGACCTGCTTTTCGAGGAAGTCCTTCAGCGGGTTGATGTCGAAGGGATTGCGCTGGTAGGGCGAGAGTGCGTTGGACCAGTACTGCTTCATCGCGTCAGCCCAGAGCGTGCTGGCCCAGTTGCCGCCGCCCATCATGCCGAACAGCATGCCGAAGGGCGCCTGCTGCATCTTGCTCATGGAGGCTGACACCGATGACGACAAGGCGCCCATGTCCACAATGCCGTTCCAGAAACTGTTCAGCGCCTGGCGCGCTGCCTCGTGGCGTTCGGCGCGCGGTTTGCCCTGGGCCAGCGCAAACCCGTGCGCCAGCGCAACGGCGTTCATGGCGCCGGCGCTGGTGCCGCTGATGCCTTCAAGGTCCAGCCGCCCGTCCGCCAGCAGCGCGTCCAGCACACCCCAGGTGAAGGCGCCGTGTGACCCGCCGCCCTGCAGCGCGAGGTTGATGCGCGGCGCCCGGCCGTCGGGGCCCTCAGGCACGGGCAAGGTATCCGCAAGCGCAGCAGTGTTCATGCAGGAAGCTTAGCAAGAAACAGGCGCAGGACTAAAATCGCCGCTCGCCCGCCAACCGTCCCCACTCCACACGCATGAACTACCTGACGGGTTACCCCGAGACCCTCCAGGACCAGGTGCGGGCGCTGGTCGCGCAGGACAAGCTGGGCGCGCTGCTGCACAAAAAATATCCTGCCATCCACGGCATACGCACCGACCGGGCGCTGTACGACTACGTGATGGACCTCAAAAACAGTTTTCTGCGCAACGCCGAGCCGCTGAGCAAGGTGGCCTTCGACAGCAAGCTGCATGTGATCGCCCACGCGCTGGGCACGCACACCACGATCTCACGGGTGCAGGGCAACAAGCTCAAATCCAAACGCGAGATCCGCGTGGCCACCCTGTTCAAGGAGGTGCCGCTGGAGTTTTTGCGCATGATCACGGTGCACGAGCTGGCGCACATCAAGGAAAAGGCGCACGACAAGGCCTTCTACCAGCTCTGCACCCACATGGAGCCGCAGTACCACCAGTTCGAGCTGGACCTGCGCCTGTTCCTCACGCATGTGGATGCGGGCGGTGCCAGCCCGTGGCCCTCAGCTTCCGATTTGCTATGAATTCAGGAGCTGCTCATGACCGCCGGACAAGGGCTGGCGGCATAAAAGGCTTGTAAATCCGGGGGAATCAGGGGATCAGCCCCATGGCGTGCATATAAGCCGGGTGCACCATCAGGTCGTCCCAGCCATGCGCGGGCGTCACCGGCAGCAAATCGAGACGGCGCAGTTCGCTGGACTCCAGCGGCTCCCAGCGTCCCTTGAGCTGGGCTTCAGCCATGCCGTTGAGCAACTCATCCACCGCCTCGCCCTTGCCCACCGACTGGTTGCACAGCAGCACCATGTCGCAACCGGCCGTCAGCGCGGTGATCGCCGCCTCGGTGTAGCTGACTTCCTTGCCATCGATGACACGGGCGCCGGCCATGCTGAGGTCGTCGCTGAAAATCGCGCCGCCGAAGCCCAGCTGCCCGCGCAGGATGTAGGTCAGCCACTGCTCTGAAAAACCGGCCGGACGCGCATCGACCTTGGGATAAATCACATGCGCCGGCATCACGCTAGTCAGCGTGGTGTTGAGCCAGTCGTAGGGCGCGGCGTCATCGGCCAGGATGGCTTTGAGGCTGCGCTTGTCCACCGGAATGTCAATGTGCGAATCGGCTTTGACAAAACCGTGGCCGGGAAAATGTTTGCCGCAGTTGGCCATGCCGCTTTGCAGCAGGCCGTGCATCAGGCTTTTGGCCAGCAGCGCCACCACGCGCGGGTCGCGCGCAAAGGCGCGGTCGCCGATGACGCCGCTTCGGGATGCGTCCGGCCGCCCCAAGCCGACCGCGCCCCCTCGGGGGGCAGCAGGCATTTGTGCCTGCGTGGGGGCCTCATCTGAATGGTCAAGATCGAGCACCGGCGTGAAGCTGAAGTCCACGCCGCAGGCGCGCAGCTCGGCGCCCAGCACATAACCGCAGGCCGTGGCGGCGTTGGTCGCAGCCAGCGCGTCTTTCAGCCACAACTCACCGAGCGCGCGCATGGGCGGCAAATGGGTGAAGCCGTCGGTTTTGAAGCGCTGCACGCGGCCGCCTTCATGGTCGACACAGATCAGCAGGTCCTTGCGTATTTTTTTGATCTCGCTGCACAGGGCGCTGAGCTGCGCGCGGTTCTCCCAGTTGCGGGCGAACAGGATGATGCCGCCGGTCAGCGGGTGTTTCAGGCGCTGCTTGTCGGTCTTGCTCAGGCTGGTACCGGCGATGTCGATGATAAGGGGGGCGTGTTGGTTCATAAAAAAGTCTTTGATTTACTATTGATTTGATAGCTGCTTGCGCGCATCCAGCAAGGGCTAGAGCGGATTTTTCTCTACCACCACAAAACTTGCGGCGTAATCGGTTTCGTCGGTGACGGTGACGTGGGCGGTCAGGCCCTGGGCCTCGAACCACGCCTTGAGCTCGCCGTGCAGCACGATCTCCGGCTTGCCGCTGGCCGCCTTGGCGATCTCGCAGTTGCGCCAGGTCATGGGCA
>CAMLDT010000110.1 GCA_946479075.1 uncultured Polaromonas sp.
GGGCTGGTCATGGCCTTGCTCTTGACGCCGGTGGCCTGGCCCTCGATGTCGAAGTAGCGCACTTCGCGGAAGTTGAACAGCCGCTCGTAAAAGCCCGACCACTCGGCCATGCGGCCGCGGTGCACGTTGTGCGTCAGGTGGTCGATGTAGGTCAGGCCATGGCCGATGGGGTTGAGTTCGGCTCCGGGCAGGGGTTCGAAGTCCACATCGAAGAAACCGATGTTGCCAATGTCGCCGTCCTTGGCGCCGTTCTTGCCGCGCCAGCGGTCGATGAAATAAATGATGGAGTCGCCGATGCCCTTGATGGCCGGGATGTTGAGCTCGCCCGGGCCGGCGGTGTTGGCATAACCCCAGGCGCCCAGGCGAATGGCGCGCTCGTAGGCGGCTTTCGCGTCCTGCACGCGAAAGGCGATGGCGCAGACGCTGGGGCCGTGCTGGCGCGCAAAACGCTGGGCAAACGAGTCCGGCTCGGCGTTGATGATGAAATTGATGCCGCCCTGGCGGTACAGCGTCACGTCCTTGTGGCGGTGTTTTGCAATCGGCTTGAAGCCCATGCGCTCAAACACCGCGCCCATGGCAGCCGGATCGGGGGCGGCGTATTCGATGAATTCAAACCCGTCCGTACCCATGGGGTTGTCCCATGCGGCGGAGGCGTTGACAGTGGCAGTGTGGGTGCTTGGCAGGGGTGTTGAGGTCATGAGGGTCTCCAGCGGTGGCGGCTAAGGGCGTTGATGCTCCACTTTAACGGCGCAAGTCCTCACTATTTCTGCAAATCAAGGCGTATAACTTGTATTTGACGCATTAAAACTGCATGATGATGGTCATGGAAGCATTCGACAAGCTGGATCGACTCATACTGCGCAGCCTTCAGGCCGACGGTCGGGCCACCTACGACCAGATCGCCGAGCAGGTCAGCCTGTCGCCCAGTGCGGTGCTGCGGCGTGTCAAGCGCCTGGAAGAAAGCGGCGTCATTGATCGCTATGTTGCCCTGGTCAAGCCTGAGGCCGTCGGCCTGGGGCTGACGGCCTACATCAATGTGCGTCTGGAAAAACACACGGAGTCGCACAAGCGCAACCCGATGGACCTGTTCCGCGCCAGCGTCCAGACCTGGCCCGAGGTGGTGGAATGTGCGGCGCTGACCGGCGAGATGGACTATTTGCTTCGCGTGGTAGTGGCTGACATGGGCCACTACAGCCGCTTCATCATGGACACCCTGCTCAAACACCCCAGCGTGCAGGACTGCAAGACCAGTTTTGTGCTGGATCGCGTGAAGGCCACCACCGCCATGCCGGTATGAAGCAGCGTTTGGCCGTTTGACCGGCTTGTGTTTGTGGCGGCTCACGTGCCTAATCTCTGGGGTTGGCAGGGCATCGGCGACAGCCGCCAGTTGGGGACGGCGCAGCGCTTTTCTGTTGCGCACGGCGGCTGCGGCAGATGCTCCTGATTTCATAGCTGCAGGCGCCCGTCAATAAAGGGCTGGAGGGCGATTTTGTTTGTAATCGGCAAATTGACCCGAGTCCCGTGAGCCCAGCCCGGCAAGGTGTTTGTGTCTGAAATAATCAGGGAAAACCCTTACATTTATACCCATGGTCAGCCCTGGCACCTTCTTCAAGGCATCCCTGAACGCAGGCAGGGAGTTTTTTCGCGCGCCTGTCGAAGAAAGTGACGCCCAGCCGTACCGGGCGCCGGTGATGGTGCCCATCCGTTCCATCGGCCCCAGCCACGGCGACCGCATTGAGCGGCACTTGCTGGCGCTGGATTCCCACGACCGCTACCTGCGGTTTGGCTACGCCGCCAGTGACGAGCAGATCCGCCGTTATGTGGCCAGCCTGAACTTTGAGCGCGATGAAATTTTCGGTATCTATAACCGCCGGCTGGAGCTGATCGCCATGGCGCACCTGGCGTTGTCGGTGGATCCAAATCTGACCAGTTGCGCGGAGTTTGGTGTGTCGGTGCTGCCGCATGCGCGCGGCCGCGGCTACGGCGCACGGCTGTTTGAGCGTGCCGTGATGCATGCGCGCAATGAGGGCGTGAGCATGATGTTCATCCATGCGCTCAGCGAAAACACCGCCATGCTCAACATCGCCCGCAAGGCCGGCGCAGTGATCGAGCGCGATGGCTCCGAAAGTGAGGCCTATCTCAAGCTGCCGCCGGCCGACCTTGACTCGCGCATGACCGAGATGGCCCTGGAGCAGATTGCCCAGACAGACTACCGGCTCAAGGTCCAGGCCAGGCAGTTCTGGGGCATCCTGGCAATGGTCCAGGAAGTAAGGCGCGGCGTCCGGGACAGCCGTGACCGCATGCCCAGGTAGTTCCAGGTAGTTATTGGCCCCAACGTTCGCTTTACGGTGGTCCCACGACGGCCGAAGAGCGCCCCCGAGACTGCCCCTGGCCGAAATCAATCTGCTGCGGGTTGGCAGCGTCGGGCGCTGCTGCCGTGGCGCCGGTCAGCCAGCGGCAGGCCGTCCTGGGCCGCCATCACGTCGGCATTGCGCTGCAGGCGCTCCAGCATGCTGTGGAGCAAGACCACCTCCGCCGGTGTCAGCGCGGCCAGCACATCCTGATTGATCTGGCTGACCAGGGGAAAGAAGTTCTGGTGCAAGGCCAGGCCGGCAGCGGTGAGGGCGATCACAACCTGCCGTGCGTCGTTGGCGCGGCTGGTGCGGCTGACCAGTTTTTTGCCCGCCAGCGCCGTCACTGCCTTGGATGTGCGTGGACGGTCAAGGTGCGCATGCGCCGCCAGTGCAGATGAGCCCATCGGCCCATGCGCGGCAAGGATCGCCAGGACGCGCCACTCGCGCCGGGTGATGCCAAAGCGGCCTTCGCAATAACGAAGAACAACACCGCCGGCAGCGGCCTGCAGCCGGCTCAGCCGGTACAGCAGCAGATCATCGAGAACCTCGGGCCACGCCAGGCGCGGAATGGCGGCATCAGGATTGGGCATCAGGGTTATTACGGGAGATGATTGATTTCCGCAATCAATGGGTGTGCCGGGAAAATCGCGGCTCCAAACCGGAGAATCATCATGACACAGACCCTCGCACCGGCAGTGATTGCCCCCAGCCGCCGCAAAATTCTGGTCCAGTCCGCCGCTGTCGGGGCACTGGCCGCCACCGTGGCAATGCCCCGCTGGGCGCGCGCCCAGAACGCCCCGATGCGGGTCGTGGTGGGTTATCCGCCGGGCGGCGGAACCGACCGCGCTGCCAGGCTGGTGGCTGACCGCTTGCAGCAGTTGCTCAAGCGGACGGTGATTGTGGAGAACCGGGTCGGGGCGGGTGGGCGGCTGGCGGCGCAGCAACTGGTTAATACACCGCCTGACCAGACAGTATTGCTGCTGGCCAATCCGGCGGTGATGAGCGTGTCGCCGCTCATCTACAAAGACCTGAAATACGACGTCCAGAAGGACTTTGTCCCCGTAGCCGCTGTCACGGATTACGATTTCGGCGTGGCGGTCGGCTCTGCGTTGCCGGTCAAGGAGGTGCAGCACATGCTGGCGTGGATCCGGGCCAACCCGACCAAGGCCAATGCCGGCGTGCCCGGCACCGGCAGCCTGCCGCATTTTTTTGCGCTGATGCTCAGCTACATGGCGCAAGTAAACATTGAGGTGATCGGTTACCGCGGCTCTGCGCCACTGGTCACCGACCTGATCGGCGGGCAGATTCCCCTGGCTTTCGACACGCTGGACTCGCTGCTGCCGCAGCACGAAGGCGGCAAGCTGCGCATCCTCGCCACCTCGGGCCTCAAGCGTTCACCGTTTTCGCCCGCGGTGCCGACCTTCAAGGAGCAGGGCCTGCCCTTGAGCGCTGCGGGCTGGAACACGTTTTTTGCCCCGTCTTCCACACCCCGTGCCACGGTGGATTTGCTGAGCAAGTCGGTGTACCAGATCATGTCCGAGCCCGACACGCGCGCTAAATTCGCAGCGGCCAACATGGTGCCGGTAGCCATGACCCAGGCGCAGACCGAAGCCTCTTTCAAGGCTTTCAATGCGCAATGGGCACCGGTGATCCGGCGCTCCGGCTTCAAGCCCGAATCCTGAGTGGACGCGCACAGTTTGACCGCATCGCCACGCCCCAACATCGTCTTCATCGTCGCGGACGACCTGGGGTATGCCGATCTCGGCTGCTACGGCGGCCGGGCGCCGGTGTCCCCGGTGCTTGATGGCCTGGCCGCGCAGGGGATGAAGTTCACCCAGGGGTATGCCAACTCCCCGGTGTGTTCGCCCACCCGCTTTGCCCTCATGACGGCGCGTTACCAGTACCGGCTGCGCGGCGCGGCGGAAGAGCCGATCAACAACAAAAGCCGCGGCAACACCACGCTGGGCCTGCCGCCCGAACACCCAACGCTGCCCTCCCTGCTGAAGGCGAGTGGCTACCGCACGGCCCTGATGGGCAAGTGGCATCTGGGCTACCCGCCGTCTTTCGGGCCCTTGCGTTCAGGGTATGAAGAATTTTTCGGGCCCATGTCCGGCGGCGTGGACTATTTCACGCACTGCAGCTCGGGCGGCAGCCACGACCTGTGGTTTGGCGAGGCCGAGAAAAAGGAAGACGGCTACCTGACCGACCTGATCACGCAGCACTCGGTGGATTACGTGCAGCGCATGGCCGCTGCCGCCAGCACCGGCACGCCTTTTTTCCTGAGCATGCATTACACCGCGCCCCACTGGCCCTGGGAGACCCGTGACGACGAGGCGCTGGCGCAGGACCTCAAGGACAACCTGTTTCACTTGCACGGCGGCAACATCCACAGCTATCGCCGCATGATCCATCACATGGACGAAGGCATTGGCCGCGTGATGGAGGCCCTGCGCAGTCATGGGCTGGCCGACGACACGCTGGTGGTCTTCACCAGTGACAACGGCGGCGAGCGGTTTTCCGACAACTGGCCGCTGGTCGGCGGCAAGATGGATCTCACCGAGGGAGGCATCCGGGTCCCGTGGATTGCGCACTGGCCAGCGCAGATTGCCGCAGGCCACGCCAGCGCTCAGCATTGCATGAGCATGGACTGGTCGGCCACCTTGCTGGCCGCGGCCGGTGTCGCGGCCGATCCTGCCTACCCGCTGGACGGCGTGTCCTTGCTGCCGGTGCTGCAGCAGCCGGGCCGGCTTTTTCACCGGCCGCTGTACTGGCGGATGAACCACCGCGGGCAGCGCGCGCTGCGCGACGGCGACTGGAAATATCTGCGGGTGGATGGCAACGACTACCTCTTCAACATTGCCGCCGACGAACGTGAGCGCGCCAACCTGGCTGCCCGCGAACCGGCCCGGCTGGCGGCGATGCGCGACGACTGGCTTCGCTGGAACGACGGCATGCCCGCCATCCCGGCAGATGCCACGGTGAGCCTGGGGTATTCGGTCAAGGACATGCCGCAGCGCTAGGCGGTCGACCGCCAGGGTCGCCCGGTCTCACTGCATGTGGCTCTCGCCCCCGGCGCCTCCGGCGTGGCTACCGGTTCGTCTGCCGCTCCGGCACAGGCCTACCGCGGACGTAAAGTCATCGAAGTAAGTTATCCTTGGCAGCTTGCCAACTACCGAACACCTCCGTGTCCGACACCCCCCCCAGTAGACCGCCCAAGCCCGAAGACAAACGCGGCTTTCTGCAAAAGCTCGCCGAGATGATCCATCCCGGGCCCGACTCCAAAGCCGAGCTGATCGAGACCCTGGTGGAGGCGCAGGACAACGAGGTCATCGGCGCGCAAAGCCGCGAAATGCTGGAGGGCGTGATCCGCATGGCCGACATGACGGCCGGCGATGTGATGGTGGCCGCGCCGCGTATGGATGCCGTCAACATCGACGCGCCTTTTGACGAGTTGCTGCATCTGGTGATCGACACCGCGCACTCGCGTTTTCCCGTTTATGAAAACGAGAAGGAAAACATCATTGGTATCCTGATGGCCAAGGATTTGCTCAAGCTGCAGCGCGCGCCCGAACTCAACATCCGCGCACTGCTCCGGCCGGCGGTGTTTGTGCCCGAGAGCAAGGGCCTGAACGACCTGCTGCGCGAGTTCCGCGGCAACCGCAACCACCTGGCCATCGTCATCGACGAGTTCGGCCGTGTCGCCGGCCTGATCACGATTGAAGATGTGCTTGAGCAGATCGTCGGCGAAATCGAGGACGAATTCGACATCGCCGAGGACGACGGCGACATCTTCGGGCTGACCGACCACAGCTACCGCGTGAGCGGCGACACGTCCATCGAGCGCGTCAGCGAGGCCTTCGGTGTGAAGCTGCTGGACGCCGATTTCGAGACCATAGGCGGCCTGGTCGCGCACGAGATGGGCCATGTGCCCAAACGCGGCGAAGTGCACGTCCTGGCCGGCCTGCATTTCACCGTGCTGCATACCAAGGGTGGAGCGGTGCGCTGGTTCAAGGTGTCGCCGGCCCCTGCCGGCACGCCAGCTGCGTAAAGACAGCGCAGCATGGCAAGGCAGACCATCGACAGCATGATGTCTGCGCTGCCGACCTTGCCGGCGTTGCTGGAACATATCGGTTACCCGCGGCAAAAGAAAAGAGGCATGTCGGTGCTTCGGCTGCTGCTGGTCGTGCTGACCGGCAGTGCGCACGCCGCCAGCATTGCCTGGCCTTTTGCCTGGGGCGCATCGGCCGGCCTGCTGCAGGGCCAGCCGGTGTGGTGGCTGCAGTTGCTGGCGCTGGCAGGCCTGGTCTGGCAACTCGACCGCTGCAGGAGCTTTCGCCAGGGGCTGATGCTGGGCTGGCTGTTTGCCACCGCCTGCTTGTGCGGTACGTTCTGGTGGCTGTTCATTTCCCTGCACACCTATGGCGGGCTGGCGTCGCCGCTGGCGGTGCTGGCAGTGATCGGGCTGGCGATTTTTCTGGCCAGCTACTACGCGCTGGCCAGTGCGGTGTTTGTGGCCGTCGCGCCTTTCGGCCGCACCCGCCGCGCGCTGGTGTTTGCGGCGCTCTGGCTGCTGGCCGAGCTGGCCCGCGTGGAGTTTTTCACCGGCTTTCCGTGGGGCGAAGCCGGTTATGCGCATTTGAGTGGCTGGCTGGACGACTACGCACGCTGGATTGGCGTGCACGGCATCACCTTCCTCGCCGCGTTTTTGGCGGCAGGTCTGGCCGGCTGGGGCCAGTCGCGGCGCCAGGTGCTGGTGTTTCCGCTGACGGCGCTGGTCATCGTCGGTGTTGCCGTGCTGGCCGGCCGCCAGACATCCAGCTCCGCTGGCAGCCTGCAGGTCACGCTGCTGCAGGGCAATATCCCGCAGAACGAAAAATTCCAGCCGGGCAGCGGCATGGCCACGGCCCTGCGCTGGTACGGCGAGCAATTGCTGGGCAGCAAAACCGCGCTGGTGGTGGCCCCCGAGACGGCACTGCCGCTGCTCCCGCAGCAATTGCCCGAAGGTTATTGGGCTGCGCTGCAGTCACGCTTTGCCTCGGGGCAGCAGGCTGCGCTGATTGGCCTGCCGCTGGGCAGCTACAGCGCGGGTTATGCCAATTCTGTTGTGGGGCTCAGGCCGGCCCCGGCCGCGGGCGCGGCGCAGAACTACCAGTTCGACAAGCACCACCTGGTGCCTTTCGGCGAATTTGTGCCGCCGGGGTTTCGCTGGTTCATCGATCTCATGAACATACCGCTCGGCGACTTCAGCCGCGGCCCGCTGGGCCAGCCGTCCTTCGACTGGCAAGGACAGCGGCTGGCACCCAATATCTGCTACGAAGACCTGTTTGGCGAGGAACTGGCGGCGGCTTTTGCCGATGCGGCGACCGCGCCCACCATCCTGGTCAATGTCAGCAACATCGGCTGGTTTGGCAACACCGTGGCGATCGACCAGCACCTGGCGATCTCGCGCATGCGCGCGCTGGAGTTCGAGCGCCCCATGATCCGCGCCACCAACACCGGCGCCACTGTCATCATCGACCACACTGGCAAAGTGACGCACGAACTGCCGCGCCACACGCGCGGCGCGCTGGTCGGCACGGTGGAGGGCCGCAAGGGCCTGACGCCTTATGCGTCATGGGTCTCGCGTTCTGGTCTCTGGCCCTTCTGGGGTGGGGCTGGCGTGCTGGTGTTGCTCGCCTGGCTGGCACGCCGGCGCCGGTAGGGCGGGCTCAGTTGCTATAAAAACAGGAGCTGGTCACGCCCGCCAGACAAGGGCTGGCGCCCGATTTGGCTTGCAACTCAGGCTTGACTCATGCGCACCAGGCGCCCCGGACGTCCGGCCGTGATCTCACCGTTGCGTTGCACTGCCACACCGGCCACCCAGGTGGCGACATAACCTTCGGCTTTCTGCAGAAAACGCTTGCCGCCGGCCGGCAGGTCGCGCACCAGCGCCGGGGTGCCCACGCTCAGGCGCTGTGGGTTAATCAGGTTCAGGTCGGCGCGCTGGCCGGGCGCGATCTCGCCGCGGTCGGTCAGGCCCAGATAACGCGCGTTGCGCCGCGTCAGCATTTCCACCGCCTGCCCCAGCGGCAGCTTGCCCTCAGCCCGCCCCTGCACCCAGTGCGTCAGCATGAAGGTGGTGAAACTCGCGTCGCACACCGTGCCCACGTGCGCGCCGGCATCGCTGAGGCTGGAGAGCACACGCGGGTGCGCCAGCATCTGCCGCACCGCGTCCAGCGAGCCGCTGTTGTAGTTGAAGATCGGGAAATAGATCAGGTGGCTGCCGTCGCCGCCGGCCAGGTGGTCGTACAGCGCTTCCAGCGGTGTGATGCCGCGCTGTTTGGCCTGCACCAGAAAACTCTGCATCACGTTCGGCTCGTAGTTGAGCTTTTCGTCCAGCGGGAACATGCGGCCGCTGATCATGTCAATGCGCGCCAGCAGGATGTCCACCAGCGGCGGAATCGCCGTGCCGTCACCGGCCAGGCGCTCTGATTTTTCGGACAGGATGCGCGCCTTGCGGGCCGGCTCGCGCAGCGCCGCGGCGCGTTCGGGCAGCGGCAGGTGGGCAATTTCCTTGTAGCCGGGAAAGCCCATGAAGGGGTGGAAACTCGCATCCAGCCCGTTGATGACGCCGATGCCACGCACGGCGGCCTGCAGAAACAGCGGCAGGCCGCTCGCCACCGCCTTGTCGACACGTTCGCGTATCGCCTCGTACTGCTCGCCGCCGGGGTCGCGCTGCAGCCAGGTCATGGACAGCGGTTTGCAACTGGCGCGCGCCATTTGTTCGACCAGGTCGAACTCGGCGTCAAAGCGCTGGGGTCCTTGCAACAGGTCGAAGTCGCTGACCACCTGCAACACGCCGTGATCAACACCATCGAACGCGCTGGCCAGGCCGACAAGCTCGGCGGCCGTGGCTTCAGCGGCCGGGGTCTCCTTGCCCTCCGACGTGCGGTGGTTGTCGCTGCGGCCGGTGCTGAAGCCGGCCGCGCCGGCCCGCAACGCTTCGTGCAGCAGCCTGCGCATGGCGGCGATGTCGTCCGGCGTCGCCGCCTCTTTGGCGACCGCGCGCTCCCCCATCACATACATGCGCAGCGGGTCGTGCGGCACCTGAACCAGGTAGTCCAGGCTGCGCGGGGTCTTGTCCAGCGCGTCCATGTACTGCGGAAAACTCTCCCAGTCCCAGCGTATGCCTTCGTACAGCGCCGCGCCGGGAATGTCTTCCACACCCTCCATGAGTTTGATCAGGTCGTCCTGGTGGCCGGGCCGTACCGGCGCGAAGCCGACGCCGCAGTTGCCCATCACCAGTGTGGTCACGCCGTGGTAGATGCTGGGCGTGAAATTGGCGTCCCAGGTCACCTGGCCGTCGTAATGGGTGTGGATGTCGACAAAACCGGGTGTCAGCCACAGGCCGGCGGCATCCACGGTCTCGTGTGCGGCTTCGCTGATGACGCCGACTTCGTCGATGCGGCCGTCACGCACGCCGACATCGGCGACAAAAGGTTCGCCGCCGCGGCCATCCACCACGGTCGCGCCCTTAACCAGAAGATCGAGCATCGTGTCTCCTCCACCAATAAACCATGACCAGGCCGCTCACGATGTGCCAGATGCCCCACAGGCTGGCCACGGTGACCATGCCCAGGTCGCTGCCGAACTGCACGCCGATGATGCCCAGCGCCAGCCCCGAATTTTGCATGCCGCCTTCGATCATGACGGCTCTGCGGTCTTTCTCGCTGACCCGCATCGCCATGCTGGTGGCCCAGCCGAAAAACAACCCGCAGGCGTTGTGCACCACCACAATCAGCAGCGTGGGCAGCAGGCCCAGCGTCAGCAGCTGGCGCTCCTTGATCAGGCCGGCCACGATGAACAGCAACAGGCAAAGCACGGCGAAATTTCCCAGCGGCTTGCGGATGCGCGCTGTCAGCGCCGGAAGCTTGTGTGAAAACAGCAGGCCCAGGCCCATGGGCACGGCCAGCAACAGCAGCAGACTCAGCCAGATGCCGGACGGGTCGATGCTGAGTTCGCGCATCCAGGCCGCCGTGGCCGGGTTGGTGGCGATCATCCAGCTGAAATTGAAAGGCGTGGCGAACAGCGCAATCACACTGGCCACGGCCGACACGCTGACCGACAGCGCGGTGTTGCCGCGCCCCAGGTGGGTGATCACATTGCTGAGGCTGCCGCCGGGGCAGGCCGCGACCAGGATCATCGCGGCCTCGACATTGGGCGGCAGGTCCAGCAGCAGGGTGGCCGCCCAGGTGCCGACCGGCAGCAGGATGAACTGGGGGATCAGACCGCAGATCACCGCCCGCGGTGTTTGTGCGACACGCTTGAAGTCGTCAATTCGCAGCTCAAGCGCGACCGAAAAAACCATGGTCGCCAGGACCAGCGTGAGGATCAGTTGTTGTGTTGTCATGGCACTTTCTTTGTGTCCGAGGGTAAACCGGAAAAAGCTCCGTAAAATCAAGGGTTTTCGCGGGTTCGGCCCGTGCGGTCCCTTATCCGCGACCCGGCGTCGCGGCACACCTATCTATGTTGACCTTTCAGCAAATCATCTTGAAGTTGCAGTCCTACTGGGACGCCCAGGGCTGCGCGCTTTTGCAGCCTTATGACATGGAAGTCGGCGCCGGCACATCACACACCGCTACTTTTTTGAGAGCGCTCGGCCCGGAGCCGTGGAAGGCCGCCTATGTGCAGCCCAGCCGCCGTCCCAAGGACGGCCGCTACGGCGAGAACCCGAACCGCTTGCAGCATTACTACCAGTACCAGGTGGTGCTCAAGCCAGCGCCCGCCAACATCCTGGAGCTGTACCTCGGCTCGCTGGAAGCGCTGGGCTTCGATTTGAAAAAGAACGACATTCGTTTTGTCGAGGACGACTGGGAGAACCCCACGCTGGGCGCCTGGGGCCTGGGCTGGGAGGTCTGGCTCAACGGCATGGAGGTCACGCAGTTCACCTATTTCCAGCAGGTTGGCGGCATCGACTGCAAACCGATCACCGGCGAGATCACTTACGGCCTGGAGCGCCTGGCCATGTATCTGCAGGGCGTGGACAACGTCTACAACCTGAAATGGACCGACAGCATGAGCTACGGCGACGTCTATCTGCAGAACGAAAAAGAGCAGTCGGCCTACAACTTCGAACACAGCGATGCCGACTTCCTGTTTACCGCCTTCAGCGCGCATGAAAAGCAGGCCAAACACCTGATCGAAGTCCAGCTCGCACTGCCGGCCTACGAGCAGGTGCTCAAGGCCGCGCACAGCTTCAACCTGCTGGATGC
>CAMLDT010000111.1 GCA_946479075.1 uncultured Polaromonas sp.
CCCATACGAGCGGGCTCCGCCATTGCGGCCACACATTCATGATGTCGGGGTACGGAATGAGCCAATAGAAGAACCACGGCCGGCCGAGATGCAGGATCGGCATCACGCCCGCCATCGCGACGGCGAAGATCGTCATCGCCTCGGCGAAGCGGTTGATCGACGTCCGCCATTTCTGCCGCAGCAGGAGCAGGAACGCGGAAATGAACGTGCCGGCATGACCGATGCCGACCCACCAGACGAAGTTGGTGATCGCGAACGCCCAGGCGACCGGGATATCGACTCCCCAGATGCCGACACCCTTGTAGAAGAGATAGGCGATCGCGATGAGGAACAGCAGCGTCAATGCAGTGCAGAGCGCGAAGCCGGCATACCATCCCCAGTGCGTCGGCCGCGTGAGGACGATATCGCTGATCTTGTCGGAAATGCTCGCGTACGAATACGCGCCCTTCAGGACCTCGAGCCGCGACTCGTCGCCGTTCCCCGCCGCGGCGGCTGCAGCAGGCACCGTCAGCCGTCCTTCAATTCCGGGTTTGGATTGCGCAGCTTCGCGAGGTACGTCGTGCGCGGTTCCGTGTTCAGTTCGCCGAGCAGCGCGTAATTGAGTGGCGACGCCTTCCGCGCAATGACCTCGCTTGTCGGATCGTTGAGGTCACCGAAGGTGATCGCCCTCGTCGGACAGACCGCCTGGCAGGCGGTGACCACTTCGCCGTCCCGAATGCGGCGGTTCTCCTTGTCCGCCTCGATGCGCCCGTTGGCGATCCGCTGCAGGCAGTAATTGCACTTTTCCATCACGCCGCGCATGCGCACGGTCACCTCCGGGTTCCGCTGGCCCTTGAGGCTCTCCGCGTGCTCGTCGGTGTATTGCAGGAAGTTGAAGCGCCGGACCTTGTACGGACAGTTGTTCGAGCAGAACCGCGTGCCGACACAGCGGTTGTAGACCTGCACGTTGATGCCTTCGGAGTCGTGCACCGACGCTTCGACCGGGCACACGACTTCGCAGGGTGCGCGCTGGCATTGCATGCACGGTACCGGCTGGAAGTGCGTGCTCCATACCGAGACACCCGCCGCCAAAACAGCGGCGAAGCATTGAGTGCAGCCCTGAGGCGCTCACTGCGCGCTTTGCGGCTTGTCGCCACCGTCGTCTTCACGCTGGCGGGGCTGATGCAAGGCGCCCGTGCCGTCGATCTCAAGGACTTCCTCGCCCTGCCCCAGCCCGCGCCCACGCAGCAAATCAGCTACGGCGCGGCGCAAAGCCAGGGCATTGACGTGTTCTTGCCCGAGGGCAAAGGTCCGCACCCGGTGGCCATCCTGATCCATGGCGGTTGCTGGTCGGACTTTCCCGGCGCGGGGCGTGAGCAGCTGCGGGCGCTGGCGGCCGACTGGGCCCGGCGCGGGGTGGCCGTGTGGAGCATTGGCTACCGGCGCGCCAACGAGGCCGGTGGCGGCTACCCGAACCTGTACCTGGATGTCGCCACGGCGGTGGACCGGCTGCGCAGCGAAGCGCCTGGGCTCGGCATCGACATGCGGCGCAGTGTGCTGGCTGGTCATTCGGCGGGCGGGCACCTGGCGCTGTGGGCGGCGTCACGCACACGCTTGCCGGCGGGCAGCCCGCTGCGCCAGGCAGGCGAATCGCTGCCCGTTCGCGGCGTGGTCAGCATCGCGGGGGTGGGCGACCTGGCGGCATTTGCGCCGCGCCTGCCTGGCAGTTGCGGGCGCGGCATTCTGGAGCGGTTGATGGGCAGCGGCAGCGACCCGTATGCCGATGTGTCGCCGGCCCGCCTCGGCTTGCCCGACAGAGTCCGGTCGGTGGTGATGGTCAGTGCCACGGACGACGGCATCGTGCCGCTGCGCGCTGCGCGTGACTACCGCCAGGCGCTGCCCGCCGAGGCCGCCGCGCGCGTGCGCCTGCGCGACGTCACAGGTGCCGGTCACTTTGATCTGGTGACGCCGGGCACACCGGCTTTTGAGGCGGTGTTTGAAGAAGTGCAGCGCCTGCTTCAATAGAGTTTTCTATAAGCCAAAACGGCCTCCAGCCCCCGTCCAGCAAGCGCAGTCAGCTATCAATTCGCTAGCAACTGCAGGCTCAGCCGCGCGCCACCGGCTTGCGGTGGCACGTCTTGGGAAACGAACTGGATGAAGACTTTCAACCGCGGGAACTGACTGAAGAAGTCGGCGCGTGGGCAGCGTCATCCGGCCACAAGGCCTTCCGATACGCAGACAAAACCGCCCTCCGCAGAGGGCGCAGACCTTCAGCGCCTTGGGCTAACATTGGTTTCCGATCAGGCAAACGGGAAGCAGAGGCCGTCTTTGACCAATCAGTTAGCCAAAGCCGATGCGCAAACGCTGGGTGCGAGTTGCATAGAGTTCATACAGCCACCGCCGGGCAACTGCGCCGGATTTGTGGCTTGGTGGCTGCGTAGCCGTTATGTCGATAAAGTCTTCTGGTCCGGCAAACGGTTTTCGCAGCAGGGGCCAGATGGACCCTACGTGCAAACCGCGGTCGGCCTGTCCAAAAGCGCGGCCTTGCAGGCTGAGTTTGTCGGCAACAACAAACATCGCGACTACATCACAGAACGAAGGCGCGGCGACAAACCGCTGAAGATCAGCGAAAACTCTTCTCCCAAGTTCGTGTCGGCCGACGCTCTGGAAGACGTGTCCGTCACGGGCGACGACGCTGTGACGATGCAGCACACCTTCAGGCACGTCTGTAACCAGGGTTGGGGCGCAAGAATCTGCATCAGAACCGCGAATGGCAGCCACGACATCGCCCTGGAAACCTCGCAATTTCCGGCTTACTTTGATCCCAATCTCGGCGAATTCACGTTCATCACGCCCGACGATTTATGCCTTTGGTGGGCAATTTGTTATGGCCGGCGTCAGCAGTACCCGAACAGCGCGTTCGGCCTGTTTGGTACCCAATTTACTATTGAATACTATTCTCGCTGACCAGCTTTCTGAGGCGCTGTAAAAGGTTCCCAGCCCATGACTGTTATGCGCTGACAGCTATTAAATACGGAGCAAAAGCCACACACAGGGCCCTGCTTTCGGCCAGGGCCTCTTCGGCCGATGCGCTAGCCGATGCGCAGCGCTTCGACCGTACGCGCTGCCTGCGCAAGAATGCTGTCCTTGATGGCGACAAAGGTGGCGTCTTCCAGCAGGGTTGCGCGGCACCAGAGGTGGATGTTGCGGCTTTGCGGGCGCGTGCCCAGGGCCAGCTCGGCGATGGGGAAGTAGGGCTGCAGCAGCCGCACCGGAAACCGCGGCAGCACCGACAGATGACGCCCCTGCGCCACCAGGCGCAGCAGCAGCATGGCTTCACCCAGCACGGTGATCTCGCTGCGCGGCGTGACCACACGGGCCTCTTCGAGCATCTCGCGCACATGCTGCTCAAACGGCGATGCCGTGCCCAGGCTGATCCAGCGCTGGCCTTCGCTGCTGCCGGCCGACAGCACGCCGCTGGCGGCCAGCGGGTGGCTGGCGCCGCAAAACACGCCGAGGTCGTCTTCCACCAGCAAAAAACGTTCGACGCCGGGCGGCGGGCGGTCCAGCCACGAAGGCGCAATGACGATGTCGTGGTGGCCGTCGATCAGCTGCTCGACCAGCAGGTGTGGCCGGTCGCTTTGCACCGTCACGTGCAGGTCGGGTTGCTGCTGCAGCAGTTCTTCGACCACGCCGGGCAGAAACGCCGCGCCGATCAGCGGTCCCACGCCGATGCGCACAGTGCGGCGCAAGCCACCGCGATGCCGCGCGCTGACCTCGGTGGCGTCTTTCAGGCGCCGGGCGATGGCCCGCCCCTCGCGTGCCAGCATGTCGCCCAGCGCGGTGCTGCGCACGCCCAGCCGGCTGCGCTCAAACAGCTTGCCCCCGGCCTGCATCTCCAGCGTCTGCATGTTGTGCGTCAGCGTGGGCTGGGTCAGGTGCAGGTGCTGGCTGGCCTGGGTGATGGAGCCCTTTTCCAGAATGGTCGCAAGCTGGATCAGGTGACGCGGGTCCATAGAAATTTTTTAGTTCAAATGTAAAAGCATTGATTTTACAAATGACCGCGGGTTTTTTATGCTGGGGGAACTGTGAAATCACCGAACAAACGCCCCAACATCATCTTCATCGTCGCCGACGACCTCGGTTATGCCGACCTCGGCTGTTACGGCGGCCGCGCCGAAAGTTACGGCCCGGTGTCGCCGCACATCGACGCGCTGGCCGCGGGTGGCCTGCGCTTCACCCAGGCCTATTCCAACTCGCCGGTGTGTTCGCCAACCCGCTTTGCACTGATGACCATGCGTTACCAGTACCGCGTGCGCGGCGGCATGGAAGAACCCATCAACAGCAAAAGCAAGGGCAGCACCACGCTGGGCCTGCACCCCGAGATCCCCACCCTGCCCTCGCTGCTGCGCGAGGCCGGGTACTCGACCGGGCTGATCGGCAAGTGGCACCTGGGTTATCCGCCGGCCTTCGGGCCGCTGCGCTCGGGGTATGACGACTTCTACGGCATCATGGCCGGCGGCGTGGACTACTTCACGCATTGCTCGGGCAAGGGCGACCACGACCTCTACATCGGTGAAGAGGAACACCATGAAACCGGCTACCTCACCGACCTGCTGTCGCAGCGCGCGGTCAGCCATGTCGAAAGCATGGCCCCGGCCGCCAGGGACGGCAAGCCCTTCTTTTTGAGCCTGCACTACACCGCGCCGCACTGGCCCTGGGAAACCCGCGATGACGCGGCGCTGGCGCCGACGGTGTCCAACCTGTTCCATCTGGACGGCGGCAACGTGCAAACCTACCGCCGCATGATTCACCACATGGACGAAGGCATAGGCCGCCTCGTCGAGGCCCTCCGTCAGCAGGGCCTGCTGGACGACACGCTGATTGTTTTCACCAGCGACAACGGCGGCGAGCGCTTCTCCGACAACTGGCCGCTGGTGGGCGGCAAGATGGATTTGACCGAGGGCGGCATTCGTGTGCCTTTCATCGCGCACTGGCCGGCGGGCATCGCCGCCGCCGGCGTGAGCCAGCAGACCTGCATGACCATGGACTGGTCGGCCACGATGCTCGAACTCGGTGGCGGCCAGGCGCACGCCGACTTTCCGCTGGACGGCGTGTCGCTGGCGCCGGTGCTGCGCGCGCCCGCGCAGACCTTCGAACGCCCGCTGTACTGGCGCATGAACCACCGCCATCAGCGCGCGCTGCGCCAGGGCCACTGGAAATACCTGAAGGTCGATGACCACGAATACCTGTTCGACCTGAGCGCCGACGAACGCGAACGCGCCAACCTGGCCAAGCGCCACCCGGAGCGTTTCAACACCCTGCGCCAGGCCTGGCTGGACTGGAACGCCACCGTGCCCGCCATCCCCGAGGACGCTGCCGTCAGCCTCGGATATTCCCACGCTGACATGCCGCAGCGCTGAGTCCATTTACCTTAGAAAGAGAGAACGAGACATGAAAACCTACACCTCCCCAATGACGTCCGCCACCACCCGCCCCTTCACCCGGCCTGTCACCCGGGTGGCCCTGCTGGGCCTGCTGTCCCTCTGCCTGAGCGCAGCGCACGCCCAGAACTGGCCCGAAAAAACCATCAAGCTGCTGGCGCCTTCGACCGCGGGTGGCCCGCCTGACGTTTACGCACGCGCGCTGGGCGATTACCTGAGCAAGACGCTGGGCCAGCCGGTGGTGATTGAAAACGTGCCCGCTGTCGGCGGCATGATCGCCGCGCAGCAAATCCAGCGCGCGCCGGCCGATGGCTACACCCTCTTGGTGAACACCGCTGGCATGATGACCATCACGCCGAGCGCCAACCCGAAAGCGCGTTACCAGGGATCGGACTTCACGCAGATCTGCCAGGGCGTGGAAGCGGCGCTGGTGCTGGCGGCCAACCCGCAGCTCGGGCCCAAAAACTATGCGCAGCTGTCGCAGTGGATCAAGGCCGAGAAAAATCCGCCGACCTACTCTTCCTACTCGCCTGGCTCACCCGCGCACTTCCTCGGCTACCAGCTGGCCGAGGCGCTGAAGGTGGAGATGACCCACATCCCCTACAAAAGCAGCCCGCAACAGATCACCGACATGATTGGCGGCGTGGCGCCGCTCGGCTTTGTGCAGATCGCGACCGCCAGCCCGCACATCAAGGCCGGCAAACTGGTCGCCTACGCAACGACCGGCACGCAGCGCTCGCCGCAGTTGCCGGACGTGCCAACGGTGGCCGAGATCGGCCTGCCGCAACTCGCCACCACGGTCTGGTTCGGCCTGTCGGGACCCAAGGGCCTGCCGGCGCCCATCGTCCAGCGCCTGACCGAGGCACACCAGCAGTTCGCCGCCTCCCAGGAAGCGCAGGCGCGCATGGTCACGGCCGGGCTGACGCTCACGCCCAACATCTGTGGGGACCGTTTCCTGAAAAACATGGAAGCCGAATCGGTGCGCTGGGCCCGCGTGATCAAGGCCAGCGGATTTGTGGCTGACTGACGGCCCGTCATGGCGCAGCGCCTGCAGCGGAAAATTTAAGGAGAATCGGCCTCCAGCCCCCGTCCAGCAAGCGCGAGCAGCTATTAAATCAGTAGCAGCTGCCGCTTGTTCGACCGGCTAGCCGTGCACAGGGCGGCGTGTGATCGGCAGCCACCCTCCCGGCGCTTCGTCGGCGGTGCGGATGTTGCGGCTTCGAAAACCGGCGAAGCGCGGAAAATTCCGCGTGCGCACCACCGGCGGCAAATAGGTCACCACGGGCGGCGCACCCGCGCCGTCGATCGCCGGCGCCGGGGTACGCGCGGCTTCGCGCGACCAGTCCCAGTCGCCGGCAAATTCGCGCCGCAGCAGCACATTGCCGAGCCGGCCCTGCGGATTGCGCGCCAGGCCGTTGCCCTGTATCGGCGTGGCCACGCGGCTGTTGAGCACGCCGGCGCTCGGCGCCCCACCCACCGGCCAGTCGGCAATCACCAGGCCCGGATCGGCCAAGAAATACACCAGGCCGCGCAGCTTCCAGCGCCCGCGCGTTCCGCTCTTGTCGGGGAAGCGCCCCACGACGCCGTCGGCCCCTGGCGCATCCATCACCTGGACCACAGTGAACTTGTCATGAATCATGTTCAGGATGGGCGCAATCGTCGTGACGCCGGCGTTCACGGTAACGCGCCAGCATTCCCAGTACTCGTCCACCGATATCGCCTGAAAGGTCTGGTGCACCGGGAAATGCCGCTGCACCCAGAACTTTTCATTGCGCTGGATGTGCTGGACGATGTAGCCGTCGACCGGATTGACGATGTTCCAGCGGATAAAGTTGCGGAACAGCGTGGCGGAGGCCGCAGGCGGCACCCTGGCCTCGAGCGCGTGGGTCGGGCCGGTAACGTTGGTGACGGTGATCAGTGGCATGGGCCACTTTAGCCGCAAGCCGGCGGGCCTTCGTCCTTAAAACTGGGGACAGACAGCAGCCGGGCGCGCGGCTAGCGGCGTGGCAGCGCCAGGTATTTGCGCAGCTCGGCCTCGATGCTGAGCGCAGCCAGCCAGGACGTTCTGGCATTGGTCGGCAGCGCACTGTTTTCAAGGCGGATGACGAAGCGGCCAAAGTCGCCTTCGACTTCCAGCTCGTGCACGTTTTTCGTGACCCCGGGATCGGCCATCATGCGCACCGCGGTTTTCTCGAAGCCCACACCGGCCAGCGCGACAGCGGCCGTGACGTTGGCGTTTTTGGGGTAGAGGCGCGCCGAGTCGGCGGCCGTGCCTTCAAACACCAGCGTGGCTTCGGTGATGGCCGACAGGTCGCAGGCCTGTTCGGCCGGTGTGCCGCGCCAGGCCTGCGGCGGTTTGCGGCCGGTGTAGCTGACCGAGCGGATGCCGGCACCGCGTGCAGCATCCAGCGCGTCCAGCCCGCCGATGGCGCCGGACACGGTCATCAAGCGCGCGCGGCCGGCGCTGGCTGCGGCGGCCAGTGAGTCGCGCAGCGCTGCGTCGCCAAGCGCGCCTATCGACACGATGATCACGTCCACACCGGCTTGCAGCAGCGCCGGCACGACGGAGCGCACAACCTCGTGCCCCGCGCATTCGATGGCCAGGTCGGGCTTCCAGCGCAGCAGCGCATCGATGTCGGTGAAGGTCTCCACACCCGCTGGGTGTTCAGAGGCAGCCACGGAGCTGGGCCGCACCAGCGCGGCCAGTGGCGCCTTTGGCACGAGGGAGGACTGGATGCTGGCCAGCAGGTTGCGGCCGATGGCACCCAGGCCGAGGATGGCGATGCGCGGCGCGGCGGCGCCTGCAGCAGGTGAAGCTGAAGTCATGGGTTTGAAAAAGGTTCGGGGACGGCTACTTATACCTGCACGATGAAGGGCTGGTCGGTGTTGAACTTCGGCGACAGCAGGAGCGGCGCGCCCTGCTGCACCAGCACCATGTCCTGCACATGCCAGTAATCCTTGTGCGGTTCCAGCGCCAGCACCATGCCTTCTTCCAGAACAATCGGTGAGCCGCGGCGCAGGATGGGTTCCTGCTGGTGCCACCAGGCGCCGACGCCGTGGCCGACCAGCAGCGACTTGTAGGCCCACTGGTTCTGCGCAAAAGCATCCATCACAAACTGGTAGAGGTCGTGAACCACGGCGCCGGCGCGGCAGCGATCAATGGTGGCGCGGTAAATCTCCAGGTTGATGCGGTATTCCTCGCGCTGCAGCGGCGTCGGCTCGCCAATGATGACGTTGCGCGACTGGTGGCCAGCGTAGCCGCCGAGGTAGGCCACATAGTCGGTGCGGATCACATCGCCGGGTGAAATCACGGTGTCGCTTTCGCCGGCGTAGGCGATGGTGTTCTTGTCGGTGTTCAGGATGCCGTGCGCCCACTCGAAGCCTTTGGACAAACAGGTGGCGATCATGTCGGCGTGCACCTTGCGTTCGGTGTCGCCGGGGCGGATGCGCTGGAACACTTCGAGGTAAACATCGTCGAGCAGGTCAGCGGCCCTGCGGATCTTCTCGACCTCGCCGGGCGTCTTGACCCAGCGCACGCGGTCCATCAACGCCGTGCAGTCCACCATCTGCAACTGCTTGAGCTCGCCCTGCACCAGACCCCAGTCGCGGGCGCTGACGTAGTCCTGCTCGAAGCCGACACGCGCCTTGTCCAGGCCAGCTTCACGCATCAGCGCGGCGAGTTTGCTGTAGGGTGACTCGACATAACCCTCGTACAGCTCCACGCGTTCGACCCAGGCGTCGCGCTGGGCCAGGCCGGCGGCCGTCTTGTTGGCAATGATCACCGGCTGCCCGTGGCGCGGCCACAGCAGGATGACGGCGCGCATGGAGTCGGCCAGGTCCATGTGGCGGGCCAGCGTGCCGGGATAGACAACGCCCGAGAGGTAGGTGAAGTTCTGGCCGGAGCGCAGCACCACGGCGTCCAGGCCGGCTTCGTCCATCAGGGTGTTCAGGCGGGCGATGTTGGCGATGTTGTTGGGATGGGGTGTCATTGGCCTGTGTTGTCTGTTGTTTGTTTTTCTTGCGGAGAAGGTGCCTGCCGGGCGGCACCCGTCTCAGAATTTGCGCGTTTCCTCGGGCAGCAGCGCCTGCGAGACGATGGTGCGCAACACCTCGACCACCGCAGCATTGGCCGCCGGCGGGATGCCGTCACACCAGGGCCGCAACTGGCCGTTGCCGCCGTCGATCAGGCCCAGGCCCACGCCCACGTGGGCCAGTGCCAGTTCCTGCTCGGCGGTGTGGCACAGCGAGAGGTCGCGACGCAGCAGGGCCAGCCCGGCCGTCACCGCATTGGCGCCCATGTTGGAGCTGTTGGCCACCAGCAGCACGTCGGTCTCGACCACCGAATACACCCCGCCGCCGCAGGGCGTGATGTGGCTGAAGGTGTAGTTGGGCAGCGCTTGCGCAAGTTGCGGATGCAGGTTGCCGAAGCCGATTTCATTGCCGCCGTCGCCGATGCCGAGCGTGCGTTTGCCCTTGGCCCGCGCGGTGTTGAACAAGTGATCCAGGTTGGCGCGGAATGGCGCACGCGAGACACCGGTGGCGCCGTAGATGATGCCGTGGCGGTTGCCGCCCAGGCGCTCGATCGCGCAGAACACGTCGTTCTCTGCAGCCAGGCGCTCCTGCATCGCCAGGTCGCCCAGGCCAATCTCCAGCACCTCGGCCTCGGTCTGCACCGCGCGCAGCAGGCCGCGAAACGGCTCGGCGGCGACCGGGTCGGTCAGGACGGACACGCTGTGGCCCATGGCCACGAGGGCGCGCGTGAGCACCACGGTGCCGATGGGACCGTCGTTCTCGCCGACCGGCATGTAGTCGGGCACGGCGGCGCCGCTGACCAGCAGCACCCGGGCCGGGGCGCGGTCAAACTCCCGCGCCGCCGCATACACCAGCGGCATGCCCGCACGTTCGCGCGCCATCAGGTACATGGGCCACTTGGCGCCGCGCGGCAGGCTGCTGCTGCGCATCTCGACATTGAGCAGGCGGTCCAGGTTCTCGAAGGCAATGAGGTCCACGCCGCCGGCTTGGGTGGCTTGTGCGGTTTCAGTCAACCTTGGCTCCTGCCTGTTGGATCACCTTGCGCCACTTCGGCACCTCGCGCGTCACCAGGGCTGTGAAATCGGCGCTGCTCGACCATTCCGGGTCAATGCCCGCGGTCTTGAATTTGTCCTGCACGTCTTTGGAGGCCAGCACGCGTTTGATGTCGGCGTTCAGGCGGTCCACGATGGCCGGCGGCGTGCCCTTGGGGGCAAAGACGCCGTACCAACTCACGTATTCATAACCGGGCACGGTTTCGGCAATGGCTGGCACATCGGGCAGCGCCGGGTGGCGCTTGAGGCTGCTGATGCCCAGGCCGCGCAGCTTGCCGGAACGCACCTGCGGCAACGCCGAAGGCATGGTGTCGAAAGCCATGGCCACATGGCCGCCCAGCAGGTCGGACATGGCCGGGCCGGCGCCCTTGTAGGCGATGTGCGTGATGCTGGTGCCGGTCATGACCTTGAACAGCTCGCCGCCCAGATGCTGCGCCGAGCCGGCGCCGGCCGAGGCAAAGGTCAGCGGCGCGGTGGCAGCGCGCGCCTTGGCCAGCGTGATCAGCTCGGCCACACTGTTGGCCGGCACCTGCGGATTGACCATCAGCAGCAGCGGCGTGGTGGCCACCGGCGCGACGGCCACAAAGTCGGCGACCGGGTCGTAACCGACCTTGCTGTAGAGGCTGGGATTGACCGCATGGGTGGCGGTGCTGCCCAGCACCAGCGTGTAGCCATCGGGCGCGGCGCGCGCCGCCAGCTCGGTGCCCAGGCTGCCGCCGGCGCCGGCCTTGTTGTCGATCACCACCGGCTGGCCCAGCAGCTCGGCGAGTTTTTCGCCGACGATGCGTGCTACCACGTCGGTGCCGCCGCCCGGAGGAAACGGGGTGATCAGGCGGACCGGTTTGGACGGGTAGGTTTGCGCTGCCGCAGGCAAGGCAAACAGCAAACCCGTGAGGCACAGCGCAAAACCTGCAGCAACTGCTTTTTTCATGGCAAGACTTTCTTGGAACGGAGAAAACATGGGGTGGACAACGCCACTTTGAGGCATGCCGGCCATTTCCCAAAGCGCATAATTTGGATGGAGCCATAAAAATCCTTGAAGATCGGAAGAGCACACGTCTGAACTCCAGTCACTTCCTGTGATCTC
>CAMLDT010000112.1 GCA_946479075.1 uncultured Polaromonas sp.
GCCGGTACCTGCCTTGACCCAGGTCGAGCTGTCGTTCATGTCCTGCCAGACTCCTTCGTGCTTTTTGCCGCGCGGCGCCACTTGCTGCTTCACGTGATAGGTCAGCACCGCCGTGCTGTCGTTTGGAAAGACGACCTGCATCTTGTCGAAGGCGAAGCCTGTGACGACCATGGAGCCCTGTTCGGCCATTTTGCGGTAGGCCGCGTGGTCGAACTGCATGGCGCCGTGTCCGCTCACCATCAATGCTGGTTCACTCAGCAAGCCTGTCGCGGTGTCTGCATCTTCATCCACCAAAGCTTGCCAAAACTTCGTCTCGAGATCGATCAGTAATTGTTTCGCGTTGGACATATCTAGAACTCCTGAAAACGCCTGAAATTCCTGCAAATTGAAATTTCAAATCTGAAATCGGAATTTGCATCCTGAACCTTCATTGTTTCGGCCGGCATGGCGCATGCATGCCAGCCCAGGAGGCTGTTATCCGTAGGTCAACTCTGACAGCCGCAGAATTTTGCGCCCGTCGTGCAGGGCGAGTGGGGATTTGCGGGTGCCGCGGCCTCCCGCGAATATGGGATTCCCCCCAGCGCCCCCAATCCTAGAATTCTTGCTGGCCCCACAAGGCGGCTGACTCTGGAGGACCCCATGAAAACAATGTTTTGCGCCGCCGCACTCCTTCTGGCCGCGATGGGGCAGCCATGCATGCCGGGGCCCAGCCGGCGCCAGCCACTTCCGCATCCAGACCGGTTTTCCCGCTGACCATTGGCGTGCTGGCTGACTCGCAGATCACCACCGTTCAGGGCGCGTGGGATTACGGCATGCGCAGGAAATACGCAGACAGGCTGGCAAGCGTTGCCATTCGTCCGCCAGCGGTGGAATACCTGTCCGGCCTGATGCTGGACCGCTTCCTGAAAAGCCTCGAACAGGAAAAGGTCGATGTCATTCTTTATCTCGGCGACGGGGCCAACAGCGGTTGCAAGGATGAACTCGACAAGGTGTTTGCCATCCTCGACACCGCAAGAAAGCGCAGCGGCATTCCCTCCTATTACGTCATCGGCAACCACGACTACATGGGCACCGGAAACCAGGTGAAGTCCAGCATCCGCGCGAAACTGTGCAGCGGCGACGGCATCTCCAACCCCGCAGAAACCAAGCTGCAGGTGCTGGCGCGCATCAGCGCGCACAACGCAGGCAATGAATCCCTGGACAAGTTTTTTGATTACAAGGAAGCGCTGACCAAGTCGGCCTCCCGCTTCGCCGCCAGCGAGTGCGGTGACGACGACAACACGCACTACACCTACCGCCAGACGGCCCGGCTGGTGAGCAAGGCCGGTTCAGCAAGCCTGGTCGAACTGTTTCTTCTGGACACGTCCGACTACCGCGATGTCTGGTTCAAGCCGACGGTGTCCGCCGACGCCACGGGATGCGAAATTCTCGGTGGCTGGGGCGCCAAGGGTTCGGTGTCTTATGAGAAGAACAGCAAGGGCTCCCAGATTGACGACTTTGTGCAGGCTGCCAGCGCGAATCCAGATTTCCGCTTGATGGCCAGCCACTACCGGCCCACCAACCTCAATGCACTGGTGCCTTTCGGCATGAGCGGCAGCCTGGTGCGTGACGCTTTGGGCGACCTCCTGTCCAAAGGCGACAACGTCTGGCTTTCGGGCCACACCCACACCTGCGACGTCAAGATCGAACGCTTCAGCGTCGGCCGAACCCTTTCCAAAACCAAAGGCTACATTGATGGCGTCAATGTGGGCTCCACCACCGACTACGATGCACACGCGGTCATCGTCGGCCCTTACACCGGCGGCGCTGCCCGGTTGGGCAAGACCGGGCTCGGTTACCGGAAGGTGGCCTACCCGCAGACGGCGGGCCTGTGCGGCGCGGTTGACCAGTTGGCCAGGCAGCGCGAGGCGACCTTCACCCCAATCTGCGGCACGAGCAGCTACAAGACGGCATTGGGCCTCGACAAAAAATACCAGAAACGCTGCTTCAAGGAAGCTGATGTGGCCAACGCACGCAGCAATATTGATGGTTTTGCCACGCACGCTGCGCAGGCGCTGGGCACCTCAGCCGACGAGGTCAAGGCATGCCTCGCCTACGCCGGCTCCAAAGCCGAAGGCCACAAGAAAGTCTGCGAGGCCCCTCACTAGTGCCGCAGCTTGCGGCAGAAGACGCGTGGTCCCAGCGCGGCACATCGAGCGCCGCCATGGTTTACAAAAAGCGCAGTTGAGTCGGTTTGCCGTCGAGCGTGTCGTTGCCGTAGAACGTGTTCACGCTATCGGTGACGAGCCGGCGGTGATTGAATTCATGGATGACTGACTGTGGGGCAGAGCGATTGACTTTAAATGAGTATCGATAATATGTAGTTATCGATAGTTGGCGCATGCACTTCGTTTGCATGACACCCAATCCTGTTTTTCGCCTACACCTGCTTCTGACACGACACCAAGCAGCATGACGAAGAGAATCCATATCCTCTAAGGCAGACTCATATAAAGCACTGAGATGTGCGCAGCACTGCCACCCTACAAAACAGAGTAAGGGTTTTGCCTAGCTGGAGACTGAGCTCAATTAAGGCACAAGAGAAAGATGCACCTAAAGCGAATCCGAGCACAGAACTTCCGAGCTTTTGGCGATGGCAAGATTTCACCAAAGTTGGACTGGACCCTCTCGCCAGGTCTGAACATCCTCGTCGGTGAGAACGATGCTGGCAAAACTGCTGTTGTCGATGCAATTCGCCACATTTTGTGGACCACGAGCTATGAATTTGTTCGGCTATTCGAACAGGATTTTCACATTCACGGCAATACGCGGGCCACGTCCCTGTTCATCGAGGCCACTTTGGTGGACATGAACCCCGACCAAGAAGCCGCTGTGCTCGAGTGGCTCACCTACGAAGCGGACGGAAGTCGCAGTCTGGTGTTGCATCTGCATGCGCGTTGGATATCGCCGAAAGAAAATAAGCGCGGCCGCGTCGACGTCGTCACAAGAACCTGCCGTGACGGGATAGGTCCCGAAATTGGCAGCGCTGTTCGGGAGCTCGTGCGAGCCACCTATCTACGCCCACTTCGTGACGCTGAGGCAGATCTGCGACCTGCACGGCAATCTCGTTTGTCGCAAATTCTGGGTGCGCACAAAAGCATTGATGGTCAGGAGAAAAACGACTTCGACGCTGAAAACTCGGCCAAAATTCCTGAGAATCTTGTCGGTCTAATGGCCTTCACTCAGCACTACTTGGGGAAACATCCGGTCATCAAAGGCGTCCAGGACGACATTAACAATAACTACCTCGGTAAGTTCGCATTCGCGGGCGACATGCTTGAGTCGCGCATCCAAATTACGCCCGACCTAGGACTTCAGCCGATCCTTGAGAAGTTCGAGCTCGGTTTGCTGCCATCCGACGGCATAAATGCTGAAGAGCGCTGCGCACGCGGCCTCGGCTATAACAACGCGCTTTTTATGGCGACCGAGTTGGTTCTTCTTCGCGATGGGGAAGAACTCGCGCTACTTCTTATCGAGGAGCCCGAGGCTCATCTTCACCCCCAGTTGCAGGAGCGAGTTCAGGAACTGCTCGAACAGAGCGCGAACAAACCGCCAGAGGGCAAGCGTCCGGTCCAAGTGGTGATGACCACACATAGTCCCTCGCTGGCAGCGGGGGCCGACATCGCCTCGATGACTCTCGTGCACCGCGCGCAACTGTATAGCCTTACGCACGAGATGACAAAGTTGAAGAAAAATGACTACGATTTTTTGCGTCGATTTTTGGACGCAACTAAGTCGAACCTGTTCTTCGCAAGGGGCGTTGCTATTGTCGAGGGCCCGGCCGAGGCCCTGCTGATTCCTGCGCTGGCGAAGGCCTGTGGCATGTCGTTCTCCAAATATGGATTGGCGGTGGTGAACGTTGGCAGCGTTGGCCTATATCACTACGCCCGTATCCTTCAGCGTGCCAAGGAAGACGAGGTCATCCCAATCCCGGTTGCTTGCTTGACCGATCGCGATGTCGTGCCTGACGCGGCGAACTACTATATCGACAAGCCAAAGAACGGCAGTAAACGGTTCGACGCTGATTACACAGCGGAAGAGCTGGCGGCATTGGTGAAAGCGAAAGTTGACCGCGCAGCCGGCGGAAAGACCATCGTTTGCGTGTCGGATCGATGGACTTTCGAATACGATCTGGCGCGCCACGGTTGTGGTGAATTGATGTTCTCAGCGATTCAATTGGCCGTGATGGCTAATGTCAAAGGAGAACGACTCGACGAAGCCGACGAGTTGCTGGCAATGGCTGCGGCGCACGACAGCTGGGTGGCACTTGGCAAGGTCGGGCATAGCGAAGATGCACTCGCCGCACTTATCTATGAGCCTCTTTCAACTGGCAAAGCATCGAAAGCCGTGGCTGCGCAGTATGCTGCACACCTAATTGAAACAGGCAATTACGGCAAAGACCATGTGCTTTTTGAGAAACTACCACCCTACCTTAGAAGGGCGCTGCACTGGCTGACTGGCAAGGCTATGGTGGTATGAGCATCCCTTGGATTTCACTGGAGGACTTAGCCGAACTTCAGTTCCTCACCCCCGACCTTGAATTCACCGACGCCGAACGACAAACCGTTCTGCTCGCGGTTGGGTCCGGCGATATCAACGCCGCACCTGGCAGCGGCAAGACCACCGTTCTTGCCGCGAAGCTTCTGCTAATCGGACGCAAGTGGCCGCATGACAGGCGCGGCATTTGCGTTTTGAGCCACACGAAGGTTGCCAGGGACGAGATTCGACTACGACTTGAGGCGACGGGCACGGGCTCAAGGCTGCTGACGTATCCGCACTTCATCGGCACCATTCACGGATTCGTAGACAGGTTCCTCGCGCTACCAGCGCTACGTAGCCTTGGGCTTACAGTCGATGTCATCGATGACGACGTTTTTGCCAGGAAGGCCATCGCTCGAGCGATGAAGGAACCCTCCTTGTGGGGTTGGGCGCAAAATAACGAAGGGGTTTGGCCAATGGTGGGAGGGATGGTCTACAGAGGCGCGGACCTTCTCCTTGGCAGCGAGGACGGTACCCTCCCTAAGGCCGGTGCAAAGACCTACCCACTTCTCGAGGAAATCAAACGGCAGTTGACAAACGAGGGCGTCTTTCGATACGCGGATATGTTCGCGTTCGCAGAAATGCTTCTCACCCGCTTCCCAGAAATTAAGGCGCAGCTCTCGCGAAGGTTCCCGCTAATTCAAATTGATGAGATGCAGGACACCTCCTGGGAGCAGGAAGCATTACTTGGACGGCTATTCGACGCCTCAGTGGTTGTACAGCGATACGGTGACCTCAATCAACGCATTTTCTTAGGGAAGGGTGACTTTGCGCAGCTGAGCTTCCCAAAAGAGGGAGCGCTCCCGATAAGTACCAGCAAAAGGTTTGGACCCGTGATCGCCACCGCGGTGTCGGGTGTGCGTGTGGGAGGAAATGCAGTAGTGGGCACTGCTGCGGATGTTCACCCTCCTACACTGATAACGTATACGACCGATCAAGTAGGCGAAGTGCTAAATCGTTTCGGCCATCTAGTGTTAGACCGCTTCAACGATGCCCAGCTCCAGCGTGGGCCTATCAAGGCGCTCTGCACCCGCAAACAGGGCGACGCTAAACAGATGCCCGGGCGCACGCTGCTCGACTATTGGCCAGCTTACCTAGAGCAGTCTAAGGGCGATGGCGGCCGTTCTGAGCGGCTTTGGACCTTGTTGAGCCAGTCTGCCCAGTCGGGAGCTGCCGGCATCCCCATGCGTCCACGCGCGGCCGACGCGAAACGAGCGGTTGTGCTGGTGCTTCGGGCAGCCGACTCGGCCCATATCAAAGGGCTGCGTGATGGGGCGCAGCTTTTCAGGCGTCTGGCTGATGCCGGCCAAGATCTGAAGAACGTTCGCAGGCTATGCCGTGAGTTGGCAATCACGCAAAAGCTGGGGGATACAGAGGCCGGTCGGGCCAAGGCGATCAAGCTGTTTACCGGTTACCTTAATTACTTATTGCCTGCCGGCCTGACTACTGCAAAGTTCGAGGCTTTACCAGTGTTCGCGCCGCCAGAAGAGCATCCTGAGCAAGAAGGCAGCCAGCGGCGGTGCCAAGTCAAACGTGACGGTCGTTGCGTTGAGGTCGAGATTGGCACCGTGGCATCGATGAAGGGAGAAACGCACCTCGCAACACTGGTTCTCGAATCGCTTGGGCATCCCAGTCGTCGCTTTGACCTGGAGGAAGCCTTGCCCGTGCTGGCTGGGCTAAAGGTTCGCGACCCTAAGACTTCCGAGTCTATCCTCTCGCAGTTCCGCAACCTCTATGTGGGCATGTCCAGACCGACTAGCTTTTTGTGTTTAGCAGTTAACCAAACGCGGATTTCTGCCGACTGCATCGCGGCGTTACAAGATAAGGGATGGGTCGTAGAGACTTTGGCCTAGTCGCCATTGGAAAATGCGCTGACTATCGATAAGTACATATTGTCGCCAGTCAGTAAATGCCGCTTGGCAGTGTGGCGCCAACAGTAAAGTCGTTCTGCCTGGCGCCCGGCAGATCGATATTTGCAAACTAGCTTTTACGCCTCCGGCCGCAAAAGCCCCCGCACCACCCGTCGCGCCACCGGCGCCACCACCAGCACCGACGGAAAGGCGAATAGCCATGCCATGAGCCAGGAGCCCGCCCACAGCGTCAAAAAGCCGGGCACCAAGCCCGTGGCGCGGAAGGTGGAGATGCCGGACACCAGCAGCGACATCAGGCCTGACAGCACCAGGCCGAAGAGGACGGGTTCGAATTTTCTCGGGATCATTGCATTACCTCCAGTTCTTGTGAGCATGCCATGCGCCGCAGGGCCTGGGCAACATGGGCGCCGAACAGTTGCGCGGTTTTAACGTCGCCAGGCGGAAAGGCGTCGGCGGGTGCGGCGTGCCCGGCCTGCGCCATCAGTCCCGACATGCGGCGGTGTGCCCCGCGCCCAGCCATGCGGAGTGCCCGACCTTTCAGCGCCTGCTGCGCGCGGCGGTGGCGGGTGAGTTGGCCCCGCGGGTCAGGCAGACCCGGGCGCTACCCTTGAAAAAAAAGGGGGGGGCGGGCTCAACACCGGGAAGCGATTTGCAAGCAGCTTGCTTTCACGCGCCCAGGAAGAAGCGTGCCGTCGCCATCATGCGGATGTGTTTGGTCGCGTTGATGGATGGCGTGTGCAGGAGCCGCATGTCCATCAGGAAAACGTCGCCCGCCTGGCCCGACATTTCGACCACATGAATACCGGTGCCTTCAAGACTGGTGCTCAGGTCCGTGCTTGTTTTCAGAACTTCCCGAAGCGCGGGTTGATGGGCTGGCTGGCGCGCCATGGCCGTGTGTGAGCCTGCCAGCACGAGTGTTGCGCCGCCACGGGGCAATACCTCGTCGATCAGGATAAAGGCCTGGATGCCGGGCAGGGAAGTGGGCGGGTCTGCGGTGACATCGACATGCCAGTTCAATCCCTCCAGCGTCCAGGTGCCCTGGTTCGGTAAAGAAAGCAGGAGCTGGGTGTCCTGGGTGGCAGATGGCTTGCGCCCGGCCAGCGTGGCGATGAGGGAAAACAGCGGCGGTGTCATCAGGGCGTTGTGTATGCCGGGCAGCTTCACCAGGGTGGACAGCCTGGCAATCTGCTGGAAGGGCGGCAAGGCGCGCAGCGGGCCTGGCAGGCTCTTTCCCGACGCCCAGACGTTGAGGCGCTTGAGTTCATCAAGAATGTTTTTTTTGATGGCTGCCATCTGCTTGCCGGGGTGAAACCCCCTCAGCTGCAGGTAGCCCTGTGCCTTGAAAAACTCAATGTCGGAGGGTTGCAGGGTGATGGCGTGTTTCGGCATGGCTGGTCCGGAACCTGGCGGGTGATTGGAAGTGGCTTTGGCCGGACGCACTGATTCTGAGTCCAGACGGCCCTGTCACCCGTCAGGCGCTAACGAACCGAATAAGCCGGCCCGTCAACCGGCGCCAGCTGCCCGCCCAGCACCTTCCACAGCGCCACGCGGTTGGCTTGTTCAGACTGACGCAGGCCGATAAGCACCTGCTGCGCGGCATACAGATTGCGCTGCGCATCCAGAACGGTGAGGTAGTTGTCGGAGCCGGCCTTGAAGAGCGCGTCCGAGAGCTGAAAGGCCCGGGCGTAGGCGTCCACCACGGCCTGCTGGGCTTGCAGCCGCTCCTGCCACTGTGTGCGTTCGGCCAGCGCGTCCGAAGCCTCGCGGAAGGCGGTCTGGATGGCTTTTTCGTACTGGGTCACGGCGATGTCGCGGTTGGCCTGTGCCACGTCAACGGCGGCGCGGCCGGCCCCGCCGTCGAAGATAGGCCAGCGGATCTGCGGCACAAAGCTCCAGGCGCGGGTGCCGCTGCCGAACAGGCCGTCCAGTTCGCGGCTGCCGGTGCCTATGCTGGTGCTCAGGCTGATGGTTGGGAAGAGGGCCGCACGCGCCGCCGCCACGTTGGCCGACAAGGCGCGCAGGTTCAATTCGGACACGCGCACATCGGGGCGCGCCAGCAACAGCGAGGAGGGCAGTTCCGCTGGCAGGGCCAGCAAGGCGGTGGGCGTGGCAGCAAAGTCGCCGCGCAAGGTGTCTGCCGCCGGCAGCCAGTCGGGGCTGAGCCCGCTGCCCACGAGGATTTCCAGCGCATTGCGATCTTTGGCGACTTGGGCGGTGAAGCCGGCCACGTCGCCACGGGCGGTTTCGACCGTGACCCGGTTTTGCGCCAGCACCAGGCCCGAGGTGCCGCCCAGCTCGTGGATGCGTTCGGTGAGCTGGTAGGCCTTTTGCCGGCCGGCCAGGGTGTCGCGCGCCAGGGCCAGGCGGGCCTGGTCGGCGGCCAGGTTGAGCCAGGCGTTCGTGACGTCGGCGATCAGAGTGATCTGCACGCTGAGCTGGTTTTCCTCCGATTGCAGGAACTGCTGCAGCGCGGCCTGATTGAGGTTGCGCACCCGGCCCCAGAAGTCGAGCTCGAAACTGGTGATGGCCAGTTGGGCGCTGTACTGGGTGGCGGTGACGGGTGCCCCGGTGCTGGAGACGTTCGCCGCCGTGCGGCTACGGCTGCCCTGTGCCGCCGCGGCCACCGTGGGGAGCTGCGCCGCGCTGGTGATGCCGTACTGCGCGCGCGCCCGCTCGATGTTGAACACGGCCGCGCGCAGGTCGCGGTTGTAGGTGAGCGCCTGGGCAATCGACTGGCGCAAACCCGGGTGCTGCACCCAGCTGAGGCGCCGGGAGGTTTGCAGTGCCGTTTCGCCGGCCGCCGCCACGGCCAGCGGCTGCCCCAGCGTGGGGGCCACCACGCCCTGCACCTCAGGCATGGCGGGCGGCTGCTGCGCACAGCCTGCCAGCAATGCGATCAAGGCAGCAGTGGCTGTTGCCCGTTTGACGAAAATGGTCGCTTGAGACATCAGGCTTCTCCCTGGGGCGAATGCGGGGGCAGGGCGGCGGGCGCGGTGGCGTCCTTGCCCAGCTGTTTGCGCATGACCCAGCGGCGCACCAGCAAGAAGAACACCGGCACAAAAAACAGGCCCAGCGAGGTGGACAGCACGGTGCCGCCCAGCACGGCCGTGCCAATGGCCTGTCGGCTGGCCGCCCCGGGCCCGGTGCCCAGCGCCAGCGGCAGCACCCCGAAGCCGAAGGCCAGCGAGGTCATCAGGATGGGGCGCAGCCGCCGGCGCACCGCCTCCAGCGTGGCGTCGAACACGCTTTTGCCCTGCTCCATCAGTTGCACCGCAAACTCCACGATCAGGATGGCGTTTTTGGACGCCAGGCCAACCGTGGTGAGCAAGCCCACCTGGAAGTAAACGTCGTTGGACATGCCGCGGAAATAGGTGGCCAGCAAGGCGCCGACCACACCCAGCGGCACGGCCAGGATGACCGAGAAGGGCACGCTCCAGCTTTCGTAGAGGGCGGCCAGGCACAAAAAGACGAACAGCACCGAGATGGCGTACAGCAGGGGCGCCTGCGCGCCGGATTGCCGTTCCTGCAGCGAGGCCCCGGTCCATTCGTAGCCGATCCCCACGGGCATTTCACGCATGACTTCCTCCACGGCCCGCATCGCATCGCCGGAGCTCACGCCGGGGGCCGTGTTGGCGATCATCTCCATGGCGGGCGAGCCGTTGTAGCGCAAGAGCTGCGGTGCGCTGCTGGTCCAGGTGTTGGAGGTGAAGGCCGCCAGCGGCACCATGTCGCCCTTGTTGTTGCGCACGGTCCATTGCCCGATGTCGCCAGGCAGCATGCGAAACGGCGCATCGCCTTGCACATACACGCGTTTGACGCGGCCGTTGTGCACGAAGTCGTTCACGTAGGAGCCGCCCAGCGCGCTGGACAACACGCCGTTGATGTCGTTGGTGGCCACGCCCAGCGCAGCCGCCTTGCGGTCATCGATCACCACCTTGAGTTCCGAGGTTGCATCGAAATCGGTGGTGCGCATGTTGGCCAGCTCGGGCCGCTGGTTGGCCAGTTCGATGACGCGGTCCTTGGCGTTCTTCAGGGCCTCATGCCCCAGACCGTTGATGTCCTTGAGCATGAAGTTCACGCCCGCGTCTGAGCCGAGACCCCGGACCGCCGGCGGCATCGACACGAAGATGCGGGCCGTGCGGATGCGCGCGAGATCGCGCGTGGCCTTGTTCGCAATCGCCTCGGCCGTCTGGTCGGCATTCGGGCGGTCGTCCCAGGGTTTGAGGCGCACATAGACATTGCCCGAACTCTGGTTGCCGCTGTTGCCCGCCACGGAAAAAGCCCGCAGCACATCGGGCTGGGCCATGAAATAACGCGTGATGTCCTGCAGGACCACCTCCAGCTGGGCGTCGGATGATCCCGCCGGCAGGGTCACGCTGGCCGAAATAAAGCCCTGGTCTTCAATCGGCAGGAAGGAGGTGGGCAGCTTCTGGAACAGCAGCACCACACCGCCGATGAGCAGCAGGAACACCAGCATCACGCGTTTGCCGCGCAGCAGCAGCTGGCGCACCACGCCCTGGTAACGCGCGGAGTTGCGGTCGAAGCTGCCGTTGAACCACCGGAAGAAGCGGTCGAGCCGACCCATGAAACCCTTGCGTGCGGGGGCGCCCTCATGCAGGTGTTCGGTGGGTTTGAGGATGGTGGCGCACAGGGCCGGTGTGAGCGTGAGCGCCACCAGCACCGAAAACGCCATCGCCGAGACGATGGCAATCGAGAACTGGCGGTAGATCACGCCGACCGATCCGGAGAAAAACGCCATGGGGATGAACACCGCCGAGAGCGTGAGGCCGATGCCGACCAGCGCCGGCGTGATCTCGGCCATGGACTTGATGGTGGCCTCCTTGGCGGGCAGGCCTTCCTGGTGCATCACCCGCTCCACGTTCTCGACGACCACGATGGCGTCGTCCACCAGCAGGCCGATGGCCAGCACCATGGCGAACATGG
>CAMLDT010000113.1 GCA_946479075.1 uncultured Polaromonas sp.
GCAGGCCGAGCGCACCCATCTCGCGAAAAATCGCCACATCGGTTTTTTCATGGCGAAAGGCTTCGAGCACACGCGGCGCAAGTTTGTCCTGGCAGTAGGCGCGCGCCGATTCGCGCACCATGCGTTCGTCATCGCTGAGTTGCTGGTCCAGCAGCAGCGGGTCGGCCCAGTGAAAGCTGGCTTTTTTGGGGGAAGTGCTCATGAAGGTCTCCAAAGAGGGGAAAGAAGCTCTGTGTGCGAAAATTGCAACTCAGGCGGCTGACGTTTTGTGATGCCCCTGAGCATACGTGGTGACCGCAGTCCACGCAAACCATGATTTGTCACAGATCTGTGCCAAAAACGAATTCCGAAACCTGATTCCAGGGGACAGACATGCGACGCAACATTCCTTCTACCACGGCATTGGCGCTGTTCGAATCCGCTGCGCGCCACCAGAGTTTCACCCAGGCCGCCGAGGAACATTCGGTCACGCAAAGCGCGGTGTGCCGGCAGATCGCCGGGCTGGAAGATTTCCTCAGCGTCAAGCTGTTTAGGCGCACCAAACGCGGCGTGTTGCTGACCGAAGCCGGCGCCAGCTATGCGCGCAATGTGCGCTCGCGGCTCGACGATGTGGAGCGCGACACCCTGGACATGATGGCCCGCGGCGGCGCCGGTGGTGCGCTCGAACTCGGTGTGGTGCCGACTTTTGCCGCGCGCTGGCTGGTGCCAAGGCTGGCGCGTTTTCACAAGTTGCATCCCGACATCACGGTGCACCTGTCCTCGCGCACCCGGCCTTTCCTGTTTGCCGATACCGCGCTCGACGCGGCGATTTGCGCGGTCGAGTCCGGCTGGCCCGGCACCGAGTCCTGCCTGCTGATGGATGAAAGCATCGTCGCCGTGGGAAGCCCGGCGCTGGTCAAAACGAAGCGCACGCTCAAGGTTGCCGACCTGGACGGGCTGCCGCTGCTGCAGATGAGCACTAGGCCCTATGCCTGGCGCCAGTGGTTCGCGTCGCTGGGGCTGTCGGTGGAGGGCGATCTGGCCGGTGCGCGCATGGAGCTGTTTTCCATCACCACCGAAGCCGCCATCCACGGCCAGGGCCTGGCCTTGATCCCGCGCTTTCTGATTGAGGACGACCTGAAACAGGGGCGGCTGGTCGAACTGGTGAAGCATGACTTTGTCAGCGACCGGCGGTATTACTTCATCTACCCCGAGCAGAAGTCCGACAACACGGTGCTTGCGCTGTTTCGCGCCTGGCTGGAAGAAGAGGCGGCGCTGTACCGTGCTGCCCAGCCCGGAACTCCGGGCTAGCGGAGTGGAGTGGGGGGTGAAACTACTGCCGAGAGCGCACTACAGCCTGAGTGTGATGGAGCGAGTCCGTAGATTTATGAATCAAATCGCCCTCTAGTCCATATCCAGAAAGCGCCGACAGCTATCAAATAAATAGCAAATTACATATTCCGCCGGTACTGCCCCCCAACCTCGAACAGCGCATTCGTGATTTGCCCCAGTGAGCAAACGCGCACAGCGTCCATCAGCACTTCAAACACATTGGCGTTCTCTATCACCGCCTGCTGGAGGCGCTTGAGCATGGCCGGCGATTCGGCGGCGTGGCGGGTGTGGAATTCTTCCAGCCGCTTGAGCTGGTTCTGCTTTTCTTCGTCGGTGGAGCGCGCCAGCTCCAGCTTGTCCTGCACGGCGTCGCCCTGCGGGTTGCGGAAGGTGTTGACGCCGATGATGGGCAGCTCACCGGTGTGTTTGAGCATCTCGTAATGCATGGACTCGTCCTGGATGCGGCCGCGCTGGTAGCCGGTTTCCATCGCGCCCAGCACGCCGCCGCGTTCGGCGATGCGCTCAAATTCCAGCAGCACGGCTTCTTCGAGCAGCTCGGTCAGCTCCTCGATGATGAAGGCGCCCTGTGACGGGTTTTCGTTTTTCGCCAGGCCCCACTCGCGGTTGATGATGAGCTGGATCGCCATGGCGCGGCGCACCGATTCCTCGGTCGGCGTGGTGATGGCTTCGTCGAACGCATTGGTGTGCAGTGAGTTGCAGTTGTCGTAAATCGCAATCAGCGCCTGCAAGGTGGTGCGGATGTCGTTGAACTGGATCTCCTGCGCATGCAGGCTGCGGCCCGAGGTCTGGATGTGGTACTTGAGCTTCTGGCTGCGCTCGTTGGCGCCGTATTTTTCCTTCATGGCCACGGCCCAGATGCGGCGCGCCACGCGTCCCATCACGGTGTATTCGGGGTCCATGCCGTTGGAAAAGAAAAAACTCAGATTCGGTGCGAAGTCGTCGATATGCATGCCGCGCGCGAGATACGCTTCGACAAAAGTAAAACCGTTGGACAGCGTGAAGGCCAGCTGCGAGATCGGGTTGGCGCCGGCCTCGGCGATGTGGTAGCCGCTGATGGAGACACTGTAGAAGTTGCGCACCTTGTGGTGCACAAAGTACTGGGCGATGTCGCCCATGACCTTGAGACTGAACTCGGTCGAAAAAATGCAGGTGTTCTGGCCCTGGTCTTCTTTCAGGATGTCGGCCTGCACCGTGCCGCGTACGTTTTCCTGCACCCACTCACGGATTTTTTCGGTCTCGGTAGCGGTGGGGTCGCGGCCATTGTCCTTTTTGAACTTGTCGAGGTTCTGGTCGATGGCGGTGTTCATGAACATCGCCAGAATCGTCGGCGCCGGGCCGTTGATCGTCATGCTGACCGACGTGCTCGGGTTGCACAAATCAAAGCCGTCGTACAGCACCTTCATGTCGTCCAGCGTCGCAATCGACACGCCCGAGTTGCCGACCTTGCCGTAGATGTCGGGCCGCAGCGCCGGGTCGTTGCCGTACAGGGTGACCGAATCAAACGCGGTGGACAGGCGTTTGGCCGCCATGCCTTCGGACAGCAGCTTGAAGCGCGTGTTGGTGCGGAAAGCGTCGCCCTCGCCGGCAAACATGCGCGTCGGGTCCTCGCCCTCGCGCTTGAAGGCAAAGGTGCCCGCGGTGTAGGGGTAGCTGCCGGGCACGTTGTCCAGCATCAGCCACTTGAGGATTTCGCCGTGGTCTTCGTATGGCGGCAGCGCCACCTTGCGGATGGTCGTGCCAGACAGCGACTTTGTTGTGAGTGCCGTGCGGATTTCCTTGTCGCGAATTTTGACGACGTATTCATCGCCGGCGTAGGCGGCCTGCATGTCGGGCCACTGCGCCAGCAAGGCGCGGGCATCGGCGTCCATGCGCGCCTTGCGGTGGCCGGCCAGGTCCAGCGCCGCTTCGGCCGCCGGGGCGCGGCCCGGCTTGTCGATCTTGAGCATGGCGGCCGCGGCCTTGAGCTGCTGCACCTCGCGCGCGAGCTGGGCCTGGGCGCGTGCGCGCTTCTTGTAGCCACGCACCGTGTCGCTGATTTCTGCCAGGTAACGCGTGCGCGCCGCGGGCACCACCGGGGTCTGGTTGGTGCTGTGGCGCACGTCGGTTTTCGGCAGGCTGCCGTCTGACAGTTTCAGGCCGAGTCCGGCCAGACGTGGCTTGAGCGCCTGGTACAGGGCGGTGACACCGTCGTCGTTGAAACGCGCGGCCATGGTGCCAAACACCGGCATCTGGTCGGCCGGTGTGGTCCAGGCTTCCTTGTTGCGCTGCACCTGCTTGGCCACATCGCGCAGGGCGTCGAGCGAACCCTTGCGGTCGAACTTGTTGATGGCGATGAACTCGGCGAAGTCCAGCATGTCGATTTTTTCAAGCTGGCTGGCGGCGCCGAACTCGGGCGTCATCACATACAGGGGCACGTCCACATGCGGCACGATGGCAGCGTCGCCCTGGCCGATGCCCGAAGTCTCCACCACGATCAGGTCGAAGCCCGCGACCTTGCAGGCGGCGATCACGTCGGGCAGGGCCTTGCTGATTTCCGAGCCGAAGTCGCGCGTGGCGAGTGAACGCATGAAAACACGTTGACCGTTGTCGGCGGCTGGGCGCGGGGAATTTTTCGACGGGCCGCCCCTAGAAAAATTAGCCCCCTCGGGGGGCAGCGCAGTACGCGAAGCGACAAGCGTGGGGGCCTGTGTCACTGTCCACGGATTGATGGCATTCATGCGGATGCGGTCGCCCAGCAGGGCGCCGCCACTCTTGCGGCGCGACGGATCGATGCTGATGACTGCCACCCGAAACGCGTCGTTCTGGTCCAGCCGCAGCCGGCGGATCAACTCGTCGGTGAGCGATGACTTGCCGGCGCCGCCGGTGCCGGTGATGCCCACCACTGCTACGCTTTTTGTAGCTGCTTGCGCCCGCAGTTCCTGGGCCAGAGCCGGATTTGCCTCGGAGTTTTCAATGGCGGTGATGAGTTGCGCCAGGGCGCGCCAGGCCATCTCGCCATGGCCCTGGATGGCTTTCAGATCGGTCGGTGCGTGGCCGGACAGGGCTTTGTCGCAGCGCATGACCATCTCGCCGATCATGCCGGCCAGACCCATTTTCTGGCCGTCTTCGGGGCTGTAGATGCGGGTCACGCCATAAGCCTGCAGCTCGCGAATTTCGGGCGGCACAATCACGCCGCCGCCGCCGCCAAACACCTGGATGTGTTCACCGCCGCGGCTTCTGAGGAGGTCCACCATGTACTTGAAATACTCCACGTGCCCACCCTGGTAAGAGCTGATGGCGATGCCCTGCGCGTCTTCCTGCAGTGCGGCGGTCACGACCTCATCGACGCTGCGGTTGTGCCCCAGGTGAATCACCTCGGCACCCATGCCCTGCAGGATGCGACGCATGATGTTGATCGCGGCGTCGTGCCCGTCAAACAGCGAGGCAGCGGTGACAAAACGCACCTTGTGCGTGGGGCGGTAGCTGGCAAGGGCCTTGTATTCGGCGGACAGGTCGGTCATGGCGGTCTTTCTCGGCAGGCTTCAGCGGATCGTCAGTCCGGCAAGCCGGGGATCGCTGGGGGGATAACGCAGTTTGAGCTTTTTCAGGGTGTCACGTACCACGGTGGCAATCATCAGGTTGCGGTGCGTTTTGGAGTTCGCGGGCACGATGGTCCAGGGGGCATGCCTTGTGCTGGTGGCGCGCAGCAGCGCCTGGTAGGCCCGCTGGTAGTCGTCCCATTGCTTGCGCACGGCCAGATCGTCCATGCTGAACTTCCAGTGTTTGGTGGGGTCGTCCACGCGCTCCTGCAGGCGCTCGCCCTGCTCTTCAAAACCGATATGCAGCATGAATTTCAGGATCACGGTGCCGGTTTCGGTGAGCATGCGTTCGAAATCGTTGATGTGCTGGTAACGCTGGCGGGTCTGCGCCGGCGTGATCCAGCCCTTGACCACCGGCACCAGAACGTCTTCGTAGTGGCTGCGGTTGAACACCGTGATTTCGCCCGCGCCTGGCATGGCCTGATGGATGCGCCAGAGGTAGTCATGGGCTTTTTCGGCCTCAGACGGCGCCTTCCAGCCGACGGTGTGCACGCCGAGCGGGCTGGTGCGGCTGAATACGCCGCGCAGTGTGCCGTCCTTGCCCGAGGTGTCCGTGCCCTGCAGCACCACCAGCAGCTTGAAGCGCCGGTCGGCGTAGAACCGGTCCTGCAAGGCGTCGATCTCCTGCGCCAGCGCGTCCACGCGTTCCTTGTCGGCCCCCTTGTCGCCGCTGGACCAGGGTTTGGCCGCGGGGTCCAGCCGCGCCAGCGAGAAGGCCGCTGCGCTTTTCCCCGATGGCGCTTGCCACTGCGCCAGCTTGGGGGCGGACGGACTTTTTTTCGCCATGCAGGTCTCCAGGTCGGTGCGTCAGTTTATGCTGACTGTGTTGACGTTTACGTAAACGTCAATCTTAGCGCTTTTGCCAACAAAAAAGGGGGCGCCGGCGCGCCCCCTTGCTGCAGATTCTGCGGGCGCCTGCTTATTTGTACAGCAGTTGGGGCAGCCACAGACCGATGGCCGGGAACTGGTACAGCAGGATGATGGCGAGAACCTGGATCGCCATGAAGGGCAGCATGCCGGCGAAGATCTGATTCAGCGTGACGTGTTTCGGCGCCACGCCTTTGAGGTAAAAGGCAGCCATGGCTACCGGCGGGCTCAGGAAAGCAGTCTGCAGGTTCAGCGCCACCAGCAGGCCGAAGAAAAGCGGATCCACGCCGAAGTTGTCGAGCAGGGGGATGAAGATGGGCATGAAGATCACGATGATCTCGGTCCATTCCAGCGGCCAGCCGAGGATGAAAATGATGGCCTGGCTCATGACCAGAAACTGGGTTTTGCTCAGGTTCATGCCGAGCACCCATTGTTCAACCAGCTCCTGCCCGCCCAGCAGCGCAAACGCTGCCGAAAAGATGGCCGAGCCGACAAACAGCCAGCACACCATGGCTGAGGTTTTCGCGGTCAGGAACACCGACTCCTGCAGCACCGACAGGGTCAGGCGCTTGTAGGCGGCTGCCAGCAGGAAGCCGCCCAGTGCGCCCATGGCTGCCGCCTCGGTGGGCGTGGCCAGGCCCATCACGATGGAGCCCAGCACAGCGACGATGAGGATCATCAGAGGGAAGAACGATGACAGGAGCATCTTGAAGATCTCCAGCCGTGCAAAACTCAGGAACAGGTAGAACATCGCCACGAATGAACCCACGATGGCAAAGCTCACCCACCACCAGACCGGTGCGTCGCGTGTGGTGGCGCCAGCCGGGGCAGCGTCTGCCGCTGCCCGGGAAGCGCCCGGCGGTTCGGCAACGGCGTTGGCCGCTGGCTCCGCAGGGGCTGCGGAGGCGCCCGGCGGTTCCGCTACATCACCGCCGGACGGTGGTTCTTTCACGCTGTCGGCCGCGCTATCAGAAGGAGCAGGCGGGGAAGACAGAGAGGGCGGTTCCTGCAGGCCACCTTCGGCCGGGGCTTCCTGCAGCTCCTGCAAGGGGGGTTCCTGCAAGCCGCCGGTATCGGCACGGGAGCGCTCCGATGTGCTGCTGGCCCCGATCTGCTGGATGTCGTAAACCGCTTCGGCCTCCACCGTGGTGACCGCGCGGTAGCTGGTGACCACCACGAGCAGGAACAGCAGGCCCGGCAACACCACGATGCCGAGCTGGCGCAGGATGTGGCCCAGCGGGACGTCGGCATTGCGTTTGCCCTTCATGGCACCCACCAGGCTGGTCAGTGCGTGGCGGGAGGTGTCTGTCGTGAGTTGCTGCGTCAATGGCGGCAGGGTGATCATCCGGTCGGCCGCCGACAGGGGGGGCGCCCATTTCGGCTTGAGCTTGGCCACCATGACCACATACAGAATGTAGAGGCCGGTCAGCATCAGGCCGGGGAAGAAGGCCCCCGCATAAAGCTGCACCACAGAGACGCCGGCGGTCGCGCCATAAACAATCAGCAGCACCGAGGGCGGAATCAGGATGCCCAGGCAGCCGCCTGCGGTAATCGAGCCCGCCGCCAGCTGCACGCTGTAGCCAGCCCGCAGCATGGCGGGCAGGGCCAGCAGGCCCATCAGGGTGACCACCGCACCCACAATGCCGGTGGCCGTGGCAAAAATCGCGCAGGTCACCAGCGTGGCGACGGCCAGCGAACCGGGGATGCGCGCCATGGCCAGGTGCAGGCTCTTGAAGAGTTTTTCAATCAGGTTGGCCCGCTCGACCAGATAACCCATGAACACAAACAGTGGCACCGCGATCAGCACGTCGCTGGCCATGGTTTTGTAGGCGGCCTGCACCATCAGGTCCAGGGTTTTGGTGGTGTCTTCGTTGTAGGCCAGCCAGGTAAAAATCATGCCCATGCCCATCAGCGTGAAAGCCGTGGGAAAGCCCAGCATGATGGCCGTCACCACCAGCGACAGCATCAGCAGGCCGAGGTGGCCGTTGGTGATCTTGTCAACGCTGAGCAGCAGGATGCCGGCGCCGACCACCACCAGTGTCATGAAGGACAGGCCGAACCAGAGTTCTTTGCGGATTTTCATTTGCTGCCTTCCTTGAGGGCCAGATCGCGCTCAAGTGCCGCCATGTCGGCGTCCTTCACGTGGACCATCTCCCTGAGTTTTTCCACATCCACTTCTTCCACGTCGCCCTCACGCGCGGGCCACACGCCGGTCTGGATGCAGAGAATGCAGCGGATGATTTCGACCACGCCCTGCAGCAGCAACACAGCGCCGGCCAGGGGAATCACGAACTTGAAGGGGTACAGCGGCAGGGCCACGGCGTTGAAGGTCTGCTCGTTGATGGCGAGCGACTCCTGAAAATAAACCCAGCCCGCCCAGGTCAGAGCGACCACGCCCGGCAGGAAAAAGATCAGGTACAGCGTGAGGTCGATGATGGCCTGCGTGCGCGGCATCAGAAAGCCGTACAGCACGTCGCCCCGGACGTGTCCGTTTTTGCTCAGCGTGTAGGCGCCAGCGGTCATGAAAAGCGCGCCGTAGAGCATGATCTGCGCGTCCAGCACCCAGGCATGGGGCGTGTTGAGCACATAGCGGGAGAACACCTCCCAGCTGATCAACAGGGTCAGTACCACCACGCTCCAGGCGAAGGTTTTACCGATCCAGGTGGAAAAACGGTCCACCGCCAACAAAACTGATTGCATTGCAACTCCAGGCACGAGATCGAGTGTTTCCCAAAAACAAGGGGGCACCGGAATGGGTGCCCCCTTTCAGAGCAAGACCTGATCAGGCCTTCTTGGCGTTGCGGCCGAAGTAGTGGTTGAACGCCATCTTGAAGTCGACGGTGTAGTCGTTTTGCCACTGGCCGGCACGTTTGGCAAATGCCTTTTGCGACTCCAGCACTTTCTTGAACATCGGGTTCTCGCCGGACTTCTTGGCAATCGTCTTGTCCCAGGCAGCCAGCTGCGCACGCAAGATGGCGTCCGGTGTCTTGTAGAACTTGACGCCCTGCTTCTTGAGTGCCTCATAGTCCTCCGAATTGCGCGAGATGGCCTTCCAGCTCATGTCGGCGCTGGCGGCCTGGACGGCGTAGTCGATGATGGCTTTCTGCTCGGCAGGCAACGCGGCCAGCTTGGTCTTGTTGAACAGGATCTCGAACTGCTCACCGCTCTGGTGGAAGCTCTGCAGCATGCAGTTTTTGGCCACATCGGGAAAGCCCAGCACGCGGTCGCTGGAGGCATTGTTGAACTCGGCCGCATCGATCAGGCCGCGATCCAGCGCCGGCACAATTTCGCCGCCCGGCAGCGGGTTGACGGCAGTGCCCAGCTCGGTGAACACGTCAACGGCCAGGCCGACCGTGCGGAACTTCAGGCCCTTCATGTCCTCGACCCGTGAGACCGGCTTTTTGAACCAGCCGAGCGGCTGCGTGGGCATCGGGCCGTACAGGTAGGACTGCACATCCAGGTTCAGGCTGCGGTAGATTTCATCGACCAGGGCCTTGCCGCCGCCGTAGTTGTGCCAGGCCAGAACCATGTTGGCGTCCATGCCAAAGCCCGGACCGGAACCCCACAGCGCCAGCGCGGAGTTTTTGCCGTACCAGTAAGCCAGCACGCCGTGGCCGCCGTCGAGCGTGCCCTTGCTGACTGCATCGAGCAACTGGAACGCGGGCACCACGGCACCCGCCGGCAGGACTTCAATCTTGAGCTTGCCGCTGGCCATGTCGTTGACCTTCTTGGCAAAGTCATTGGCATATTCGTGGAAGATGTCCTTGGCAGGCCAGGTGCTCTGGAAGCGCAGCGAGGTGGTGGTCTGGGCGGTGGCCAGCATCGGTGCGGACATGGCGCCCGCGCCAGCGGCCGCGGCTGCACCCTTGAGCAGGCTGCGGCGGCGAGGGGTCTTGATATCTGTCATGCTTTGTCTCCGGTTGTGATTAAAAGTTAGCACGCTATCTTTTGCCAATGAGGCACGACGTGAAAGAGGGTTTTTACCAACGGCCCGATGACGATTGCCTCCAATTGGGGTGAAACTGTTTATCGATGCGCCAACGGCGTTGACGTGTCAGCCGGTATTCCAGTTGGGCGTGCCGCGGCGCGGCGTTGGCGCTGGCGGGGGTCCGCCTCCGGTGCAACAATTTCACAGCATTTTTGGCCTCCAGCCCTTGACTGGCGTGCGCAAGCAGCTATCGAAAGCATAGCAATGCATCTGCCGGCGGATGCCAGGTTTTGCAAGAAGATGAAGCGCGCGCCTAAACTGGTGGGCCCGCCTTTGCAGAACCAGGATTTGCCATGAAACCGCTTCAGCTTCTCGACCCGGCCACCCGTACTTTCACCTATTTGCTGTTTGATCCGGTCACGCGTGAGGCGCTCATCATCGACCCGGTGGACAGCCAGCTTGAACGTGACCTGGCGGTGCTTCGTGAGCACGGTTTGAAGCTGGTGTGGACGGTGGAAACGCATGCGCATGCCGATCACATCACCAGCGCCGGACAACTGGTGGAACATACCGGCGCCCGAAGCGCTGCGCCGGAGGGTTGCGGCATCACGACAGCGGCCAGCCAGCTTGGCGACGGGGACGTGCTGGAGGTGGGCGGCGAGAAGATCCACGTGATGCACACGCCAGGCCACACAGCAGGGAGCGTGAGCTATCTCTGGCGCGGGCATGTGTTCACCGGCGACACACTTCTGATCAACGGCTGTGGCCGCACCGACTTCCAGTCAGGCAGTGCCGAAGCGCTGTACCGCAGCATCACTGAGCGGCTGTTCACCTTGCCCGGCGATACCGTGGTGTGGCCAGGCCACGATTACCAGGGCCGGAGCCATTCCACCATTGCAGCGGAGCAAGCAGGCAACGCGCGAATTGCCAACAAAAGCCTGGCGGAGTTTGTCGCCACCATGGACACGCTCAACTTGCCGCGGCCTGCGCGTATGGACGAAGCCTTGCCGGCAAACCAGAATTCGGGACTGCGCGGCAGCCGCCAGGACGCGGATGGTGCGTCCCTGTTGCAGGTTCAGGCGGCCAGCGCTTATGCCGGCGACGTGTCGCCCGAGCTGGCTTACCAGTGGTGGCAGGCCGGTCAAGCCGTGCTGATTGATGTGCGCACCGACGTCGAACGTGAATGGGTGGGCTTTGTGCCGGGCGCGGTGGCGCTGGCCTGGAAGCAGTGGCCGGGCATGGCCATGAACCCGCAGTTTGATGAAGCGCTGAAGGCCGCTGTGCCCGCGGGGGGCCGGGCGGTGATGCTGTGCCGCAGCGGCGTGCGTTCCATCGCCGCGGCCAAACGCGCCGCCGAACTGGGGCTGGAGGCCTACAACATCCTCGAAGGGTTCGAGGGCGACCCCGACGAGCAGGCGCACCGGGGTGCGCGTGGCGGCTGGCGCTTTCGCGGCCTGCCGTGGCGGCAGAACTAGGGCCCCCACGTTCGCGCACTGCGTGTCGCTCTCTGCCCCCCGAGGGGGTGCATTTTCCTTTGGGGCGGCCCGGCAGGAAAACCT
>CAMLDT010000114.1 GCA_946479075.1 uncultured Polaromonas sp.
CATCGCCGGCTTTCCGTGATTTGCCGAAACGCTCGACCAGGCCGAGGATGCCGCGTGGCGCAAAGGTCACGAGCAGCACGATGAACAGGCCCATCCAGAGCTGCCAGTGTTTGCCCAGGTTGACACTGCCGATCTGCGGCAGGTCCTTGAACACATGCAGCAGGTATTCAAAGGCGAACGCCCCGACGATGGCGCCGGCAAAGTTGCCCATGCCGCCCAGGATCACCATCATGATCGCGTGCGCGCTCATGTGAAAACCCATGAGTTCGGGGTTGATGTAGCCGGTCTGGATGCCCCAGAGGTAGCCGGCCAGGCCGGCCAGCGCACCAGACAGTGTGAACGCGGCGAGCTTGTAGCGGAAGGTGCCAAAACCCATGGCGCGCATGCGGTGCTCGTTGACACGGATGCCAGCCAGCGCGCGACCAAACGGGCTCCACAGCAGCCGGCGCAGGAAGGCATAAACCGCCAGCAGCACAAGCAGCGTGAAGTAATACAGCGTCTGTTTGTTTTCAAGGTCCCACCAGGAAAACGGCACCCAGCCAAACAGCGCGACATCGGGCCTGAAGTTGATGTACAGCCCATCGGAGCCGCCCAGAACCTTGTTGTCGAAGAACAGGAAGAACACCATTTGCGCAAAGGCCATGGTCACCATGATGAAGTAGATGCCCCGGGTGCGCACGACAAAAAAGCCAATCACCAGCGCGCCCAGCCCGGAAGCCAGTACCGCCAGGGGCAGCGTCCACCACAGGCTGACAGCTTCGCCTTGCGGCATCAGAAAGGCGAGCGCATACCCCGCCAGGCCGAAATAAGCCGCATGGCCCAGCGACACCAGGCCGGTCACACCCAGCAGCAGGTCCAGGCTCATGGCAAAAATCGCCATGATCATCATCCGCGTGACCATCTGCACGTAGAAGTCGGTGCCGGTGAACGGGAAGGCGGCGAGGGCGACCAGCCCGAGCGCCAGCGCCACCTGCACGCCGCGCGGCAGGACTTCGAGGTTCGCCTTGATGGCACTCATCGGCGATTCACCGTTCGCCCTGAGCCTGTCGAAGGGCAAGGCGCCAAGGAAGCTTCGACGAGCTCAGCCCGAACGGACAAAAAAGTGATCATTGCTTGAACAAGCCTTCAGGTTTCCAGAGAAGGACGGCCGCCATCAGCATGTAGACCAGCATGCCGGCCACGGACGGCAGCAGCACCTTGCCAAAGGTATCGACCAGGCCCACCAGCAGCGCGGCAATCATGGCGCCACGCACCGAGCCGATGCCGCCGATCACGACCACCACAAAACACATGATGAGCACCTGAGAGCCCATGTTGGGGTAGACGCTGGCTACCGGCGCGGCAATCATGCCGGCCACCGCAGCCAGCGTCACGCCGAGCGCAAACACCACGGCATGGATCAGCTTGATGTTGATGCCCAGCGCACCGGCCATGTCGCGGTTGAAGGCGCCGGCGCGTATCTTCATGCCCAGGCGCGTTTTGGAGATCAGCAGGTAAAGCCCGGTGGCCAGCGCAATACACACCAGCGACATGAACAGGCGATAGACCGGGTAGGACAGGTTGTCGGTCAGCGGGATCGACGCGCCGAGCGTCGCCGGAATCGGCACGCCATGCACATCGTCGCCCCACAGGATGGAGCGCAGCTCTTCAAAGATGTAGATCAGGCCGAAGGTCAGCAGCACCTGGTCCAGGTGGTCGCGGTGGTAGAAGTGGCGAAACAGCAGCCATTCGAGCGCCAGCCCGAAAATCGCCGAGAGCACGGCGCCGACGAAGATCGCCAGCGTGAGGCTGCCGAAATACGCGCTGAGCGACCAGGCCAGGTAAGCGCCCAGCATGTAGAAGCTGCCGTGCGCCAGATTGACCACGCCCATGATGCCGAAGATCAGCGTCAGCCCGGCGGCCAGCATGAACAGCAACAGGCCGTATTGCACGCTGTTGAGCAGCTGGATGAGAAAGTTGGCGAGATCCATCGAGGCGTCGTGGGTTCAGGAGGAAAGATTCGTCCAGCGCATGTTGTTACGCAAGCTCTGTACCAAAAAAATGGGAGGTCCGAGAACCTCCCTGTGCTTCCCCGGCCCTATGCCAGCCGGGGCCGCGGAACCGGCTTCGCCGGGCCGCAGGCGCAGCGGCCCCCTCGGGGGGCAGGGCGCTACACGTAGTGAGCAACTGTGGGGGCCATATCCTCAGCCCATCTTGCAGCCGGCGCCCGAATCGGCGAGGGCTTTGGCAGCAATACCGATGACCTTGTTTTCCTTGTTCTCGACGACGCGCAGGTAGATGTCCTGCACCGGGTTGTGGGCCTTGCTCATGGTCCACTTGCCGCGCGGGCTGTCGATGACTGCGGCTTCCAGTGCCTTGTACAGGGCCGGTTTGCGGTTCAGGTCGCCCTTGACGGCGTTCGCGCCCTGGATCAGCAGCAGGCCGGTGTCATAACCCTGGACCGCGTACACGTCGGGCTGCATCTTGAAACGGCTTGCATAGGCTGTGCGGAAAGCCTTGTTGCGCGGCGTGTCCAGCGAGTCGCTGTAGTGCATGGTGGTGATGATGCCGTCGGCAGCCGGGCCGGCGGCGTCGAGTACGCCTTCGGTCAGGAAGCCCGAGCCATACAGCGGGATCTTGCCCTTGAGGCCGGCAGCCGCGTAGTCGCGGATGAACTTGGCGGCGCCGCCACCAGCAAAGAAGCAGGCCACCGCGTCGGGCTTGAGCGCGGCGATTTCGGTCAGCAGCGCCTGGAACTCGACGTTGGGGAAGGGCAGGCCCAGCTCCTTGATGATGGTGCCGCCGGCGGCGGTGTAGCTTTCCTTGAAGCCTTCAAACGCTTCGTCGCCGGCTGCGTACTTCCAGGTGATCCAGACGGCTTTTTTGTGGCCTTTGGCGACCATGGCCTGGCCCAGTGCGCGGGTTGGCTGCGAATTGCTGAAGGACGTGCGGAACACATTGGGCGCGCACAGGCTGCGGGTGGCGGCGTGGACACCGGCGTTCGGGATCAGGCTCAGCACGCCGGAGTCGCGCGCGACCTTCTGGATGCCCATCTGCACGCCGGAGTGCACGGTGCCGACCAGCACATCGACCTTGTCGCGCTGCACCAGCTTGCTGGCGTTCTCGACGCCCTTGGAGGGCTCGGACTCGTCATCCACCTTGAAATATTCGATTTCGCGGCCGCCGAGCTTGCCGCCCTGCTCGTCGATTGCCATGCGGAAACCGTTTTCAATCGCCACGCCGAGCTGCGCAAATGTGCCGGTATAGGGCAGCATGAAACCCACGCGCACCTTGCCGGACTGCGCCCGCACTGTTTGGGGGAGCAGCAGGCCGGCCGATGCCGCACCGATGACGGCAGCACTCTGGCTCAGGATCAAACGGCGGGAGGAAGGACGTGAGGTCATGGGTAACTCCTGGTTGGGACGGAAGAGGGAAGCAAGAGGGGAAAGCAAGAGGAAGCGCTGCACTGTGCCTGATGGTAACGGCGCCGCCGGGCGGACACCCTAGTGAAAAACCCGAGATTGAAGATTAAATTGTTTATATGTAAAGCAATTTCTCTGCCAGCCTGTCAAAGGCATCCGGCTCTTCAGCGTGGCGCCTGGCGCAGCTTGAAGCGCTGGATTTTTCCGGTCGCCGTTTTGGGCAGTTCACTCACGAACTCGATCCAGCGCGGGTACTTGTAGGGCGCAAGCTGCTGCTTCACGTGCGCCTTCAGGTCCTCGGCACTGGCGGTCTGCCCGGCTTTGAGCACCACGCAGGCCTTGGGCTTGATCAGTTCATCGCTGTCGGCCATGCCGATCACCGCCACTTCCAGCACCGCCGGATGGCTCATCAGGCAGGCCTCGACTTCGAAGGGCGAGACGTAGATGCCGCCAACCTTGAGCATGTCGTCGCTGCGTCCGCTGTAGGTGTAGTAGCCGTCGGCATCCACCGTGTATTTGTCGCCGCTGCGGGTCCAGTCGCCGGCGAACGTGGCTTTGGTCTTGGCGCGGCTGTTCCAGTACATCAGCGCCGAGCTCGGCCCGCTGATCTGGAGTTCGCCAATCTCGCCGGCGGCACATTCGCGCCCGTCGTCGCCGATGATGCGCAGCGCATAACCGGGCACCGCCTTGCCGGTGCTGCCGTAACGCACCTCGCCCGGGCGGTTGCTCAAAAAGATGTGCAGCATCTCGGTCGAGCCGATGCCGTCGAGGATGTCGCAGCCGTATTGCGCCGACCATTTTTTGCCGATCTCGGCAGGCAGGGCTTCACCGGCGCTGGTGCAGACCCTCAGCTTCAGTTCGGCCTTCTGCGGCCGCGCCGGATCGGCCAGCATGGCGGCATACAGCGTGGGCACGCCGTAGAAGATGGTGGGCTGGTGTTTCTTGAGGATGGCAAAAACATCGGCGGGTGTGGGTCGGCCCGGCAGCAACACGGCGGTGGCGCCCACACTCATCGGAAAGGTCAGGCCGTTGCCCAGGCCGTAGGCAAAAAACAGCTTGGCGGCGGAGTAGACCACGTCGCTTTCCTGGATGCCCAGGACGCCGCGGCCGTACAGTTCGGCGGTCTGGATCAGGTGGCTGTGCAAGTGCACCGTGCCCTTGGGCGTGCCGGTCGAGCCACTCGAATACAGCCAGAAGCAGGCGTCGTCGGCGCAGGTGGCTGCTGCTGTTTTGGTAGCTGCTTGCGCCCGCAGCATATGGGCCAACGACGTATTTGATGCTGAATCATCGCCGGCGGTGATGACTGTGCGCAGGGTGGGAATCTGCCCGATCAATGGCTCGAAAGCCGGCAGCAGGGCTGTCGAGACGATCAGGCCCTGAGCGCGCGAATCGCGCAGCATGAAGTCGAAGTCTTTGGTCGTCAGCAACGTGTTGGCCGCGACGGGCACCACGCCGGCCAGGATGCAACCGAGAAAGGCCACCGGCCATTCGGGCGTATCCAGCATCGCCAGCAGGATGCGGCTCTCAGGGGCAAAGCCCTGGGCGCGCAGGGCGTTGGCAAAGCGGTGCGCCTGGTCGTCGAGTTCGCCGTAGCTGAGGGTGCTGCCGCTGACGGCATCGATGAAAGCCAGCTTGCCGGCGCGACCGGTGTTGCGCGCCAGCAGGTCATGGGCGGCGTTGTACTCGCGGGGGATCTCCACCCGAGGCGGTTGGGTGCTGTGGTCTGCACTGCTCAGTTTCATCGTGGTCTCCGGATGCTCTCGTTTTTATAGCTGCCTGCGCCCGCTGAGCATGGGCTGGCGGCTTGTTTGGCTTGAAATTCAGGTGGTGGCGGTGCTGTCGGTGCTGGCCAGCACCTGCGCCAGCCATTGCCTGCACCACTCGGCGCCTTCGGTCTCAGGCAGGGTGCCGCTGCTGGCGTCATGGATCCAGATGTCACCTATGCGCTGGGCGCCCAGGCCCTGCAGGCGTTCGTCGAACTTCTTGCCGCCGAAAGCAAAGGTCTGCTGGTAGGTGCGGTCCCCGAGCGCGATCACGCCATAACGCACATGGCCGAGAAACTTGGGCTGGCTGTCCAGCGAGTCGTACAGCCCGCGGGCATTGTCGGGAACGTCGCCCTGGCCGTAGGTGGACGTGCAGATGAGATATACCGCATCTTCTTCGGCGGCGTTGTCGAACACGCTGATGTCGAGGCCATCCATCAGCTGCACCTCGATATCAGGCACCAGGTCGGCGCAATCCATCTGGATCGCCTGTGCCACATAGTCGGCGGTGCTGGTCATGGTGCCTACAAGAATTTTGAGTTTCATGTTGTTCCAATCTTCCGGTGGGTCGGGAGCAATGAAAAAAAGATGCAATAAACTGCTTGACGATCAATTGAGGTGAAGTATACTGCAATCTTGATCCAGCGCAAATACTTTTCAACAAAAGTGGTGTCCGATGCAAGTCATGTCTGAAATGGAAGCCAAAGCCACCCTGGCCGATCTGGGCGCCCGGGTCCGGGCCTGGCGCGCCCGCCGTGGCATGACACGCAAGGCGCTGGCTGCCGATTCCGGCCTGAGCGAGCGTTTTTTGGCCGACGTTGAAAGCGGCAAGGGCAATGTCTCGATCAACTCACTGGAAGCCGCTGCCCGCGCACTGAATATTTCCATCCTCGACCTGATGCAGGATGCCCCGCGGCCGGCGCTGGCCCGCGTGCATGGGCTGCTGGGCCGGCTCGACGATACGCAGCTGGATCAGGCCTATGCGCTGCTGGGCGGCACCTTTGGCCTCAGCGAGTCCTCGGGCCGCGAGGCGCGCATTGCGCTGATCGGCCTGCGCGGCGCCGGTAAATCGACGCTGGGCCTGCAACTGGCGACCGAGCGCGGCGTGCCTTTTGTCGAGCTGGACCGTGAAATCGAGCGCGAGGCCGGCACCAGCATGAATGAAATCCTGCTGCTGCATGGGCAGGCCGGTTACCGCCGTTACGAGCGCCGCGCGCTGTTCCGCATTGCCGAAGACCACGCCGGCGGCGTCGTCATGACCACCGGCGGCAGCATCGTCAGCGAGCGTGAAACCTTTGACCTGCTGCAGAGCCGCTTTTACTGCGTCTGGCTCAAGGCCAGCCCGGAAGAACACATGAGCCGCGTGGTGGCCCAGGGCGACATGCGGCCCTTTGACACAACGCGTGGCGCGACGGGAGAAGCGATGGACGACATCCGTCGCATCCTGGCGAGCCGCGAAGCGCTGTATGCGCGCGCCGACGCTGTGGTGGACACCGCCGCGCGCACGCTCAAGCAAAGCCTGAAAGACCTGGAACGTGCTGTTCCACAAACCGCCGAACAAACACCCAAGGAGATACCCCAATGAATGCCATGACCGAACCGCTGTTGTTCAAACAGGTGATTGAAGGCCAGGAGCGCGAGCTCGTGAGTTTCGCCACCCACCCCACCAAATACCAGCACTGGACGCTGAGCGTGGAGGGCGATGTGGCGCGCCTCAAGCTCGACATCAATGAAGACGGCGGCATCAAGCCCGGCTACAAGCTCAAGCTCAACAGCTATGACCTCGGTGTTGATATAGAACTGCACGATGCGATCAACCGCATTCGCTTTGAGCATCCGTCCGTCAAGGTCGTGGTCTTCGAGTCCGGCAAGGAAAAAATCTGGTGCTCGGGCGCCAACATCTACATGCTGGGCCTGTCCACCCACGGCTGGAAGGTCAACTTTTGCAAGTTCACCAACGAGACCCGCAATGGCCTGGAAGACTCCTCGCGCCATGACGGCCTCAAAGCCATTGCGGCCGTGACCGGTGCCTGCGCCGGCGGCGGCTACGAGCTGGCGCTGGCCTGCGACCGCATCGTGATGGTCGATGACCGCTCCAGCACCGTCAGCCTGCCCGAAGTCCCGCTGCTCGGCGTGTTGCCCGGCACCGGCGGCCTGACCCGCGTGACCGACAAGCGCAAGGTGCGTCGTGACCTCGCCGACATCTTCTGCACCACCAGCGAAGGTGTGCGCGCCGACCGTGCCAAAGACTGGAAGCTGATCGACGCCCACGCCAAGCCAGCCCAGTTCAGTGCCTTGCTTGCTACAGAAATCGAAGCGCTCCGCGCACAGTCAACAAGGGCTGCAGCCTCAAATGCCAACAAGAAGGGCATTGAATTGACGCCGCTGAAGGCGGTCATCGACGACGCCGGTTACCACTACAGCGTGGTCGATGCGCAGGTGGACCGCGCCACCCGCATCGCCACCATCACGGTCAAGGCACCGGCTGCGGCGATTGAATCGACACCCGAAACCATCGAGGCCGCAGGCGCCAACTGGTACCCGCTCAAGCTGCAGCGCGAACTCGACGACGCCATCCTGAACCTGCGCACCAACGAGCTCGAAGTCGGCACCTGGGTCCTCAAGACCACGGGCGACGCCGGCCAGGTGATCCGCATGGACGAGGTGCTGGGCAAACTCAAGGACCACTGGCTGGTGAAAGAAACCACGGGGGCGCTGCGCCGCACCCTGGCCCGCATCGACGTGACCAGCCGCTCGCTGATCGCGCTGGTCGATGCCGGCTCATGTTTTGCCGGCACCTTTTACGAACTGGCGCTGGCCTGTGACCGCATCTACATGCTGGACCTGCCTGATTCGCCCGATGCCGCGCCTGCGCTGCAACTGAGCCCGGCCAACTTCGGCTGGTTCCCGGCCGTCAATGGCCTGACGCGGCTGCAAACACGCTTCTGCGAAGACGCCGCCACCATCAGCCAGCTCGAAAAACTTGGCGACAGCAAGCTGCGCGCTGACCAGGCGCTGGAGCTGGGCCTGGTCACGCTGACCCCCGACGACATCGACTGGGAAGACGAAATCCGCATCATGCTGGAAGAGCGCGCCTCGATGTCGCCCGACGCCATGACCGGGATGGAAGCCTCGCTGCGCTTCCCGGGCAAGGAGACCATGGAAACACGCGTGTTCGGCCGCCTCTCGGCCTGGCAGAACTGGATTTTCATCCGCCCGAATGCGGTGGGCGAGGATGGGGCGCTCAAGTTATTTGGAACCGGCAAGAAAGCCAAATTCGACTGGAAAAGAATCTGAATGTTTTGACCGTTCGCACTGAGCCTGCCGAAGTGCTGGTGCGAATGAAGAGAGGCTTGGCCCAGCTCAGCCCGAACGGATATTTTTAAGGAAATCATCATGTCTACCATTGACCTGCAAGCCCTGATCCCCAACAACGTCAACCTCGGCGAAAACCGCCAGCTCCAGCGCGCGCTGGAGCACTGGCAACCGGCCTTCATGAGCTGGTGGGACGAGATGGGCCCAAGCGACTTCAACGCCAAAGAGGTCTACCTGCGCACCGCCGTCGGCGTGGACGCGTCCGGCTGGGCCAGCTACGGCTACACCCCCATGCCCGATTACCGCTGGGGCATCTTCCTGGCCGACAAGGAAGAAAACCGCAAGATCGGCTTCGGCGACCACATGGGCCAGGACGTCTGGCAGGAAGTGCCCGGCGAGTACCGCAGCGCCTTCCGCCGCCTGATCGTCACGCAAGGTGACACCGAGCCGGCATCGGTTGAGCAGCAGCGCCTGCTGGGCCACACCGCACCGTCGCTGTATGACCTGCGCAACCTGTTTCAGGTCAATGTGGAAGAGGGCAGGCATCTCTGGGCCATGGTGTATCTGCTGCATGCGCACTTTGGCCGTGACGGCCGTGAGGAAGCCGAAGAGCTGCTGACCCGCCACAGCGGCGACACCGACAAGCCGCGCATCCTGGGCACCTTCAACGAGCCCATGGACAACTGGCTGAGCTTTTTCATGTTCACCTATTTCACCGACCGCGACGGCAAGTTCCAGCTCAAGTCCTTTGCTGAAAGCGCGTTCGATCCGCTGGCGCGCACCACGCGTTTCATGCTGACCGAGGAAGCGCACCACATGTTTGTCGGTGAGACCGGCATCGGCCGCGTGATCAAGCGCACGCTGGAAGTCATGAAAGAGCTGGACACCGACAACGTGGACACGCTGCGCAAGGCCGGCGTGATCGACCTGCCGACCATCCAGAAATTCATGAACTTCTGGTTCACGTCCTCGCTGGACCTGTTCGGCTCGGAAGCGTCGTCGAACGCCGCCAACTACTTCAGCAACGGCATCAAGGGCCGTCCTGACGAGGCCAAGTTTGCCGACCACGTCGAGCTCGAAAGCGAGATGGTCATCCAGGTGCCGGACGGCAAGGGCGGCTTGAAAAACGAGACGATTTCGACACGCAACGGCATGAACGAAATCACGCGCCTGGAATACGTGAAGGACTGCAATGTCGGCGTGACCCGCTGGAACATGGCCATCAAACGTGCCGGTGTGGACTTTGAGCTGAGCCTGCCCAACACGCGTTTCCGTCGCAGCGTCGGCGCCTGGGCTGGCATGCACACCGACCCGCAGGGCAAGCCTCTCAGCGAAGCCGAGTTCAATGCACGCAAGGACGAGTGGCTGCCCAACGACGCTGACAAGACTTTCATCCACAGCCTGATGCACCGCGTGACCGAGCCGGGCAAGATGGCCGGCTGGATCGCCCCGCCGGATCGCGGCATCAATGCCAATGCGGTGGAGTACGAATACGTCAAGCTCTGAACGTCCGGCGCAGGCCTGATGCACAAAGCCTCGAACGCGATCACCGCTTCGGGGCTTTTTTGATGGGTCAGCCGATCAGGGCGCCGCGCTCCTTGAGCAGGTCCCTGAGCAGCGAGCGATGACAGCGCGACTCGTTTTCGCAATAACAGCCGACTGAAAAATTCGACTGGTGCGAGAGCGCCGCCAGCAGGTCGAGGTTGCGGCTGGCTTCGGGTGCATTCATTTCGGCGCGGTATTTTTTGCTGAACACCGCCCAGTCTTTGTCGGACGCGACCAATTGGCCGAGCTTCATGCTCTCGACGCTGGGCGCGAGATTCGGGTACCAGACGTCGTACCAGTCCTGCGACGCAAATTCGGCTTTCGGCACGCCGCGCGGCGGCCGCCTGACCGTGCCTATGCGCAAGCCTTCATGGGGGGCGCGGGCCATGCCCAGCTTCACAATCCTGATGGCCATGGCGTTTTTCCTTCATCACATGTCAATCTTCGGGCGGTTTACCCCGGAGTGCCGGGCCTGATCCGCGGAAGCGAAAAGTGAAAGCGCGCGCCCCCGTCTGGAAGCGCCTCTGCCCAAATGCGGCCGCGTTGCCGCGCCAGGGCCTGCTCTGCGATGAACAAACCCAAACCCGGGCCGCGGCGCTTTTCCTTTTCCAGGGGGCTGTCGAAGGGCGCGAAAAGGCGGTCATGCTCTTCCTGGGGAAAGCCTGAACCGTTGTCCTCGACCGAGTAGATCACCTCCTCGTCGCCGACGGCTGCGCCTATTCGCAATGCCGGCGCCGCCGTACCTTCCAGGGCCGCCAGTGCATTGAGTACCAGTTGCTGCCAGATCTGCCGCAGTGCGGCTTCGTCGGCGGTGCTGGGGGGCAATTCCTCCATCAGTATTTCCGGTTTTTCCTGATCGTCCTTTCCCCCCAGGGCGTCGTCGAGCGCCGCTTTTGCCAATGCATTCATGTCCAGTAAAGAAGGGCGCATCGGCTCGCGCATGAGCGCCGGAACCTGCCGCCAGCTGTCAATCAGCGTCCCCAGCTGCTTCGCATTGGAGGCGATCACCGACAGGGATTTGAGGTTGGCTTCGTTGCCCTCGCCCCCCAGCTTTTTACGAAGCACGCTGGCAAAGCCGTTCACCACATTCAGCGACGAGCGCATGTCATGAGTGACCGTGGTTTCAAAGCGGAGAAGCGCCTTGCTGCATTGCGCCAGATCCCATGCCTGCGCGTCCACCTGCGCTTGCAGGTGCGCGAGCTGCCTGCGAGCCGC
>CAMLDT010000115.1 GCA_946479075.1 uncultured Polaromonas sp.
TTTTGCCAGCCTGCTTCGAACTCGCCCAGGCTCAGGCGGCACAGGGATTCATTGACCCAGGCGTCGGCGTAGTCCGCTTGTACCTGCTGGGCACCGACAAAACTTTCCAGCGCTTCGGCATGACGGTTCAGGTCCTGCAGGGCCGCGCCACGGTTGTTCAGGGCCTGGGCAAAGGCCGGCCTGAGTTTGAGCGCGCGGTCATAACTGTCCAGCGCTTCGGTGTGGCGATTCAGGGCGCGCAAGGCGGCCCCACGGTTGCTCAAGGCTTCCGGATAGTCCGGTTTGAGCCTGAGCGCCTGATCGAAACTCGCCAGCGCCTCTTCAGGCCGCTGCAGCGCCCACAAGGCGTTGCCCCGATTGCTCAGCGCTTCTGCATAGTCGGGCCGCACCTGCAAGGCACGGTCGCAGCTCTCCAGCGCCTCCTGCGGCCGGTTCAGGGTCAGCAAGGCGGGACTGCGGTTGCTCAACACGCCTGCGTTGTCGGGATGGATCTTCAGCGCCAGCTCAAACAGCACCACCGCTTCAGCCGCGTGGTTTCGCTGTACCGCTATCGTGGCCAGCAATTGCAGCGCATCGAAGTGCCGGGGCTGCGCCAGCAGGATCTCCTTGTACAGCACTTCTGCCTGATCGAGCTGCCCCTGCCGGTGCAGGGCCACAGCCTCCTGCAGCTTGGCGCCCATGGCCTGATCCGCCGGGGCGGCTGTATCGGGCGGCGCAGGCTCGGCCTGCAGAAGGGGCGCTCTGCCGTGTTTCATTCAGCCGGATTTTAGGTCGGCCAGGGTGCAGGCGGCGTGGCAGCACCGTGTGCGATACCCCTGGCCGCGTCGGGGGCGTGTTATCGCCGGCTGATCACCACGCCGCCGCCGGCGCCCGAGCTGTCGTTGTTGCTGCCGCGCAGCAGGTTGTTGCTGGCAATGGTCAGGGTATAGGTGTCGGGGCTGTAGTTGCCCGAGCCCTGCAGGTAAACCGGGTTGCTGCCCTGGATCACCACCTGGTTGCCGCGCACGCTGACCTGCACGTCCTGCCTGACCTTCTTGGACTGGCCCTGGTTGTTGGTGAACTCCAGCACCATCACACCGCGGCCGCCGCCCTGCACGCGCAGGGTGCCGTTGTAGGGAAAGCCGGCCGAACCCGCATAGTCCACCAGCCACTCGCCCTGCATCTGGAACTCGGGTGCCATATCGCGGGAGCGGCCGTTGTTGTTGTCGTTGTTGCCGCGGTTGCTGTTGGCGTTGTCGTTGCGGCTGTTGCTGCTGCCGAAATTGTTGCTGCCATTGTTGTTATTGCCATTGTTGTTGCCGCTGTCACGCGAAGGCGCGTCCTGCGCAGGCGACGAATTGGCCGCATCACAACCCCAGGCGCGCACCTTGCAGCTGGAGCCGCCTTTGGCGCGGCATTCGGAGTTGGCACGCGCCTGCACCGCGGAACTGGTGGCACCGGTGCCCCAGCCGTAAGCATTCGAGCCCCTGGCCTGGTCGGCCGAGTAGGCGGCGCATTCGGCGCGGAAACGCAGCACCACACTGCAGTCGCCACCGCACTCCCGCATGGCGCGCGCGTCGGCCTGGTCGATGCTCGGGTGGTTGAACGAAAAGCCGTATTTTTCGCCCTGCAGGGTGTCGATGGCGAGTGATCCCGCCGCCATGACCTGGCCACCGGCCAGAGCAAGAAAAAGTATCAGCGCAAGTCGGGCGGCAGCAGACTGGATTCTGGAAAGCATGGTGGGACCTGTGGAAGATTGAAGGGTGGTCGGGCGCCCGGCACGCCCATCGATCATGGGTCGCGGTGCGTCCTGCGGGCCCTGCAAATTATGGACGTGCTGCTCGATAAAAATTGTGTCCGGCCGGCTCCTGGGCTCCCATGAATATGGGGTTCGGCATGCCTGACAATGAAGCTCACGGCCGCCGCGCCAGCCCCTCCCACAGAAAGCGCCCATGCACATCCTCTGGACCTACCTGCAGCCGCACCGCAAGCTGGCCCTGCTGGCGCTGCTGCTGGCGGCGGCCAGCCAGGTGCTGGCACTGATCGACCCCATCATCTTCGGCAAGATCATCGACGGTTATGCCATCCACCGTGGCGACAAGACCGATGAGGAACTGGTTTCGGGCGTTCTGCAATTGCTGGGCCTGGCCGTCGGCGTGGCGGTGGCTTCGCGCCTGGCCAAGGCGCTGCAGGAGTATGTGACACGCCTGATCGTGCAAAAACTCGGCACGCAAATCTTCAACGACGGCCTGCGCCAGGTGCTGCGCCTCAGATACCAGGAGTTCGAGGACCTGCGCAGCGGCGAAACCCTGTCGCTGCTGCAGAAGGTGCGCGCCGACAGCGAACGTTTCATCAACGCCTTCATCAACACCGTGTTCGCGTCGATGGTGGGCATCGGCTTTCTGTGCTGGTATGCCGTCACGCGGCACTGGCTGCTGGTGCCGGTGTTTCTGATCGGTGTGCTGGTGCTGGGCGGGCTGACCGGCCTGCTGAGCCGCGAGATCAAGACGCAGCAACGCTCCATCGTGCGCGAGACCAACCGCAACTCCGGCTTCATCGCCGAGTCGCTGCGCAACATCGAGCTGATCAAGAGCCTGGGCCTGACCTTCCCCGAGATTCGCCGGCTGCAGGCACAGACCACGAAAATTTTTGCGCTCGAAATGCAGAAGGTCAAACGCATCCGCCTGTTGTCCTTCCTGCAGGGCACGACCCTGAGCCTGCTCAAGCTGGCGATTCTGTTTGCGCTGCTGTGGCTGATCTTTCGCGATGTGCTGAGCACCGGCGAGCTGATCGCCATGCAGTTCATCTCGGTGGCGATTTTTGCGCCGCTGCAGGAACTCGGCAACATCATCCTTGCCTGGCGTGAGGCCGATGCCTCGCTGCTGAACTTTGCGGCGCTGATGGCCAGGCCGGTGGAGCGCCGCCCGGACTCCCCGGTCGCGGTCGGCCCCTTGACCCACGTACGTTTTGCCGATGTCAGCTTCAGCCACAAGGGCGCAGCCGACAAGGCGCTGGACGGCGTGTCCTTCGACGCCGGGCTGGGCGACACGATTGCGTTTGTCGGCCCTTCGGGATCCGGCAAATCGACGCTGGTCAAGCTGCTGGTCGGCCTCTACTCGCCGTCCGGTGGCGAAGTGTTTTACAACGACATCTCCACTGGCGACCTGCGCTACAACGAAGCGCGCCGGCAGATCGGCTTCGTGACGCAGGAAACCCATTTGTTCTCGGGCACGCTGCGCGAGAACATGCTGCTGGTCAAACCCGACGCGACCGATGCAGAAGTCATTGCTGCGATGCAGCAGGCCTCCTGCGCCTACCTGCTGGACAAATCACCTGAAGGCCTGGACACGCCGATTGGCGAGAGTGGCGTCAAGCTCTCGGGCGGCGAACGCCAGCGTCTGTCAATCGCCCGCGCGCTGTTGCGCCAGCCGCGCCTGCTGATTTTTGACGAAGCGACCTCGGCGCTCGACTCGCTCACCGAAGAACAGATCACCGCCACCGTGCGCCAGGTCTCGGCCGTCAGCACCCGCATCACCATCCTGATCGCGCACCGGCTCTCGACCATCATGCATGCCGACACCATCTTCGTGCTGGAAAAAGGCCGCATCGTGGAAAGCGGTTCGCATGCGGCGCTGCTCGATGTGAAGGGCCTCTACTACGCGATGTGGCGCCAGCAGATCGGCGAGCGGCCGGGTGCGCCGCGTGAGTTGGCGCCGGTTGCAGGTGAGGCTGTGGTGCTGCCGGATGCGGAGCGTATCGATGTCTGACCTGCAACTTGCCCCGCTCAACGACGGCGTATGGCGCGTGATGCACAGCCAGCACGGTCATGTCGGCAACCTCAAAAGAATCGGCAGCGCATGGAAATTCAAGGCGGTAGGTTATGGGTCAAGCGGTGAAGTGATTCCGGGCGGCGGCCCACTGACCGGGCAGCACAACACCACCTTTGAGGCAGCCGACGAAGCACTGGTCAACGCGACGCTGAACTCGCCCCAAAATCCTGTCCAATAGCGCCATGGAACCCAGCAGCCCCACCAACACAGACCAGCGCCTGACCGATCTCGAGATCAAGGCCTCCTTCACCGAAGACCTGCTCGACAAACTCGACAGCGTCATCGTGCGCCAGCAACAACAAATCGACGCCCTGATCCGCGAGATCGCCGATCTGAAGCAGCAGGCGCCGGTGGATGGCGGGATCACGACAGCGCGGAGTTTGCGGGATGACCTGCCGCCGCATTTTTGAGGTCTAGCTCCTTCGTTTAAAGGATGTGGCCCCTTATGATCCAACCTAGAATCTTGAGGTGTTCGACGTCCCTGCCGACCTGACTGTACGACGCGATATCAAAAACTGCGGCACCGTATCCGCTGCTTGCTCTCGGTCACAAGCATGCGAGGTGAAATGATCGCCAATGAACTCCCCAATCAATTATGAGTCCGCTGCCCAGTCAAATCGTTCGTCTGACTAAAAGCATACTGCTACGCACAGCGAATCCCTCAACGCAGCCGTCTGCTCAGTTCAAGGCTGGAGAAAAATCTCCGTTCAGATTCTCAGGCGGGTTATATGTCACGTGGTGGTATAGCGATGACACCTTCAAAGCGCTTGACGCAGTCACTGCGCTCGCCACCGAATCTTCAAACGACTTCCGCGACTGCGATCCCGATTCAATATCGGAAGCGGTGATGCAGACTCTGCAAGAGATCTGTATTGATCGAACAATATTTGATAGCGATGCAGTATGTTTTCATCAACACCAAACACTTTTTGAGTGCCGCACCGCACCTATACCAGAGTTCGCGACTGCAATTGTGAAAGCGTTGGACGTTAAATTGCGCGCACTAATTGGAAAGCAGTGCACGATCTACGCAGTACCTAAGTTTCAAGGGGAAAGTTTTCGGATCGTCGAGGACTCTATTCACATCATCGCCAAGCGCGATCACAGCGCCTGGCAGGCCTTGATTGATAAGGGTTATCAATTCAACGGATGGACTCCCACACAGCCTTATATGAGATCACAGCAAAGGGATCTTGCTTTCGCGCCGCCAGCAACCTTTGATTGCTTACTAGTGGCGGAAGAGCATGGTACGCCGAAAGGCTCAAAATTTAATAGCATTTTAAGATTTAGAAAACTCACTGCGGTTCTATTCGCCATCGCGTCTGGACAGGCAACCTATCCGTATCACAAGTCAATGGCTAGGCCTTTAGAATTTTGCATCCAATTTCCCCACAGTTCCAATACCGAAGCCAACATCACAAGAAGTGACTGTGATGCACTGGTCCCGTTCTATACCTCGGATATACCAATCGGCGCAGCGGAAATAGCCGTCACAAAAGACTGGTATGCCGCGTTGGCGAGAACCAATTCCAGCGATAAAAGTCGAATTGAAAAAGGTGCTCACTTCCTGAATAGAGGAATGATGGCGGACGACATTGAGGCTTACATAAACTATTTTGTCGCGCTTGACGCTCTCTTTGGAGAACGTGGCTCAGTCGAAGCATCAATAATCGAAGGCGTGCGCAAACTCCAAATAGATCCGAGACACTTGGAGAAAACTCCATGGCTTTTTGAGTTAAGAAACGAAATCGTTCACGGGGGAAGCAGATACATCACAGAGTGGTCAAAGTACGCTAGATACACACAACATTTTCAAACGAAACCTCTAGCCGATGTTCAAACGCTTGCGCAGCTTGCAGTATTGTTAACCCCAAAACTACTCGCTCACTAAGCTTCATACGAGTATCAAAGAACGCGTCAGCGCTTTCATCAAGATCGTATTTCGCGAAAAGCTAATCACCTTCATTCACTTCCGCCTTTAGCGTCGATTTACAAGCTCACTCCTATATATTCCTCGACAACTATGTTGTTCACTTGGACCGACCAGCTAGCTAACATCAACTGGCACGAACTCTCCGCGCTGTACGCTGCTGCACCCCTCGGCAACAAAAGCCCAGCCAGCCTGCAAACCGTCTTCACGAACAGCATGTTCCGCTGCTTCGTGAGCGACAACGGAAAACTCGTCGGCGTGGGCCGGGTGCTGGCTGACGGCGTGGACTGCGCCTACATCTGCGACATCGCGGTGTTGCCCAGCCACCAGGGCACCGGCCTGGGCAGGCAGATCGTCAGCCATCTCGTGGACCTGTCGCGTGGCCACCGCAAGATCATTCTTTATGCGGTGCCGGGCAAGGAAGGTTTCTACGGCAAGCTGGGGTTCAAGCGCATGAGCACCGCCATGGCGATTTTTGACGACCAGGCCGGCGCGCTGGAACGTGGCTACATCAATGAAAACTGATCCCTTTCATGATCTCAGCAACACCCTATCCCAAAGCTGTCTGCACCCTCATGCTTTTGCTGCAGCTTTGTTGCACGCAAGCCATGGCTGATGCCGACGAATTCGCCCTGTGCAAAAGCCGGGGCTACCCGCAGGGCAATGACAGAAGCTGGAACCAGGACTGCTACAAAATCGGCAGTTACAGCAATCCGCAGAAAATTTTCCTGCACAACACCGCGCAGCCCGGCCCGCAGCCCTGGGTTCTCCAGGCGGGAAACCCGCTGTTCGACCCCGCAACCTGGAAGTACACAGCAAACAATGCAGCTGTCAGCGGCACGGTCGACAGTTACCTGCAGGCCTTCCGCATCACCGGCTTTCTGATCCTGAAAGACGACAAGGTGGTGCTGGAACGCTACCAGTACGGCCGGGGCCCGTCTGACCTGATGCTTTCGCATTCGATGGCCAAAACCGTGATGGCCCTGCTGTATGGTCATGCCATCAACGACGGAAAAATCAAGCTGGCGGACAAGGTGGTGGATGTGTTGCCCGACTTCGCCGGCAGCGCATTTGCCAACGACAGCGTGGAAGACCTGCTGCGCATGGCCAGTGGCGCCGCACTGGTCAACTCCTACACCGGGCCGGCCGACAACGGCGCCACCAATCCCATGAACCTGCAGGGCGGTGGCGACCTTCGCGCCATCCTGAAATCGAAGACCGTGACCCGGGCACCACCCGGTACGGTTTTCGACTACAACGGCATGCAATCGGCGCTGCTGGGGCTGATGCTGCGTGAGCGCCTGGGCGGCCAGACCCTCACCGCCTACCTCGAAGAAAAAATCTGGAAACCCATGGGTGCCGAGTATCCGGCGGTCTGGATCAAGGACAAACAGGGCTACGAAGGTGTGCAAGGCCAGTTCGCCGCCAGCATCCGCGACTACGCCAAACTTGGTTACCTCTTCATCAACAAGGGGTTTGCCAATGGCAGGCAGGTGGTTCCCGCCTCCTGGATGGAGGCCATGACCCGCATCGACCGGTCCAGACCCCAGCCCACCAACGGCACCCTGTATGGACTGCATGTGTGGCTGACCGCGCAGGGGCAAGGGCGCGGACGCTTCGCAGGGACCTACGGGCAACACATTGCTTTCGACCCGGTGGCAAAACTGGTGATGGTGCAGACCGCCGCGGCAAAAACTGCGGAGGACGAAGGCAGTCCGCATTTTTTTGCAATTCGCAATTCGCTCGCTGCCTCCCCAAGCCGGTAGAAAGCACCGGCAGTGCATTGATGGATGGCCTGGTGTCGGGTGCGGTTTCAGGCTGCATTTTTTGAGCACCACTAGCCTGATCGGGCGATGCGCCTGCCTGCCCTGGCTGCCCTGGCTGCCCTGGCTGCCCTGGCTGCCCTGGCTGCCTAGAATACGCATCTCAACAGCCAGCGGAGGACCCTCATGCGTTTTCGGATTCTGGTTTTTTCAGCCCTCGTCCTGCTGGCATCGCTGCCGGCAGCAGCGCTCGAGCCGGGTGACGCGGGCACCTATCTGCTTGTCAATGTCCAGGGGCAGATCACCCCCAAAGCCATGCGCCTGGTGCAGGGCCCGGGCCAGTGGACGCTGGAAGACCGCAAGCCCGACGGCTCCTGGGCCAGCGTCACCTGCGAGAAGGAATGCACGCTGCAGACCTCCACCGAGGCCGACACTCAGCGCTTCTTCCCTGCCGCGACGCTGGCAGAAATCACACCGGACTGCATCCACAACATGGCTTTTGCCTTCTGTGGCTATTCACTCAAAACCGACGCTGCCTTCAGGGGCTATCTGTTTGTGGGACTGGTGGTCAACCCGCCTGTGAGCCTGAGACTCGCGAGGGTTATTCCCGACGCCAAGCCTGGTTCTTGACAATCAAATCGGCCTCTAGCCCTTATTCCACGGGCGCAAGCAGCTATCTATTCAGTAGCAAGTTCGGCCCGGCTGGCCGCCATGACAAATGCCGCCACGCGCTCCAGCTGATCTGGCACATTGAGCGCCGGCGCATGGCCGCAACCTTCGATCTCTACCACTTCAAGCAGCCTCCGGGCGCCCGGTCCGCGCGTCAGCATCTCGGCCGTGGTTTCGCGCAGCACCAGGTCGGAGTCGGCACCGCGCAGGCACAGCACCGGGATGGCCAGCGCGTCGTAGTGGTCCCAGATCAGGTAGTCGTTGGGGTGGTGCGTGAACTGCTGCACCATGGCCGGGTCGTAATGCGGCGTGACCTGGCCGTTGGGCAGGCGGCGGGTGGAGGTTTCGGTCAGGCGCCGCCACTGCGCGTCGCTGAGCCAGCCGTAGGGCTTGTAGACCTGGCGCAAAAAGGCTTCGAGTTCGCGCACGGTGTCGAAGGCTGGCGGGTTACCCGCGTAAGAGCGGATGCGCGCCACCGCCGCGTCGGAGATGCGCGGCGCGGTGTCGTTGAGCACCAGGCTCTGGATACGCGGCTTCAGGCTGGGCTCGAACAGCCCTGACGCGCACACCATGCCGATGGCGCCGCCCATGGACGTGCCGACCCAGTGCGCGTGCTCGATCTGCAACTGGTCGAACAGCCCGGCTGCAATACGTGCGTAGAACGAGAGCTGATACTCACCTGCCGGGTCCGGGCTCCACTGGCTCAGGCCGCGGCCAATCGTGTCGGGGCAGATCACGCGGTAACGCATGCTCAGGTAGGCCGCCAGTTCGTCCATGTCGCGCCCGGTGCGCGCCAGGCCATGCCAGGCAATCACTGTGTCGGCGTGCTGCGCGCCCCACTCGGTGTAGTGGATTTCGCGGCCGGCGCAAGTGAGGTAATGTGAGGTAAAGGACATGGCGTTGTGTTTTCAGGTGTTGGCCAGGGACCGTTCGCGCGCGGCACGCAGCCGCCCCACCACACCGGTGGGAAAGTAATAAACAGACAACACAAACAGCAGGCCCAGCCAGAGCAGCCAGCGGTCGGGCGACAGCAGTGCGGCCAGCCAGGGGAGGCCGCCGGCGGCTTCGCTGCCCAGGCGCAGCAAGTCCTGCAGATAACTCTGCGCCACCAGGAACAGCGCCGCCCCGATGGCGGAACCGTAAATCGTGCCCATGCCACCGATCACAACGATCAGCAGCACGTCAATCATGATTTCAAACGACAGCGAGGTGTCGGGCCCGTTGTAACGCAGCCAGAGCGCCAGCATGGCGCCGGCCAATGTTGCAAACAGCGCCGACAGCACGCTCGACGTTGTGCGATAGACCACCACGCGGTAACCGATGGCCTCGGCGCGGAACTCGTTCTCGCGGATGGCCTGCAGCACGCGACCGAAAGGCGAGTTGACGATGCGCAGCAGGCTCAGCAGCGCGACCAGCGCGACCACAAACAGCAGGTAATAACACAGCAGCCTTCCGTCAATGGACACGCCGAGGAAAGGCTGCTCCATGAATTCGAAGCTCGGCGACAGGATCTCCGGTACCTTGAAGGACAGGCCATCTTCTCCCCCCGTGAACTGCGACAACTGTGACGCCAGGGTCTGGAAAGCCGAGGCCACGGCCAGCGTGATCATGGCAAAAAAGATGGCCTTCACGCGCAGGGAGAACAGCCCCACTGCCAGCGCGAGCAGGAAGGACAGCGCCAGCGCGCACAGCAGGCCGGCGGCCAGCGCTTCCCATGTCGCACCCAGGCGCGTGGTGGCAATGGCGATGCCATACGCGCCTATGCCAAAAAACATGGTGTGCGCAAAACTGACGATGCCGGTGTAGCCCAGCAACAGGTCAAAACTGGCGACCAGCACCACGAAGATCAGCACCTTGGCCGCAACATTGAGCGCCTTGACGCCGGGAAAAACAAAGGGCGCGAAGGCCAGCGCCAGCAGCAGGCCGACCAGAATGACGGCCAGCACGCGGCTGCGCGGGAAGTCGTTGGAGAGAAGTCTTTTCAGCATGATGAGATCCAGAACGACGGCCGCCGCGCCGGGCCGCCCCAAGCAAGGCCAGCCACCCCGGGGGGCAGCGTATTACACGAAGTGAAAAGCGTGGGGGCCATGTTTTCAACGGTTGGTCACGGGATACAGTCCCTGGGGCCGCCACAGCAGCACCGCAGCCATCAACGCGATGTTGGAAAACAGCGCCACCTTGGGCGCCAGGAAACCGGTGTAGTTGGCCATCAGCCCCACCAGCAGGGCGCCGATCAGCGCGCCGGTGGTTGAACCCAGACCGCCGATGATGATGACGATAAAGATCAGCACGTTGACCTGTGCGCCCATCTGCGGCACCACGCTTTGCTGGTACAGGCCCCACATCACGCCGCCCAGGCCGGCCAGTGCACTGCCGACCACAAACACGCCGACAAACAGTCGGCGAATGCGATAACCCAGTGACTCGACCATCTCGCGGTCCTGCACGCCGGCACGGATCAGCAGGCCGATCTTGGTGCGGCTCAGTGTCCAGACCAGTACCGCAAACACCGCCAGCCCGACAATCATTGCCATCACACGGTATTTCTCGATGGCCGTGTCGCCGACCAGCAGTGAGCCGCGCATGGCTTCTGGCAGCGGCAAGGCAATTTGCGCCGGGCCCCAGATCACCTTGATCAACTCCTCGCCGATGATCATGCCGCCCATGGTGATCAGGATCTGCTTGAGGTGCTGGCCGTACACCGGCCGCACGATGAAGCGTTCAAACGCCAGGCCGACCGCACCCGAAACCAGCATGGCCACCAGCATGGCCGGCAGCACCGCCACCAGGTTGCGCCAGAGTTCCTGCGAGCCGGTCCAGTCGCTCATGGCGCCCAGCACGCTGGTGGCCACAAACGCACCGAGCGCGATGAAAACACCGTGGCCAAAGTTGAGCACGTCCATCAGGCCGAACACCAGGGTCAGGCCGGAGGCAATGATGAAGATGATCATGCCCATGGCCAGGCCGGCCACCGTCAGCGTCAGCCAGGTGGAGCCGGAGCCAATGAAGGGAAAAACAAG
>CAMLDT010000116.1 GCA_946479075.1 uncultured Polaromonas sp.
GTGTCGCCCGCGCGCTCATGAACGGCGCGGCGCCGGATGTGGTGCCGGTCCTCGGCCAAGTTGGCCAGGTGGCTGAAATAGGTGAAGGCGCGGATCACGCTGACAGTCTGGTCGCCCGACAGACCCTTGAGCAGCTTCTTCAGGGCCTTGTCGGCCTCGGCGTCGGCATCCCGGCGGAAAGTCACCGAGAGCTTGCGCACCTGCTCGATCAGTTCGTAGGCGGCCACACCTTCCTGCTCGCGGATCACATCCCCCAGGATGCGGCCGAGCAGGCGGATGTCTTCGACCAGCGGCCTTTCGTTGTCCTTGGCGCGGGTGCGCGGGCGGGGCGCGCCCTTGCTGTCTGCAGCCTGTTCCGGGTTGGATTTCACTCGCGCCGTCGTCACCATGTGTTCACCTTGTTGTGGGCTTCTGGACTGGGTTGTATTGCAGTGCAGCATGCTAGCATCCGAGAACCCCTCCAGATACGAACAGGTTACGAGTGAGCGCAGCTTCCCCCACTTCTCCCCGCGTTGTGATTGCCACGCGCGAAAGCCGTCTGGCGCTCTGGCAGGCTGAACATGTCAAGGCACTGCTGGAGGCGCGCCTGGGCTGGCAGGTCGAGCTGCTGGGCATGACCACCCTCGGTGACCAGATCCTGGACCGTTCGCTGAGCAAGGTCGGCGGCAAGGGCCTCTTCGTCAAGGAGTTGGAAACCGCGCTGCTGGACGGCCGCGCCGACATCGCGGTGCATTCGCTGAAAGACGTGCCGATGGACCTGCCGGAAGGTTTTGCGCTGGCCTGTGTGCTCGAACGCGAGGACCCGCGCGACGCGCTGGTCTCCAATGCGTTTGCGGCACTGGACGAGTTGCCCCCGGGCGCCGTGGTCGGCACTTCCAGCCTGCGCAGGCTGGTGCTGCTCAAAAACCTGCGCCCCGACCTGCGCATCGAACCGCTGCGCGGCAACCTTGACACGCGTTTGCGCAAGCTCGACGAGGGCCACTACCAGGCCATCGTGCTGGCCGCTGCGGGCCTGAAGCGCCTGGGTCTGGCCTCGCGCATCCGCCAGGCCTTCGAGCCGGAGCAGATGTTGCCGGCCGCCGGGCAGGGCGCGCTGGGCATTGAAGTGCGGGCCGACCGGCAGGATTTGCTGGACGCGCTGGCCGGTCTGGCGCACCAGCCGACCTGGCTGGCGGTGACGGCCGAACGAACGGTCTCGCGCGCCATGGGCGGCAGTTGCTCCATGCCGCTGGCGGCTTTCATCCAGGAGGCCCAATCCGCGACCATGCGGCTGGAGGCCGCCTGGGGCGAGCCGGGTGCAGACAACCAGGGCGTGGCGGGTGCCCCGCTGGTGCGGGTCGACCACAGTGCCCGCGTGACGACGTTTGCTGAAGCGCAGGCGCTGGGCGAGCAGGTGGCAGCCTCGCTGCGCGCCGGCGGCGCGGTGTGGGCCGCCAACGCTTGATTGCGCCGCGCGTCATCGTCACCCGGCCCGAACGCGATGCGGCGCGCTGGGTGCTGTCGCTGACACAACGCGGGCTGCAGGCCGAGGCGCTGCCGCTGATCACCATCGAGCCACTACCGGTGTCGCCGGCTCTGCAGCGAGCCTGGCGCGACATTGGCAGTTATGCCGCGCTGATGTTTGTCAGCGGCAATGCCGTTGATGCATTCTTTGCATCAAATCGGGCTCCAGCCCTTGATGGACGGGCGCAATCAGCTATTGATTTTGTAGCAAACCAGAGCTTGCGCTGCATGGCGCCCGGCCCCGGAACCGTGGCGGCGCTGCTGGCGGCCGGGGTGCCGGCAGAGCGTATCGATGCGCCTGCAGCGGAGGCCGGCCAGTTTGATTCGGAGGCCTTGTGGGCGGTGGTTCGCGGCCTGCCCTGGGCGGGTCGGCGCGTGTTGATTCTGCGCGGCCAAAGCGCGGGCGCCGAGCCGGCCGCTGGCGCAGGGCGCGACTGGCTGGCGCGGCAACTGTCGGCCGCCGGCGCCTTGCCGGAATTCCTCGCGGTGTACCGGCGCAGCGCGCCGCTATTCACGGCGCAGCAGCATCGCACCATGGCCGACGCCGCCAGCGACGGTTCGATCTGGCTGTTCAGCAGCTCCGAAGCCGTGGGCCACTTGCCGCCGGGTGACTGGTCAAGGGCACGGGCAGTGGCGACCCATCCGCGCATCGCGGAGGCCGTGCGCGCCGCCGGCTGGGGTGTTGTTGTGGCGTCACGCCCTGAACTGGACGATATCGTGGCCTCGATAGAATCAATGCAACCATGAGCGACAGCGAACCCCTTTCTCCTCCCCTGCCCGCATCGGCCGAGCTGGTGCCGGTGGTGAGCGCGCCCCCGGGCAGCAGCCTGACACGGCGCTGGTTGCTGGTGACCACGGCCGTGGCGGTGGCCGGGGTGCTGATGAGCGCGTTGTTGTGGCAAAAGCTGGCCAACATCCAGGAAGAACTGGCGCGCCGCAGCACCGATGCCACGGCCCAGTCGATTGAAGCGCGTACCCTGGCGCGCCAGGCGCAGGACGGCGCGCGTGAGCTGACGGCGCGGCTGGCGCTGCTCGAAACGCGGCTCAGCGAGGTCAGCCTGCAGCGCAGCCAGCTGGAGGAGCTGATGCAAAGCCTGTCGCGCTCGCGCGATGAAAACCTGGTGGTCGATATGGAGTCGGCCCTGCGGCTGGCGCAGCAGCAGGCGCAGTTGACCGGCAGTGCCGAACCCATGCTGGCCGCGCTCAAGTCGGCCGACCAGCGCCTGACACGCGCCGCCCAACCGCGCCTGAACCCGCTGCAGCGCGCCATCGCGCGGGATGTGGAACGCATCAAGGCGACCACCGTGACGGATGTGCCGGCCCTGCTTTCCAGGCTCGACGAACTGACGCGGATGGTGGACGACCTGCCCCTGGCAAATGCGATGCCGGTGGCCAGCAACACGCGGGCCGCCGCAGCACCCGCCCCGGCCCGTGCAGCCTCTGCCGCCCAGCCGCCTGCCAATCCCGCGCGCGCATGGCTGGACCGCCTCGCCTTGCGGGCCTGGTGGGACAACACCTGGCAGGGCATCCGTGACGAGGCGCGCAACCTGCTGCGCGTCAGCCGCATCGACCAGCCGGACGCGGCCCTGCTGGCGCCCGAACAGGCTTTTTTCCTGCGCGAGAACCTCAAGCTCAAACTGCTCAATGCGCGGCTGGGCCTGCTGTCGCGGCAGACCGCCAGTGCGCGCACCGACCTGGCCGGTGCATCGGCCATGCTGGGTAAATACTTTGATCCGGCCTCGCGCCGGACGCAGGCGGCCAGCCAGTTGCTGCAGCAGGCGCAGACCCAGATGAAGTCCAGTGAGTTGCCACGCCTGGACGAAACCCTGGCGGCGCTGGCCACCGCAGCGGCGGGCCGCTAGAAGGCACGGGACGCGATGCGCAGCGCACTCTGGTTCCTGGCCTTGTTCGGCATCGCGGTGGCGGTGGCGCTGGTGGCCGGCAACAACCAGGCGGTGGTCACGCTGTTCTGGCCGCCGCACCGCATCGACATTTCCTTCAACCTGCTGGTGCTGTTGCTGGCCGGGTTGTTCATGCTGCTGTATGTCGCGCTGCGTGCGTCTTCGGCGGTGTTTTCGCTGCCGGCAGAAGCGCGCCGCTGGCGTGCACAGCAAAAAGAGCGGGCCATGTACGCGGCCTTTATGGATGCGCTGTCGCACCTGATGGCCGGGCGTTTCATCCGCGCCGCCAAACTCGCGCAGAATGCCATCACCCAGGAAAAAAGCCTGAGCCAGCTGGCCCGCACCTCCAGCGACGTCAGCAGCTACAACGCTGCGCGGGCAACGCAACTGCGCTTGCTGGCGCACCTGCTGGCCGCCGAGAGTGCGCAGTCGCTGCAGAACCGGGCACTGCGCGAAGAACATCTGCAGCAGGCGCTGGAAACCAGCAGCCACCGGATCGCCCAGGAAACCCGGGAAGGCGTGCAACTGCGTTCCGCGCGCTGGGCTCTCGATGACCGTGACCCCAATGCGGCGCTGGAACTGCTGGGCCAGCTGCCACAGGGCGCCGCACGGCGGACCCTGGCGTTGCGCACGCGTTTGCGTGCCACGCGGCAGGCGCGGCAGACCCTGCAGGCGCTGGATACGGCGCGCCTGCTGGCCAAACACCGCGCGTTTTCGCCGGAAGCGGCGCAAAGCATTGTGCGAGGTCTGGCACTGGAACTGCTGGGGGCCGCACACGACCCGGCGCAACTGCAAACGGCCTGGCAGTCGCTGGACGCCGCCGAACGCGCCATGCCCGAGCTGGTGATCCACGCGGCCTCGCGCCTGATGGCATTACACGGCGACGCCGATCTCGCGCGCGCCTGGCTGCTGCAGGTCTGGGAGCCGGTCATGCAGCCGCGCTCCGCGACCAGTGACAACCTGCGGGTCAAGCTCATCCATGTGCTGGAACAGGGCCTGGACTCCATCGACGCGGCCTGGCTGGCACGCATCGAGACCGCGCAGCAGCAACGCCCGCGCGACGCCAACCTGCAGTACCTGGCCGGCATGGCCTGCCTGAAACGCCAGCTCTGGGGCAAGGCCCAGCAACTGCTGTCGCAGGCCGCGCTCGGTTTGCAGGACACCGGCCTGCACCGCAACGCCTGGCGGGCACTGGCGCTGCTGGCCGAGCAGCGCGAGGATGCGGTGTCGGCGGCACAGGCTTACAAGCGGGCGGCGGAAGTCTAGGACCTGGTCCCTGGCGCAGGCCTTTCGCGGCGTCCTTCGTCCGGGCCGACGCAGAACAGTGCCTCCACCTCAACCGCTGCACGGCGGGGAAGGCTGGCGACACCGACCGCCGTGCGCGCGTGCATTCCGGCCTCGCCCAGCACAGCTGCAAAAAGGTCCGAGGCGCCGTTGACGACCATGGGCACCCCTTCATACTCGGGCATGCAATTGACAAACCCTCCGACGCGCACACAGGTGCGCACCCGGTCCAGGTCGCCGTCGCACGCCAGTTTCAGGCACGCCAGCAAATTCAGCGCGCAAAGCTGCGCCGCCTGCTGGCCCTGCACCAGCTCAAACTCACGGCCCAGCTTGCCGACGTAAGGCACGGTGCCGTTCCATTCGCTGACCTGGCCAGCCAGGAAAACCAGCTCGCCATGTTTGCGAAAAGGCAGGAAATTGGCCACGGGTACCGGTGGTCGGGGCAGTTCGAGCCCGAGGCTGGCCAGCCTCTCCTCGATCCGGCTCATGGGTGCAATCCCTGGATGAGCGCGCCCGAACTGCTCATGAAGCCAAACAGCAACTTGACGTTGTATTCGGTGGCCTGCATGCAGTACTCCGGTGACGTGGTGGCCACGCAGTCGCGCAGCATCACCACGTCGTAGCCCAGGAAGCTGGCGTCCTCCAGCGTCGTCATCACGCACTGGTCGGCATTGACACCCGCGAAGAACAGCGTGCGCACGCCCATGTTGCGCAGGATGCTGTCCAGCTCGGTGTCCCAGAAGCCGCTGAAGCGGTGCTTGGTGACGTGGATGTCCTGCTCGCCCGGATCGAGTTCATCCACGATCTGCGCGCCCCACGACCCCTTGCGCAGGATCTCGGCGCCGCCGGGAATCTGATCGCCCAGGCCCGCGCCCTTGCCGTCGTGCGTGTGCGCATGCAACAGCGAGGGCGGGATGTTGAGCAGGTCCTTGCGCACGCCCCAGTTCAGCCAGACGATGGGCACGCCCTCCTTGCGCAGTACCGGCAGCAGCGCCGTGATCGGCCGGATGGGCGCGCGGTCGGGCGTGATGTCAATGCCGCGGTAGTCCAGGTAGCCGCCCGGGCTGCAGAAGTCGTTCTGCATATCGACCACCACCAGCGCGCTGCGGTTGGCGTCGAGGGTCAACGCCTGCGGCTGTGCCTCGACGTCAATGGGGCGTACCGGCCGCGGATCAGCACGCGACAGGTCCACCCTGCGCTCGCTCACCAGCCAGCGATTGCCGGCATGGGAACCCATGGGTTTCATGGCCATGTTCCCGCTCACTTGATGGTGCCGTTCACGCCTTGCACGAAGAACTGCATGCTCTCCAGCATCTCCATGCCCATGGGTTTTCCGGCGGGCAGCACTTCCTTGCCGTCCTGCGCCACCAGGGGGCCGGACCAGACGGTGAACCTGTCTTTCAGGATGTCTTCCTTCTTCGCCAGGATGGTTTTCTGAACGGCGGCCGGAACGGCGGGGCCGAACTTGTCCAGCACCACCGTGCCGTCTTGTAGGTCACCGCGGACGTGGCCGGGCTTCCAGGACCCGGCCTCGATCTCCTTCACGAGCTTGAGCATGGTCGGCCCCCAGTTCCAGGAGGCGCCGGTCAGTACTGCCCTGGGTGCGAACTTCGAGACATCCATATCCTTGCCGACCACATGGATGCCGCGCTTCTCGGCGGTCTGGGCGATGGTGATGGGGCTGTCCACCTGTTCGCCGATCACGTCGGCCCCGGCGTCGATCAGGGAGTTGGTGGCTTCGGCCTCCTTGGCCGGCTGCAGCCAGCCGCCGGTCCAGACCACGCTGGTGGTGGCCTTGGGGTTCATGGCCTGTGCGCCCAGCGTGAAGGCGTTGATGGAGCGAACCACCTGCGGGATCGGGAAAGCAGCGATGAAGCCCAGCTTTCCGCTTTTGCTCACGGCGCCGGCGGCCATGCCGGCCAAGTACATGGCGTCGTCGGAGTTGGCCCAGTAGGTGCCGACGTTGTCACTGGTTTTCAGGCCGCCGGCGTGCAGGAAAGCGACCTTGGGGTATTTCTTGCCGAGGCTGATGGCGTAGTCCAGGTAGCCGTAGCTGGTCGCGAAAACCACCGTGGCACCGGACTTGATCATGCGTTCCATCACCTTCTCAACCTCGGCAGTCTCGGGGATGTTTTCCACGTGCAGGGTTTTGGTGCCGGGAAGGTTTTTCTCGACGAAACGGCGGCCGTTGTCCATCGAGGTGTTGTAGCCGTTGTCCTTTTCAGGGCCAACGTAGATGTAGCCCAGCGTTGCGGCATGCAAGGCGTGGCCCGACAGGCCGAGTGCGGCCGTCACGGCCAGGGGGCGAAGGAAGCGGGGCAGGGTCATGTTGTTCTCCGGTGGGTTGATGAGGGAAAGGGAAATCGATGGCATCAGCGTTCGAGGACATCCTTGAGCGCGGCAGGCGCGCCGCTGTCCTGCCGGCGCATGCATGCGATGGCGAACACGGCCAGACTGGCCAGGTAAGGCAGCGTGTGCAGCAGATGGGCAGGAATGGCGCTGTGGGCGGCCTGCAGGCGCAGCGACAGGGCTTCGGTGCAGCCAAACAGCAGGGCGGCAGGCAGGGTCCACCATGGATTCCAGCGCGCGACGATCACCAGGCCCACGGCAACCAGGCCACGCCCGCCGGACATGCCTTCGGCCCAGGTGCGGGTGTAGTCCACCGACAGCGCCGCGCCGCCCAGACCCGAAAGGATGCCGCCGGCGGCGATGCCGAGCGCGATGGTCAGCGCCGGTCGCACGCCTGCGGCTCTGGCGACATCAGGCGACTCGCCCACGGCACGCCAAGCCAGGCCGGTGCGGGTGGTGTACAGCCAGGCGCCGATGCAGGGCACCAGCAGCAGCGCTATCACCATGGTGGGTGTCATGCCGCCGGCCAGCGGCGTGAAGCCCTCCACACGCTGGCCGATCAGGCCCGCGCCGGCGTAGGCGCTGAGGCCGAAGCCCAGCATCCACACCGCCAGGCCGCTGGCAAATTGATTGGCGCGGGCCGGTATCGTCAGCAGCGCATAGACCCCTGACAGCGCGGCGCCTGCCGCCGCCCCGGCCAGCAGGCCCAGCCAGGGGTTGCCGCTGGCGGCGGCCACGCCGTAGCCGGTGGCGGCACCCACCAGCATCTGGCCTTCGACGCCGAGGTTGATGCGCCCGACGCGCTGAGTCAGGCACTCGCCCAGCAGCACGAACAGCAGCGGGGTAGCGGCGCGGATGGAGGAAACGGCGAGGCCGTCGAGCAGTGGATCAAGCATCGGTGGCTCCGGATCGCGCCAGCCGCCAGTCCCGCCAACCACCGGCCAGCAGCACGGCCACAAAGAGCAGGCCCTGCACCACCAGCGTGGCGGAAGAAGGGATGTTGGCGTTCATCTGCAGGCCGTCACCCGCTGCCAGCAGGCCGGCGACGATGAAGGCATAAGCCATGGCGCGAAGGGCGTTGTTGCGGGCCAGCCAGGCGACCAGGAAGCCGCTGAGGCCCGCACCGTTGGACAGCTCGGCCTGCAGCCGGCCCTGCACCGACGATGTTTCGGCGATGCCTGCCAGGCCGGCCAGCAGCCCGCCGGCCAGCAGCGCCAGCACCATGCGCCGCCTCTGGCCAAACCCGGCCAGCAGCGCGGCACGCGGGTTGCTGCGCATCACATCCAGCTCCAGGCCCCAGCGTGAACGGGTGAGCAGCAGGTGCAGCATCAAGGCCAGTGCCACAGCCAGGAACAGGCCGGCATGCACGCGGCTGCCCTCCAGCAGCGGTAGTCGCGCCGCTTCCGGGAAGTCGATGCTGGCGGGCCAGCCCTGGCTGTGCGGATTTTTCCAGGGGCCGTAGACCAGCCAGGTCACCAGCAGCGCCGCAACATAGTTGAGCAGCAGCGTGGAGATGGTTTCGTTGGCATTGGCACCCACCCGCAACAGGGCCGGCACCGCCGCCCACAGCGCGCCGCCCAGGGCGCCCGCGAGCAGGGTCGCAGGCAGCATCCAGGCACCTTGCGGCGCGCCCGTGGCCAACAGGAAGCCGGTGCCGGCCAGCGCGCCAAAGTACATCTGGCCCTCAGCGCCCACCGAGATCAGGCCGGCCCGCGCCGGCACGATGGTGGCGAGGGCGCACAGCAGGATGGGTGTGGCGCGCAACAGGGTCTCGCCCAGCGCATAACCGTCGCCCCAGGCCGAATGGGCAATCTCCACCAGCATGGCCAGGGGGTGGGTGCCGATGGCCAGGAAGAAGGCCGAGGTGAGGGCGATGAACAGGACGAAGGCGGCGGCGCCACCGGAGGCCTGAAGCCGGAGTTGCGACAGGATGGCGTTCATGTGGCCGACCCGGTCATCCAGGCGCCGACTTCCGTCACCTGTGTCTGGCGCGCGTCCAGCACCTGCACCACGCGCCCGCCCAGCATCACCGCAATGCGGTGCGAGTAGCGCAGCAGGTCGCCCAGGTCTTCCGAGATCCACAGCACCGCGCTGCCGCGCCGGGCCAGCTCGAACAGCGCCTCGTAGATCTGCGCCGTGGCCGTCACGTCCAGGCCCATCGTGGGATAGCAGGCGACCACCACGGCGGGGGCCGACGACAGCTCGCGCGCGGCCACCAGCTTTTGCAGATTGCCGCCGGACAGGGCTTGTGCCAGCGCCTGCGGGTTGGCGGGGCGCACGCCATAACGCTGGATCAGTGCGCGGGCCTGCTTCTCCAGCACGGCGCGCCCGGGAAAAAAGGGCAGCCCGGCAATGCGTCGCAGCGCCAGGTTGAGCGCCAGCGACAGGCCGGGTGCAACCGCGTTGCGCAGCGGCTGCTCGGGGATGTAGGCGACCGCAGCCGAGGGCGCGGACGAAAGCCGCGGCGCGCGCAGTTGCCCACCGTCCAGGATGATCTCGCCGGTTGTCAGCGGCGTGATGCCGGCAACGGCTTCGGCGAGGGTGGTCTGGCCATTGCCCGAAACACCGGCCACGCCCAGCAGCTCACCCGCGCGCAACTGCAGCTCGATGCCGGTGACCTTGCCGGCGTCGCCGGAAGCAGACACGCCCTTGATCCACAGGCGTACGTGCGTCTGAGGCGGGTCCGCTGGAGTCGGCGGGGAGGGCAGGTGGTCGCCCACCATCAGCGAGACGATACTGGCATCATCCAGGCCGGCCGCGTCCTGGCTGGCGACCAGACGCCCGCCGCGCAGCACGGCGATGCGGTCGGCGCAGGCATGCACGTCCTGGAGCTTGTGGGTGATGAGGATGACGGCCAGGCCGCCCTCACGCAGCATGCGAACGAGTGCCCACAGGCGCTGCGCCTCGGCCGGCGCCAGCACCGCGGTCGGCTCGTCCAGCACGACGAGTTTCGCCTGCAGGTTGAGCACCTTGGCCAGTTCCACCAGCTGCATCTGGCCGACCGAGAGCTGGCCGACGCGCTGCCCGGGATCGATGTCGGGCGCCAGCTCGCGCAGCCGCGCCGCCACGTCATGCAGGCGCCGCGCGCCGCGGCCCAGCAGCCAGGGTGCGCGCGGCAGGGCCAGTGCCAGGTTTTCGCGCACCGTGAGCGCGGGGATCAGGCTGAACTGCTGGAACACCATGCCGACCCCGCGCGCCACGGCCTCGCGCGGGGAACCGCCTGCCAGCGCCAGACCGTCGAGCGTCACGGAGCCGCTGTCGGCGCGGTGCATGCCGTACAGGATTTTCATCAGCGTGCTTTTGCCTGCGCCATTCTCGCCGACCAAGGCCGTGACCTCGCCGGGCAGCGCCTCGAAATCGACGCCTGTCAGCGCTGTGACCGCGCCAAAACGTTTGCTCATTCCTTCCATCCGCAGGTGCATCTCGTCCTCTTGTTGAAGCTCATCCGTTGATGACTCCAATGTAGGAATTCACTGCTGTGGCAGGCATCACGGCCGCCGCGATAGGAATGGGGGGTGCACCGCTAATCGCGGCTCGTGGAAACCGCTAGCGATGAGGATCGGAGGCGCTGATAAGGACCTAGTTGCCCAGGCCGAAGGCGTATTGCGCCAGTTCACCCGCGCTCTTGAGCGCCAGCTTGCGTTTGATGTTGGCGCGGTGCGCTTCCACCGTGTGCACGCTGCGGTTGAGCGTGCGGGCGATGTCGCCGGTCTTCATGCCCTTGCCGATCAGCCGCAGCACTTCCAGCTCGCGGTCACTGAGGGCTGAAAGCTGTTGCGCCGGTGCGCTGGCCGCTGGACCTGCCGTGCCGGCCAGCCGCTGCAGCAACTGGCTGCCCATCGCGTCGCTGAGGTAGATGTGGCCGTCGCGCACGCGGCGCAGCGCTGTGATGATCTTGCGCGTCGCTTCCTGCTTCATCACGTAACCGCTGGCGCCGGCGCGCAGCGCGCGCTCGGCATGCAGGTTCTCGTCATGCATGGAAAGCACCAGGCAGCGCAGTTGCGGATAACGCTGATGCACGGTGCGAATCAGCTCCATGCCGGAACGGTCATCCAGCGACAAGTCGACGATGGCCAGGTCCACCGCGTTGGCGGCGATGAAAGCCAGTGCGTCCGGCACGC
>CAMLDT010000117.1 GCA_946479075.1 uncultured Polaromonas sp.
GGCGGGCGATCAGCTCCTCGATCTTCTTGCCCACCACCATCATCAGGTCGGCCAGTTCGTCGATCACCACCACGATGTAAGGCAGGCGCTCCAGCGGTTCGGGCTGCTCCGGCGTCAGGCTGAAGGGGTTATAGACAAACTCACCGCGTGCCTTGGCTTCGTCGATCTTGACGTTGTAACCTGCCAGATTGCGCACACCCATCTTGCTCATCAGCTTGTAGCGTTTTTCCATCTCCGCCACGCACCAGTTCAGGCCGTGCGCCGCCTGGCGCATGTCGGTCACCACCGGCGCCAGCAGATGCGGAATGCCTTCATAAACGCTCATCTCCAGCATCTTCGGATCGATCAGCAGCAGCCGCACATCACGCGCATCGGCCTTGTACAGCAGGCTGAGGATCATGGCATTGATGCCCACCGACTTGCCCGAGCCGGTGGTACCGGCCACCAGGCAGTGCGGCATCTTGGCGAGGTCGGCCACCACCGGCGCACCGCCAATATCCTTGCCCAGTCCGATGGTGAGCATGGACTTGGCTTCGTTGTAAACCTGCGAGCCCAGAATTTCGCTGAGCTTGATGGACTGGCGCTTGGCGTTGGGTAGTTCCAGCGCCATGTAGTTTTTGCCCGGGATGGTTTCGATGACGCGGATGGACACCAGGCTCAGCGCGCGCGCCAGGTCCTTGGCCAGATTCACGATCTGCGCCCCCTTGACGCCAGTGGCAGGTTCGATCTCGTAGCGCGTGATCACGGGGCCCGGCGCTGCAGCCACCACGCGCACCTCGACACCAAAATCCTTCAGCTTTTTCTCGATCAGGCGGGAGGTCATCTCCAGGGTTTCGGGAGAAACCGTCTCCTGCCGTGTCAACGCGCCGTCGAGCAAGTCCACCTGCGGCAGCTTGGAGTCCGGCATTTCGCTGAACAGCGGTTTCTGGCGCTCTTTCGCCACGCGTTCACTCTTGGGGATGTCGGCCAGTGTGGGCTCAATCAGCACCGGGACCGGGTGATGCTCCTCGATCTCGATGCGTTCCTCGTGCAGGATTTCCTCACGCTCGCGTGCAGCCACGCGGCCGACGGCCAGGTCTTCCGCGATTTCGCGCTTTTCGCGTCTGGACTCGATCAGTTCATCCACCCACGCGCCAATGCGCTGCGCGACATGGGCCCATGAAAATGCAAACACCACAGACACCGCAATCACGCCCGCGGCAATCCACACCAGGCCGGATCCGGTAAACCCCAGCCACTTCACGCTGGCCGGGCCGGCCAAGTAGCCCAGCACGCCTCCCGCGTGGCCGGGCAGCTTGAACTCGAACCGGTACAGGCGCGACCATTCCAGCGCCGCACTGGCCAGCAACAGCAGAGCCAGGCAGGACCAGAACCTGACGCGGCTCCAGGCCGTGCGCACGACCACCTGGCTGCGCAGGCCGCGCGCCAGGGCGCCCAGCCATGCACGAAAACCCGCAGCCACCATCCACCACACCGAAAAGCCAAAGAGGAAATAACTCGCATCGGCGAGGTGCGCGCCCAGGCGCCCGCCCCAGTTATGGGCGGCAGCACCCGCAAGCTCCCGGCTTCCCGTCGTGGACCAGGCCGCGTCCTGCGGCGTGTAACTGAGCAGCGAGCCCAGCCAGAAGGCCAGTGCCAGCAGGCCGAGGATCAGGCTGACTTCGTGGGCAAAGCGTTTCACGCCACCGGCAGAAGGCGCGGCAGCAGAGGTTCTGGTGTTCAATGTATCGAGGGAGTAAGTCATAAAACCAGCACCGAGCTTACCTCAGTTGCGCAGGCGAACCAGAGCGCCGCCACGCCCGAAATCGCTGCTCAGCCCAGTGAATTGAGCCGGTCCTTGACCCACATGGATCCGTCGGCGCGTGTCTCGATGTAACCGCGCTCCTCCAGGTCTTTCATGACCCGGCTGACCATCTCGCGCGAGGCGCCAACCATCTTGGCCAGATCCTGTCGCGACACCTTTTCACGGATGACGGTGTTGCCTTCGCGGTCGGGCACAGCGGCCTCCAGCAAGGCCCTGGCGACCCGACCGTAAACATCCATCAGGGCCAGCGATTCAATTTTCCGGTCAGCCTGCCGCAAACGCTGCACCAATCCCTTCATGACCGCATAAGCCATGGAGCTGTTTTCCGGCAGGCAGCGGGCAAATTCCGGGCGCCCCACCACCAGGACATCGGTCTGGACTTCGGTGCGCACGGTGGCCGAGTGCGGCTCGCTGTCGATCAGGCTCATCTCGCCGACATAGTCGCCGGGATGCAAGGTGGCGAGGATCACTTCACGGCCGCGGGCATCGGTGGTCACGACACGGGCCCGCCCGGTCAGCAAAATCGCCAGGGCATTGGATTGTTTGCCCTGTTCGACAATCGCTTCCCCGCGTTTGTAGCGCCGCTTGATGACCGCCGCAGCCACCGCTTCGGCCTGCGCAGCGGTCAACATCGAAAACAGCGGCACGCGCCGTATCAGCTCCAGGTTCGACACCATTGTGGACATATCAAACTTCTCCTGGTTGCGCCGCCGCAAGGGCTTCGCTCGAGTTCTTACAATGCAGGGGTTGTCCCTGTCGGGCCGCCCCAGGTTGATCCCCGGGTTGGCCATGGCGGTCTACAACTCTAACTGAGTTCCCACGCCGTCCGAATCAGATTTTCACTTATGAAACACTCCAAAGTCCTCATTCTGGGTTCAGGCCCTGCGGGTTACACCGCCGCCGTGTATGCAGCCCGCGCCAACCTCAGTCCGGTGCTGGTCACGGGTATTGCACAGGGCGGGCAGTTGATGACCACCACCGATGTGGACAACTGGCCAGCCGATCCCCTGGGTGTTCAGGGGCCGGCCCTGATGCAGCGCTTTCTTGAACATGCGGAGCGTTTCAAGACCGAGATCATTTTTGACCACATCAACAAGGTCGATTTCGGCCAGCGCCCGTTCACACTGACAGGCGACAGCGGCACCTACACCTGCGACACCCTGATCATTGCCACCGGGGCTTCGGCGAAGTATCTGGGATTGCCCTCGGAAACCGCCTTCATGGGCCGGGGCGTTTCCGGTTGCGCCACTTGCGACGGATTTTTTTACCGCAACCAGAAGGTCTGCGTGGTCGGCGGCGGCAATACCGCTGTCGAAGAGGCGCTTTACCTCTCGAACATCGCCAGCCAGGTGGTGCTGGTGCACCGGCGCGACAAGTTCAAGGCGGAGGCCATCCTGATCGACAAGCTCCATGAAAAAGTCGCCGCTGGAAAAATTGAACTCAAACTGCACCAGACCCTGGACGAGGTGCTGGGCGACAGCGCCGGCGTCAACGGGGTGCGCCTGAAAAGCACCCAGACCGGTGCCACCGAGGACATTGCGTTGCAGGGCTGCTTTATCGCCATCGGCCACCAGCCCAACACCGACATCTTCACCGGGCAACTGGACATGAAGGACGGCTACATCGTGACCCAGTCGGGGCTGCAGGGCTTTGCCACCATGACCAGCGTGCCCGGCGTGTTTGCGGCCGGCGACGTGCAGGACCACGTGTACCGCCAGGCCATCACCAGTGCCGGCACCGGCTGCATGGCGGCACTGGATGCACAGCGCTTTCTTGAGCAAAGTTAAAGCCCCGCGCCTGTTGTTTTTGCGTATTGCGCCTTCGAACCGACGGAGCCAAACCCGCGGTCCTTGGGCCAATGGCAACCTCAGGCTTGAGGACGTCCGGTTTTCAGGCTATAATCTATGGCTTAGCTGAGTTCCCCCATGGGGCCGGCATCCGATTTCTATTTTTTACGGAGAGTGCTCATGGCACGCGTCTGTCAGGTAACGGGCAAAGGCCCGATGGTTGGAAACAATGTTTCCCATGCCAATAACAAAACAAAACGCCGGTTTTTGCCCAATTTGCAATACCGCCGTTTCTGGGTTGAAACCGAAAACCGCTGGGTGCGCCTGCGCGTGACCAGCGCTGGTTTGCGCCTGGTCGACAAGCTCGGTATCGACGCGGTCCTCGTGGATCTGCGCGCCCGCGGCGAAATCTAAGGAGAGTCACCATGGCAAAAGGCGCACGCGAAAAAATCAAGCTGGAATCCACCGCCGGCACGGGTCACTTCTACACGACCACCAAGAACAAGAAAACCACGCCCGACAAGATGCTGATCATGAAGTTTGATCCCAAGGCACGCAAGCATGTGGAATACAAGGAAATCAAGCTGAAGTAATTCAGACTGATTTCTGCGTTGCCTGGCAGCGCTTCCAAAAAACCCGCTGGTTTCCGGCGGGTTTTTTTATGCCCGTCCACAACGCGGCGCGTGCGGTGTCAGGCACGCGGGTTGCGGGGGCGGGAACCCGGTCCAGGCAAGCATGCATTGGCCATGCGTTCATGTTCGGCCGTCACAGCGCCCATACGGCTCTCCCGAGCCTCGCATGGGAGCCTTGCCTGTCCGAGGTCAGGACAAGAAAAAGGCTGCAACAGCAAAAAGCCGGTGCAGCCTGACCAGTCTGCCGCAGCAGACCGGAATTCAGCGCGTCAAGCGCGTGCGGCGCGCAAGTTCATCGAAAAGTCGCGCAGGGCAGCAATCCCGCTTTCCTCCGCGCGGTGGCACCAGGCCTGCAAGTCGCTGGCCAGTTGCTCACGCGATGCCGAGGTGGACAGCCACATCTGACGGAGCTCTTCACGCATGGTGACCATCTTGTCCAGGACCGGGTGCTCGGCGCGGACCTGGGCAATCTTTGGCTTGGCCGCTGCGGGCACCTTGTCATAGTCGCGATGCAGCCAGCGGTTGGCGGCCTTCAGGGCCGAGATATCCGCCTTGCGGGCCTTGAGCGCCTCGATCTCGGCCTTCCCGGCACGGCGCAGTTCACGTGCAAAACCGGCCATGACCTCATAACGGTGGGCAATCAGCGCCTCAAGCGTTTTTTCGTCGGCCACGGGCTGGATGGAACCCAGCGTCAGCTTGGGCGGCACCTTCTTGACGGTGGCCAGTCCCACTTTTTCCAAGCCGCGAATGTAGATCCAGCCAATGTCGAATTCATAGGGCTTGACCGAGAACTTGGCCGACGTGGGATAAGTGTGGTGATTGTTGTGCAGCTCCTCGCCGCCAATCATGATGCCCCAAGGCGAGATGTTGGTGCTGGCGTCGGGCGCCTCGAAATTGCGGTAGCCCCAGTAGTGGCCGATACCGTTGATGATGCCGGCGGCCGTCACGGGAATCCAGGCCATTTGCACCGCCCACACAGCCAGACCGGCCGCGCCGAACAAGGCCAGGTTGATGATCATCATCAGGCCCACACCCTGCCAGCTATAACGGGTGTAGAGATTGCGTTCCAGCCAGTCGCTGGGCGTGCCGTGGCCATACTTGACCATGGTTTCCTTGTTCTTGCTCTCGGCGCGGTACAGCTCGGCACCTTCCCAGAATACTTTCTTGATGCCGTGCGCCTGGGGGCTGTGCGGATCGTCGATGGTTTCGCATTTGGCGTGGTGCTTGCGGTGGATGGATACCCACTCCTTGGTCACCTGACCGGTGCCCAGCCAGAGCCAGAAACGGAAGAAATGCGAAGGAATCGCGTGCAGGTCCATGGCGCGATGCGCCTGATGGCGGTGCAGGTAAATCGTCACGCTGGCAATGGTGATGTGAGTGGTCACCAGCGTATACAGCACGATCTGCCACCAGCTGGCGGCGATCAGGCCATTTGCCAGCCAGTCGAGGGCGGCGTCATACAAAATCATGTAGGTCCTTTATGAACAATCTGTAACAGCGCCCTGCAATCTTGATGAAACCGTGCCGGAGCCGAGCCCCTATTGTAGGGCGAGGGGTATAAATCACCAAACACCCCGCACGAAGAAACCCGGCTTTCGCGTAAAACTGAAGTAAATCCGCAAAAATCACCAAAAATCGGTAATTAACGGCTTCATGCCGCCAACGGTTCTAGATTTTTTGCCAAACGGCAGCAAAAAACCCGTCGGTGCGATGCAAATGCGGCCAAAGACGCAAATAGGGCCCGCTGCAAAGCCCCGCGGCTCCTTCCACCCCCAGATGCGTCAGAAGCTCCCCCGCTTCAAGTGGCGCAAAATCTTTATTTGCTGCCGTGAACGCCTGGGCGATCAACTCGTTTTCATCGCGCAAGATGCTGCAGGTCGCGTAGACCAGGCGGCCGCCCGGCTTCAGCAGGCGCGCTGCGCTTTGCAAAATGGCGGTCTGCTTGGCCGTCAGCTCCTCGATGGCCTGGGGCGTCTGCCGCCATTTCAGGTCGGGGTTGCGGCGCAGCGTACCCAGGCCCGAGCAGGGCGCATCAATCAGCACCCGGTCGATTTTTCCGGCCAGGCGTTTGATACGGTCGTCGCGCTCATGGGCAATCGCCACCGGATGCACGTTGGACAGGCCGCTGCGCGCCAGCCGGGGCTTGAGCGCATCGAGGCGATGGCCCGAGGTGTCAAAGGCGTAGAGCCGGCCCGTATTGCGCATGCAGGCACCCAGTGCCAGGGTCTTGCCGCCAGCGCCAGCGCAAAAGTCCACCACCATCTCCCCCCGCTTGGCATCGACCAGCAAGGCCAGCAACTGCGAACCTTCGTCCTGCACTTCGATGGCGCCCCGGGTGAAGGTGTCGAGCTTGTTGAGCGCCGGCTTGGTCGTCAGCCGCAAGCCCCACGGAGAATAAGGCGTCGCCATCGAGGGGATGGCCGCCTTTGCAAGCTCCTTCTGGATGTCTGCCCGCTTGTCCTTGAGCGTGTTGACACGCAGGTCCAGCCCCGCCGGGGCGTTGAGGCTTTCGACCAGCGGCCAGAAGTCGTCGCCAAGCTGCGCCTTCAGCGGCTCCACCAGCCAGGCCGGCAGGTTGTGCCGGTGCAACTCCATGAGATCTGCGGGTTGGACCTGGTCGCAGCGTGCCAGCCAGTCCTTCTCCTGATCGGAGAGCGCCCCCAGCAGGAAATCGCGCTCGGCGGCAAAACCCAGGATGGCCAGGCGCCGTTCGGTCGGGCCGCTGCCATGCTGGGCCAGGTAGGTGAACAGGTTTTTCTTGCGCAGCACGCCGTAAATGGTCTCGGCCACCGTGGCGCGCTCGCGCGGGCCCAGGCGCTGCTCGCGGAAATGGCGCGACACCACCATGTCGGCGGGGTGGTCGAAACGAAGAACCTGCTTGAGGAGAACGGTACAGCTGTCGAGTAAGGCGTTGGGATGCATGCCCCATTGTCCCATCCCGAAGCCCCTCAGGCAGCTCTCAGGTCGGTCCGATGAATTTGCCGGTCCGGTTATAGGTTTGCAGGACCGCCCAGGTCTGCTTCGCGTGAGAGCTGAGGTAGGGTTCATTGCGCAGCAGGGATTCGCGGCGCTCGTGATACTTCCTGGACCTGCTTTTGAACCCGATCTTGAAATCCAGCCAGGCGGTGCGGCACAGTTGCTGGAAAAGCGCCTTGTGGTGCCAGTTCACGAACAGTCCATCGGGCTTGAGCTGGGCGACGGAGCGGAACTTCGTGCTGGTCCAATCCTGGCCCACGCCGATGTCGCGGTCGTCCATCTGGCCGCGCTGCAGCGTGTAGACCGTGCTGCGCAAGGCCGTGTACTGGGCCTGCTGGGCAATCATCTCGTCGTAGCAGCGCAGCATGTCCGCATCGGAATAAGGCAGGCATCTGTTCAGCGCCGTTCCCCACTCGGTCAGGTAGTTCTCGGCCAGCATGCGCACCACCCTGCCCGGTCCATAAAACGTGTTGACGCCATTGCCGCCGATGTAGTTTCCCGCGTTCCCCACCAGCGTCGCATGGCGGCCCGGCAAGGGGTAATACACGGCTTCGGTGGACTTTGGATCTGCCACCCGGGCCAGCGTGGCCGCAAAGCCGAGAGATCGCTCGTCGCGCGCGTAAAAAGCCACGTAGTTCTTCACGTTGGCCGGGATGGTGGTCCGGTGCGCCTGGAACTGCCCGGTTCCGGGGACCGGATCCACCGCAATCAGGTTGACCGGGATATCTTTCAGCACCGGATCGAGCGCCAGCGCGTTCGCAAACATGTGTGTGGTCACCGCACCGCGGCTCCAGCCAATGGCGTTGATCTGCGTGATGGGCTTCTTCTTGCGGAAGATCTTGATCTTCTGCATCTGCAGGGCCTGCTGCGTCACGCGCCGGTCGGGCAACACGCCCGAACCGAGGTTTTTGCCGAAGACACTGTATTTGTAGGCCTTGTCCGCAATCGGAATCCCCGCCTGTTTGAGCACGCGATAGTTGAGATCGGTCAGTTTCTGGCGGCTCCAGGTGGCTTCGCCGTGAATCATGGCCAGGGCATGTGCGACATTTTCTTCCCAGCCCTTCCCAAAACCCACGCCGGTGGCGGCGCTGTAGTTTCCGGGAGGGACAAACTTTTCGTCCTCCTGCAGGTTTCCGCTGCCTGGCCCGTCGGCAATGATCCAGTCGACAAATTCCATGCCGGCGGCATGTCGCGCAAGCGTCGAAATGAGTTCTCCCGCGTGGTAGTCCGCGTTGGAAAAATCGAAGCTGTTGGAGCCCGTGCCACAGAAAAATACCGTGAAAGTCGCCATGAAATTCCCGCAGGTGACGACCGGTAAGCCGCAGCCGGTCCGTGTGAAGCTTCCGAAAATGTAGCACCAGCAGGCGCGCCCCACGGCCAGTCCTGCACTGGCGATAATCCCGGCATGAGCGACACATTGCCTCCCCTGATCGAGACCCCACCCGGACTGTACCGCCACTACAAGGGCATGCTGTACGAGGTGGTGGGCACCGTGCGCCACAGCGAAAGCCTGGAGCCGATGACGCTGTACCGCGCTCTGTACGGTGAAAAGGGCTTGTGGGTGCGGCCGGCCGCGATGTTCAATGAGGAGGTCGTGATTGACGGCCTCGCTCAGCCGCGCTTTGCCAGGCAAACCAGCTGAGTCGGGCCTTTCACCGTCAACGATAATCGTGGGTTATGTCCGAATCCACTGAAATCGAAAAGCAGGTCAAGCGCCGCCGCACGTTTGCCATCATTTCCCACCCCGACGCCGGCAAGACCACGCTGACGGAAAAGCTGCTGCTGTTCTCGGGTGCGATCCAGATCGCCGGCAGCGTGAAGGCGCGCAAGGCCGCGCGCCACGCCACTTCGGACTGGATGGAAATCGAAAAGCAGCGCGGCATCTCGGTGGCCTCTTCGGTCATGCAGATGGAATACCGCGACTGCGTGATCAACCTGCTCGACACCCCCGGCCACCAGGATTTCTCGGAAGACACCTACCGCGTGCTGACCGCCGTGGACGCCGCGCTGATGGTGATCGACGCGGCCAACGGTGTGGAGCCGCAGACGCGCCGCCTGCTGCAGGTCTGCCGCGCGCGCAACACACCCATCCTGACCTTTGTCAACAAGATGGACCGTGAGGTGCAGGACCCAATGAGCGTGATGGACGAAATCGAGCAGGAGCTCGGCATGACCGTCGTGCCCTTCACCTGGCCGGTCGGCATGGGCAAGCTGTTCCACGGCGTGTTCGACCGGCGTGAAAAACGCATGCGCGTCTTCAGCCCCGGCGAGGACAAGGCCGGTGGCGACGATGAAATCCTGGCCGGGCTGGACAATGCGGAAGCGGCCCATCGTTTCGGCGCCGAGTTCACGCAGGCCCAGGACGAACTGGAGCTGCTGGAAGGCGCGTCGCCCGAATTCAACCGCGAGGAATTCCTCAGCGGCAAGCAGACCCCCATGTTCTTCGGCTCGGCCATCAACAACTTCGGCGTGCAGGAAGTGCTGGACGCGCTGGTGGACCTGGCACCGGCACCGGCCGAACGCGCCGCGCTGCAGCGCGTGGTGCAGCCCGAAGAGAAAAAATTCTCCGGCGTGGTTTTCAAGATCCAGGCCAACATGGACCCGGCACACCGCGACCGCATCGCGTTCTTGCGCGTCGCCAGCGGCGAGTTCACCCGCGGTATGCGCCTGAAAGTGGTGCGCAGCGGCAAGGAGCTGCGGCCCAACACCGTGGTGAGTTTCATGAGCCAGCGCCGCGAACTGCTGGACACCGCTTTTGCCGGCGACATCATCGGCATCCCCAACCACGGTGTGCTGCAGCTCGGCGACACCCTGACCGAGGGCGAGGCCCTGCAGTTCACCGGCCTGCCCTTTTTCGCGCCCGAGATGTTCCGCGCCGTCGAGGTGGCCGACCCGCTGCGCAGCAAGCAACTCCGCGCCGGCCTGACCCAACTGGGGGAAGAAGGCGCCATCCAGGTGTTCCGGCCGATTGCCGGCTCCTTGCTGTTGCTGGGCGCCGTCGGCCAGCTGCAGTTTGAAGTCGTTGCGCACCGCCTCGAACATGAATACGGCGTCAAGGCCCGCATCATGGGCAGCCAGTTCAACCTGGCGCGCTGGGTCACCAGCGATGACCCGAACGAGCTGAAAAAATTCATGGACGCCAACTCGCACCGCGTGGCACTGGACGCCGTGGACGCCCCCACCTTGCTGGTGGACCACAGTGCCACGCTGCGCGCGGTGGAGCAGCAGTGGCCCAAAATCAAGTTCCACGCCTTGCGCGAACACGCCGGGCTGGTGTTCCAGTCCAAGATCTAGCTTATTGATGTTTTTGGCCTCCAGCCCTTGTGGGGCGGGCGCAAGCAGCTATTGATTTTGTAGCAATCGTCGGTGCTTCTTAGGGAAACCAGTACAGCCCGTGAACGGTGGATGAACGTCTGGCTTGCAAGCCCTGCGCGATACACAGGCCCCAATCCATTCCTGTGACTTGGTGAAAGTCCACACATTTCACAGCCCGCCGGACTCGCCTTTTGCAATAAGCTATGCGGATGATCAGACAGGCCGGTTTTCGCATTTTCTGGCTGGCACTGCTTTTGATGGTGCTGCAGCCCGGCCGCGCCCAGGATTTTGCCCGCCTGTATGAAGACAGCGTCACCATCACGCTGGCGGAACCGTTGGAATGGGTCGCCGTGCCCAAGGGCAGCCTGGCTTCACCCGACGCCCTGAACACCTCCGGCCCCTGGCGTTTTGAGCCCTA
>CAMLDT010000118.1 GCA_946479075.1 uncultured Polaromonas sp.
CCCAGCCACTGCACCGCGTCCTTGATCGCGTCGACGTATTCGGTGTCTTCCTTTTCGGGGTTGGTGTCGTCAAAGCGCAAATGGCACACGCCCTCATAGTCGCGCGCCAGGCCGAAGTTCAGGCAAATGCTTTTGGCGTGGCCGACGTGCAAATAGCCGTTGGGCTCGGGCGGGAAGCGCAGGCGCACCTTGGCCGGGTCGGGCTGGCCGGCCGCGTGGTGCGCCGCGTCGCCGGGGCTGCCGCCCCACTGCCTGCCGGAATACGTGCCTTTGGCCAGGTCGTGTTCGATGATCTGGCGCAAAAAATTGCTGGTTTTGGGGGTTTCTTTGTCGGCAGGGGAGGTCATGGCCTGATTCTAGGGGCTGGCTGCGCCGGGTTACGTTTCGCTACGGACTTCACACAGCAGCCGGTAGGCGGTTTACGGTGGGCTGCGTTTAATAAACACATGGGCATTCGGCGCCCTTACCAGGAGAAAGAAAATGTTCAAGACCCTTACCCGTTCTGTGTCGTCCAACCGGACCCTGCTGATGGCGGGTGCCGCGGCGGTGGTGTCGGTGGCCGCGCTGGGCTTTTCGACCGGTGCGCAGGCGCGCAGCGACATCAATTTTTCCGTCGGCGTGTCGGCGCCCGGTGTGGTGGTGGGCGTGAGTAACGCCTATCCCGTTTACACCTCGCCGGTGTACGGCTACCAGCCGCAGCCGGTGTATGTGCAGCCGCCACCGGTTTATTACCAGCCGCGGCCGGTGTACCGCCCGCGGCCTGTGTATGTGCAGGCACCGGTTTACGTGGGACCGCCTCCCGTGTATTACCGCGGTGGGCCGCACTACCGCCACCCGGGGCGCGGCCATGGTCACGGCCATCGCCATTGAGCCACATTGGGGCCAGGCAGCCGCCTGAACAAAAAAAGCCCGCAGGTTTGACGCCTGCGGGCTTTTTTCATGGGCGATGCCGGGCTCAGGCGTCGGGCTCAGGTGGCGGGTGAGCGCCAGAACACGTAGTCGGCCTCATAAGGCACGCTGACCCGCATGCCCAGTTCGGCCGCGCTGCAGTTGCGCACGCTGGGCATGCCGCCGACGGTATGGATGCGCTGGATATAGCTGATGTTGTTCAGCGTGCCCGGCGCCGTGGACGCTTCAACCCGCGCGCGCTGCAGGGGCAGGTTGGCGCTGCCGTTGTCCACTTCGACAAACTCGCGCACCTTCAGTTCTGAGCCGTCGCGGTGCATCCAGCTGCGCGCGCTGCGTGTCAGCGTGATGCTGCTGTTGGAGCTGTCCCGCAGTTCAATGCTGCGGTCGCGCGGCAACCAGGCGTATTCCCAGGGCGTGCGGCTGGTGGCCTGGCATTCGTACTGGAGCTGGCCAATCCCGCGGGCTTCGAGCACCGCCTGATGACCAGCCGGCACGCGCACGTCTGCAGGCAGTGCCGCTTGCCGTGACAGGTACTGGGTGAGCGGGCGGGGTGCCGAACACGCGGCCATCAACACGGCTGTGGCCGTCACCAGCGTGAAGCTCAGGAGGCGGAGGCGCGAGGCGCAGCGGTCGGTTGTGGTGTTCAAAAGATTTCCCGTTGATGGAGCCTGGAGATGGAGCGTGGAGCCGGCCTGCGTGAAGGAGCGCCCGACAGGAACGCCCGATGCTAAAACAAGCAGGCCCATAAAGAAAGTCCGCAGGCGTGAGCCTGCGGACTTGGTGCCAATACTGCTGAACAGCTCTGGCGCCGGTAAACCGCTTACAGCGGCGGGCCGGAAACCGGGACAAGCTTGACGCAGGTAATTATTTTCCGGTCAATCAGCTCATGGTGTTGCAGGCAATGTCGTAAGCGTCATAAGCAGAACGGCTGCAGTTGCGCACCGCCTTGCTCAGCCCGGCTGGCTTGACCGCCAGGGCGTAACTCACGTGTCCCGTGTCGCCGATGCGCGGTGTTGAGTAAGCGTGAGTTGCGAGGCTGGTGGCCACCGTGCCGGTGTCTTGTCCGGCCGTCAGCACCCATTGCACACGGCCGTCCGGCAGGATCACGCGCTCATAAAGCACGCTGTCATGCGCGGTGGCGACATGGGTGACGGGATCAATAGTGGGTGTGACGGCCACGCGCCGGTACATGTCTGTCGCAGGCGCCGGGTTGGAGAAAACGGCCATCATGGCGGCAGTGCCGGTGACCACCAGCAGGGTGAGCCCGAGGCCAATGGCCAATGCGCGAATTGTGTTGTGCGTGCTTCTCATGGCAATCACCCTTTCAATTTGTGCTCTGCTGGTTTTCTCTTGGCTCTTCGGTTTCCGTGTCTTGCGCTGCGGGTTCGTTGGCTACAGCGGCAGTAAACCTCTGCGCGCCGGCCGCCTGTGTAGGAAGCAGCCCACAAAGAATGCAGGTGCACATCTTTGTGCGACCTGCGTTCTCAGGGTTTGCCCTTGTTCGTACTGACTTAGCCTTGGCGCCAGAAGATGTAGTCAGCCTGGTAAGGCAGCGTCAGCTTCTCGCCGTTGTTCAGAGCCGCGCAGGGTTTGGTTTTTTCGACGCCGCCCTTGGTGTTGACGCGCTGGATGAAGGTGATGCCCTGCAAGGCGCCGGTGCCCATGGAAGGCTCGGCGCGCGACAGTTGCAGCGGCAGCGTGTATTCGCCGTTGGGCGCCACGGCGATCTGCGTGCCGACCACACTGGAGCCGTCCACGTGTTTGAAAGTGGCAGGCGGGCCGGAGTAGGCGACCACGTCCTTGCCGGTGCGGTCCAGCAGGTTGGCCTCCGGGCTCATCAGCACCCAGCCATAAGGGCCGGTGGCTGTGGGTTTGCATTCGTAGTGGAGGATGCCGGTAGCTCGGGTTTCCAGGGCGACGGTGTTGCCGGAGGGCACCAGCACTGCTTGCGGCAGGCGGTCCTGGCTGTATTGCTTGGGCAGCGGTGGCGCGCTGGAACAGGCGGCCATGATCAGGGCCGTGCCGCTGGCCATCAGCGTTGTGCAAAGCAGGCTTTTGCCGGCGGTGCGGAATTTGGTGTTGGTGCTTTTCATTGGTGTTTCCCGGTTTGTTTTCACTGACTGCAAGTAGAGCCGGGAACGGTGTAAGCGGTTGTAGGACGCCTGACCGGCGCACTGAAAGGCAAGAGCGCAATCACGGCACGCCTGCGAGAAGGAGTGCGCAGGGCGCTGCAGCCGCAAAAAAGCCCACAAGCTGCATGCAGCCTGTGGGCTAAAACCAGCTCCGCGTGAAACAGAGCTGGCCGCTCACCATCCAGATCGAAAGCGAGCTTCCCGGAGACAAAAGGTGCGCTGCGGCCTGCGCTTACATCGCCTTGTAGAAGATGTAGTCGGCCTGGTACTTGACGACTTGTTTGGCATTCATGTTGGCGGCGGTGCAGGGCATGGCCGGGGCGACGCCGCCGCGGGTGTCCACACGCTGGATGTAGGTCACGCCCTGCATGGCGCCGGAACCCATGGCCGGGTTGCCCTTGACGAGCTGCAGCGGAATGTTGCCGGTCATGTTGGGCGCAACGGCGATTTGTGTGGCGGTCAGCTTGGAACCGTCCATGGACTCCCAGGTGGCGGGAGGGCCGTAGTACTTGCCGACCTGTTTGCCGCTGCGGTCCATCAATTTGGCATCGGGGCCGGCGAACACCCATTCGTACTGGCCGGCCATGTCCTTTTTGGCGCTGCACACATAGGTGATCTCACCGACACCGACGGTTTCCATGGCGACCTTGTTGCCGGCCGGCACTTGCATGGAAGCGGGCAGGCCAGCCTGCGAATAGCTCGGCATCATGGGCGACATGCTGCCGCAGGCAGCGATCAGGGACACGGCGGCAGTGGCGATGGCGGTGCGGATCATCATTGGAATAACTCCTGGTGAAATAAGACGTGAGCTGGCGGTCGCCAGTTGCTGTTGAGGCGCCAAGCCGCGCCGCATTGACACGGCATGACATGGCGCCCTGCTGCAGATACGCAGTCGGGACGTCGTCTGGATTCACAAAAGCAAAAAAGAACGTGAAAAAATTCACGGGCGACGCGACCCGCGACCGGTCAGGCCTGGGATCAACGCGGTCCGCGTAGCTCAGCGCATGAAGATCAGGGATTGGTGTGCGGAGGCGCCCGCCAGCGCGCCGTCCCCGACGGCAAGGGCCACGTTGCCAAACATGCGCGCAGCGTCGCCACAGGCAAAAACGCCGGGCACGCTTGTCTCTTTTGTGAGGCCTGTACGAATGAAGGGGCCGATGGGCCCTTCGTCCAGCGCGCAGCCAAGCTGGGCGGGGACGGCGCTGGCCATGCGGGTCGTGCCTAGCGTGAACAGGCCGTCCATTTCAAGACATCGACCATCGGCCAGCTCCACTGTCGCTGCGCCACTGAGCCGGCGAACGGCCCCGGATTCAACGGAGACGCCGCGCGCCGCCAGCGCTGCCGCCTGCTCTGCGTCGGGTTCAAACGACTGGTTCAGAAACAAGGTGACAGTTCCCCAGTCAGGCAGCATCAGCGCATGGTGTAGTGACAGCGGGCTGGTGGCAAGCACGCCAATGCGGCCACGGTCAAGTTCATAGCCGTGGCAATACGGGCAGTGGAAAACCGTCTTCCCCCAGCGTTCAGCCAGGCCTTCCAGTTGGGGCAGCTGGTCCACCAGCCCGGTGGCGAGCACCAGGCGTTTGGCGTGCAGGATCTGATCCTGGGTGGAGACAGAAAATGCGTCCCCGGTGGTCTCAGCTGCCAGGGCGGTTGCGTCCAGCCACGTCACGTTCGGGTAGGCCAGCAGCTGGGCCTTGGCGTCTGCCACGATGTCGCCGGGCGGGCGGCCGTCATGCCCGAGGAAACCGTGCGAGGTACTCGCGAAGCGGTTGCGCCTCAGGCCCGAATCCATCACCGCGACCCGGCAGCGCGCGCGGGCAAGTTGCATGGCAGCTGATAGCCCGGAGAAGCTGCCTCCGATCACGAGCGCGTCATACGTCATGGTTCATGTCCTTCAAAGTCAAACGGCCAGCGACCATGCGCTGGTGAAAATCTTTCGACAGCGCTTCGAGCGTGACCGCATGCAGCCGGTCCAGAAGCACCTGTTCGGCCTCCCGGTATGCACCTTCAAGCGCCGCGTTAACGGCTTGTTCCACCAGGCAGGGCGGGTTGTCATCGCGATGGCCCACAGCGAGAAGCGTGGGTGCGCCCAGAGCTTCATGGATATCGCCCAGGGTGATGGCGGCCAGGGGGCAGGAGAGCACCCAGCCGCCGCCATGCCCCTTGGCTGAGTCAACAAAGCCGGCGTGACGCAGGCCGGCCATGAGGCGTCGTGCCACCACCGCGTGGGTCTTCATGGCGGCTGCCAGCGTTTCAGATGTCACAGGCCCGTCCGTCTCCGCCATGTGCAGGAGCCCGTGAAGAACGCAGGAAAGTTGGCTGTTCTTTTTCATGCAACATTATTGGTTACATGAAAGTAAAGGTGCACGGATGTTGCGGGATAACCTTGTTCGATCAAGGGTTTGCAAAGGAGCGGACGGGTGCGTGCGGCACCAGGCGCCGGCCGCCCCGGCTTACTGCCCGAAGCGCGGGCCGTTTTTCAGGAAGTCGAACTCCAGCGCTGTGTTGGTCCGGCCCAGCGCATTGTTGCGGTAGGGGAAGCGGCCCAGCCGCGCAATGATGTCGCGGTGCTGCTCGGCAAAACGCAGGCTGTTGTTCACCGTCTTGCGCAAAGGCTCGGGCACGTCCTCGGCCAGTTGCTGAAAGCGCCGCACGCCTTCTTCCTGCTGCTGCAGGTCTTCTGCATGCATCAGCGGCATGTACAGAAAAACGCGGCCGACCCAGGGCAACTGCTGGTCCATGCCCTGCGCCAGCGCTTCACGGACCAGGCGCTGGGCCCGCGCGTCGCCGGCAAAGGCCTTGGCCTGGCCGCGGTGGATGTTGCGCGGAAACTGGTCGAGCAGGATGACCAGGGCCAGCCGGTCCAGCGGCCTGGCTTCCCATTCTGCAAGCCCACCGGCCAGCGCCTGCGCGACCTGTGGGCCGAAACGTTCGGCGATCTGCCGGTCAAGCTCGGGGCCGCCACCAAACCACTGCTTGCCCATGTCGCGGCTGGGCCAGCCGGAGGCGAAGTCTTCGCCCAGCCAGAATTCGAGGATGGATGCGGGGGTGGCTGGCTCGGTCATGCGTCAATAAAAAGAGGGCGCTACATGGCGCGGAACTGCTGACTGTACAGGCGGCTGACCGCCAGTTTTTCAGGGCGGCCGCGCAGGCTCAGCGACAGCTTGCCGTTGTCGTCGCGGTGCACGCTGTCGATGGCGCCGGCCTGCACCACCGTGCCGCGGTGGATCTGCCAGAACAGCTGCGGGTCCAACTGGGGCAGCAGCTCCTTGAGCGGCGTGCGAATCAGGTACTCGTGCGCGGCCGTCAACACGCGGATGTATTTGTCGGCGGCCTCGAAATACAGCACCTCGGCGACCGGCACCATGCGGATGCTGCTGCCTACGCTGGCCTGGATCACCTTGAGCGGCGCCACGGGCGCAGCGGGCGCCGCGCCGGCCAGCAAATGCCGCAGCTGGCCCAGCGCCTGATCCAGGCTGCTGCCTGCTGTTGAACCTGAGTTTGCTCCTGAATGAATAGCTGCCTGCGCCCGTCCCATCAGGGCTGACTGCACTTTTGACACGGTTTTTTCCAGGCGTGCCGGCTGCACAGGCTTGAGCAGGTAATCCACCGCCTGGGCCTCAAAGGCCTGGACCGCGTACTGGTCGTAGGCGGTGACAAACACCAGCGCCGGAAAGACGCTGTCGGCCGGCCATTCGTCGGCCAGCTCGGCGGCCGCCTCCAGCCCGCCCAGGCCCGGCATACGGATGTCGAAGAACAAGACGTCGGGCCGCAAGGCCAGCGCCTGGGTCACCGCGGAGGCGCCGTCGCCGACCGTGGCCAGCACCTTGAGCGCCGGCCAGGCCCGGGCCAGCTCGGCCTGCAGCGCAGCAGCCAGCAGCGGCTCGTCTTCCGCAATCAGGGCAGTCGCTGGGTGCATATTCATGATTGATAAGGAAATCGGGCTGTAGCCCTTGTCCCACCTGCGTCAACAGCTACCAATTCGATAGCGGACGCGGCGCCGTAGCTGCTGGCCAGGCGCTCGCGCACCTGGGCCACGCCGAAGCCGGTGCGCGCGTCATCGGTGCCGGACAGGCCGACGCCGGTGTCGCTGACCTCCAGCACCAGCTCGGCGCCGTCCCGGCGCGCACTGACGGCGATGTGGCCGCCGGCGACTTTCGGCTCCAGCCCGTGCTTGATGCTGTTTTCCACCAGCGGCTGCAGCAGCAGCGTGGGCACCGGGTGCTGTGCCAGCGCCTCGGGAAGGTCCAGCGTGTACGACAGGCGCGGGCCCATGCGGATGGCCATGAGTTCGAGGTAGTCGCGCAGCCGGTCGAATTCGGCCTGCAGCTTGTGGGTGGGCGACAGCGAGGCACCGAGGGTGGCGCGCAGGTAGGCAATCATGTGGTCCAGCATGACCTGTGCGCGCTGCGGGTCGGTGGCGATGAGCGCACGCAGGTTGGCCAGGGTGTTGAACAGCATGTGCGGCTCCAGCTGGGTTTCCAGCAGTTTGAGCCGGGCCTCGCTGGCATGCTGCCGCGCCTCGGTCATCTTGCGCAGCAGGTAGGCGCTTTTGTTGATGGTGTAGAAGTAATAACTGCCGGCAATACCGGCCAGCACGGTGATCAGGATGGAGCTGCGCTCCTGCGCCGGATCAATGTGAGACGGGCGGGCGCCGGCAGCGTACCAGTTGAAGTACAGGCACAGCTTGTCGGCCAGCCAGGTGCCCAGCAGGTAGCCCAGCACAATGCCGCCCAGCACCAGGCCCAGCCCGGCAAGCCCGTGGGGCCAGCCGGTTTCGGCGCTGGATGGAAAAAGCTCGCGGCCCAGGTCAATCACGGCCCAGCAGATGCTGGCGATGAACAGCGAATACACCAGCGGCGGGCCATAGGGCCGCTCGGGCACGAAGGCGTACTGGATGGTGGCGACGGCCAGGGCAAAGGCCATCACCTGCAGCAGGTGGCGCAGCTTGTCGAGCCAGTCGATCTGAAGCCAGCGGGGAGGTGTCACCCGCATGGCGCCACCTTCACGATCCATCGGTGCTGCGCCGCAGGCGTTCGCGTTCTTTTTGGACCAGGCGCTCACGCACGCCGCTGCCATTGCCCAGCACGAACACCGCCACGCCGTGCAGCGCCAGCCCGACGCCCCAGCCGAGGAAGGGAAAAACCGACCAGGGCCGGCTGCCGAAGCCGTAACGCGACATGGCAAAAATCAGCAGGTTCACGGCGACAAAAAAAGCCGCGTGAACGTACCAGCCCAGCTTGGCGCCTGCGCGTTTGTGCGCCAGGTGTTCAATGGCTTCGGGGCTGTGGGGTGGGAACATGCAAATCATTCTAAGGCGAGCCTCGGGGGCTGGGGTGGTCAGGGCAGCAGGAACAGCAGGCTGGTGAACAGGGCGTTGCGCATGGCGGGTCTGCGGCTGTTACCAGGGGTCGCGCTGCAGCGTCAGGCGCTCACGCTCGCGTTGCACCAGACGCTCGTGCAGGCCGGCGCCGCCGCTGAGCAGAAACACCACGGCACCGTGCACCGCCAGGCCAATGCCCCAGCCGAACAGCGGGAAGACCGCCCAGTGGCGCCCGCTGGACACCGACAGTGCGACCAGCATCAGGTTGACCAGCAGGTAAACCGTGGCGTGGAGATACCAGCCGAGTTTGGCGGCGGCGCGGCGGCGCGCCAGTTTCTCCAGCCGCGGTTCGGACAGGGGGGAAGACGCGGACAAGTTATTCGGCAGATGATTCGGCACAGGCATGGCAAGTCCTTTCAGGCGTTGAGGAGGGGAGACGGTGAAGGCGACGTGGCCGGGCGCAGGGCCAGGCGCCAGACTCGCGCGGCGCGGCCTGCGAACGTGCCGCTGAACAGGCCGTACAGCGCGCCGGTGAGCAACGTGTACTGGCCGTCACGCGCCAGTTCGGGCTGCATGGCGAGGTCTACGCCCACCACGTATTTGGTCAGGAAGATGCCCAGGATCAGCATCAGCGGCAACCAGCTTCCGGGCAAGGCGAAGCTGCGTGTTGCGGCGTCATACGCCGTCCCCGGCCGTGGGGAGGTCCGGGCCATCCAACTGGCGGTTAGCACGGCGGCCACCAGCCAGACGGCCATGACTTCGGCGAACAGGGGCGATTTGCCGAAAGCCGAGAACATGCCCCACAGCGACAGGGCGATCATGGCCAGGGGCATGACGGCCATGCGCAAGCGGCTGACGCGGCGGTCGCGCACCTGGCTCAGGCCGAGCGCCAGCAGCGCGACCAGCATGCCCCAGACCCAGGCCGGGGTGTTTTTGATGACGGTCCCCAGCGCCTGGGGGTGTTGGACAAGAAGCTGGATCAGCATGGCGTTCTCCGTGTTGAAAATAGAAACAAAAATGAACGTGGAAGTGGAAGTGGAAGTGGAAGTGGAAGTGGAAGGAAAAATGTTCAGCTCAGGCCCAGGCTGCCCCAGAGCAGCTTGCCGAGGTAGCGGCTGGGCAGCAGGGTGAAGGCGCCGGCGACGATGCAGCCACTGAGGTAGGTGATCAGCATGAAGCGGCGGTGCCGCACGATGTTGCCGCGGGCCAGCGCCCAGAACGCGCCGAACAGACCCAGAAAGGTGGCAGGGACCAGCAGGTGAACCGGGGTGTAGCCGTTGATGTTGGGCAGTTTGAAATCGCGGATGAACAGGGCCGACACGGCGGCAACCAGCATCAGCGTGACCCAGGCGTAACCAAAGGCGCGGTGCAGGCGCGGACGCTGCTCACGGCTGCGGCGTGCCCACAGCGCGACCGGGCCCACCAGGGTGGCGGTGGTCGCCGCGCTGAGGTGGACGGCAATGACGGGTGACATCTCCATGGGGTTTCTCCTGGGTAGGAGGCAGACTTTGCCCGGCGACAGGAGGCGCCGGTAGCGGATTGCGACGAAATGCGTTCCGGGCGGCGTGAAATGCAGGCGGGCGGCGCGAACGCCAGCCCGGAAAACGGCCCGCAGGCGGCTGGGGGCCGGCGGCGATAATCACGCCTTATCTTTCTGGAGCGCGCGTGGACATCACATTGCTGATCAAGGCGGCCGTCATGGGCATCGTCGAGGGGCTGACCGAGTTTTTGCCGATTTCATCGACCGGCCACCTGATCCTGGCCGGCGCGCTGCTCGGGTTTGACGACGACAAGGCCAAGGTGTTCGACATTGCGATCCAGACCGGCGCGATTTTTGCCGTGATCCTGGTCTACTGGCAGAAGATCCGCGACACGCTGGTGGCGCTGCCGACCGACAAACAGGCGCAGCAGTTTGCGCTGAACGTGTTGGTGGCCTTTGTGCCGGCCGTGATCCTGGGGCTGCTGTTCGGCAAGGCCATCAAGGCGCATCTGTTCACCCCGGTGGTGGTGGCCAGCACCTTCATCATCGGCGGCCTCATCATCCTGTGGGCCGAACGGCGCCAGCAGAACCACCCGGCGACGGCCCGCATCCAGTCGGTCGAAGCCATGACCCTGATGGACGCGCTCAAGGTCGGTCTGGTGCAGTGCCTGGCCATGGTGCCCGGCACCAGCCGCAGCGGCGCCACCATCATTGGCGGCATGCTGCTGGGCCTGTCACGCAAGGCGGCGACGGATTTCTCGTTTTACCTGGCCATCCCGACGCTGATCGGCGCGGGCGTTTACAGCCTGTACAAGGACCGTGCACTGCTGTCGGCGGCCGACCTGCCGCTGTTTGCGGTGGGTCTGCTGTTTTCATTCATCAGCGCCTGGCTGTGCATCCGCTGGCTGCTGCGTTACATCGCCACGCACAGCTTTGTGCCTTTTGCCTGGTACCGCATCGCCTTTGGCATCGTGGTGCTGGTCACGGCGCAGATGGGGTGGGTTCGCTGGGCGGGTTGAGCC
>CAMLDT010000119.1 GCA_946479075.1 uncultured Polaromonas sp.
GTTTGCGACTCACGGCGGGCTCCGGGCAGGGTGGATGGGCTTGCGATTTACATGAATATTCATATATTATCAGCCGATGCATGCCACCTTGCAAGCCACCCAGCAGATTGCACCGCCCCTGGACAGCCGGGCGCTGCGAACGGCGCTGGGGCAATTTGCCACCGGCATCACGGTGGTGACGACGCGCGCGGCCGAAGGCGCTTTGGTGGGGCTTACGGTGAACTCGTTTTCCGCCTTGTCACTGGACCCGCCACTGGTTCTCTGGTCGCTGCGCTGCAGCTCGCCCAGCCTGCCGGTGTTCGAAGGTGCCGAACGTTTTGTGGTCAATGTGCTGGCCGAGGCGCAAGTTGAAGTTTCCCGCCGCTTTGCCCTGCCCATCGCCGACAAGTTTGAGGGCGTCCCTCATGCAGAAAACGCCTGGGGTCTGCCGCTGTTGCATGGTGCTGCCGCGTGGTTCGAATGCCGGACCGTGTCCCGCCAGCTTGCTGGCGACCATTGCCTGTTCATCGCGGAAGTCGAGCGTTTCACACTGTCGGAAGCGGCGCCGCTGGTGTTTCATTCGGGCGGGTATTTCGCCCTGGGTTCACGTCTTTAAGGAATTATTCATGCTGCAGGAACGCATCGAAGCCCGCTGGATCGACTGTTTTGCCGAAACCTTTGCGCTGTGTGGCGTGAAGCCTGGCGACACCGCGGCCATCCTGTCCGAAACCCAGTCGCGGCCGGTCAATGTGCAACTGGCCGAACTCGCCCTCGCGCGCCTCGGGGCACGGGCTTTTCATGTGGTGCTGCCCACCCCGCGGCTGGCTGCGCCGGTGCCGGTGCGGTCCACCGGCGCTTCGGACGCCATCGGACAGCTTTCACCGGTGGTGCAGGCGCTGGCCGCCTGCAGCTTTGTGGCCGACCTGACGGTGGAAGGTCTGCTGCACGCCGCCGAATTGCCGGAGATTCTCAAGGGTGGCGCCCGCGTGCTGATGGTCTCCAACGAACACCCCGAAATCCTTGAGCGTTGCATGCCCGATCCGGCGCTGGAGCCCAAAGTCAAGGCCGGCATCAAGCGGCTGCGCAGCGCGCAAACCATGCAGGTCACTTCCGCGGCGGGCACGGACCTTACCATCTCCCTGGCTGGGGCGCAGGCCGGCGGCGGCTGGGGCTACACCGCGCGGCCTGGCACGATCTCGCACTGGCCCGGTGGCCTGTGCCTGGCTTTTCCGGCAAAAGGCAGCGTCAACGGCACGCTGGTGCTGGCGCCCGGCGATGTGAACCTGACTTTCAAGCGTTATCTGGAGCAGCCGGTGGTGCTGACCATCCGCGACGATTTTGTGACCGACATTGCCGGCCAGCATGTGGATGCCGAGCTGATGCGCAGCTACTGGGCGGCCTGGGGCGACCGCGAAGCCTATGCCGTGTCGCACGTGGGCTGGGGCATGAACCCCAAGGCGCGCTGGGACGCCATGGCGATGTACGACAAGAAGGATTTCAACGGCACGGAGTTGCGCGCTTTTGCCGGCAACTTCCTGTACTCGACCGGCGCCAACGAGGTGGCGGGGCGCCACACGCTGGGGCATTTCGATCTGCCGCTGCGCAACTGCACGGTGGCGCTGGACGGCCAGGTGGTGGTCGATGCCGGGCAATTGACCGGCGAGCTGGCCTGAACCATGGTGATGCCCGCGTTCGTCGAGCAGGGTGAGGGTGACACCGCTGTGTTTTTGCTGCACGGCGTGGGCGGCGGCAAGGCGGCCTGGGCGCGCAACCAGCCGGCACTGGCCGGCGCGGGCTACCGGACGTTGGCCTGGGACATGCCGGGTTACGGTGCCTCGCCATCCCTTTCACCCTGTACCAACGCCGCGCTGGCCGAGACGCTGGAAACATGGATGGCCCACATCGGTGCCAAACGCAATGTGCTTGTGGGCCACAGCATGGGCGGGATGATCGCGCAGGAGCTGGTGGCGCTGCATCCCTCACTGGTGCACGGCCTGGTGCTCTACAGCACGTCACCGGCTTTCGGCAAGGCCGATGGCGCCTGGCAGCAGCAGTTTTTGCAAAGCCGCTTCGCCCCGCTGGACCAGGGCCTGGGCATGGCCGGACTGGCCGGAAAAATCGTGCCTGGCATGTTTGCGCCGAGTGCCGATCCGGCGCGCCTTGCGGAGGCCGCCGACCTGATGAGCAGCGTGCCCGCCGAAAGTTATCGCGCCGCGCTGTCGGCGATTGTTTCCTTCAACCGGCTGGCTGAACTCCCCGGCATCCGGGTGCCCACCTTGTGCCTGGCCGGCGAGCTGGATCTCAACGCACCGCCCGCCGTCGTCGAAAAAATGGCCAGCCGCATCCCCGGTGCGCAGTACAGCTGCCTGCCCGGCGTGGGCCATATCGCCAACATCGAGCAGCCCGCGCTGTTCAACAACGCGGTGCTGGCCTTTTTGAAGCATCACTTTCCGATCTGAACCGAGGACCCGCCATGTCTGCCTTACCTGTTTCTTCACCACCGGCCGGCCGCTATACACCGCCTTCGATTGCCGGCGACTACAGCGCACTGACCCCCAAACAAAGCGAACTGCTGGCGATTGCGTCGCGGCTCGGGCGCGAGAAATTCGCGCCGCGTGCCCAGCAGATTGACCGCGATGCGGTGTTTCCTTTCGAGAACTATGCCGACCTGCGCGAGGCCGGCCTGCTCAGCATCTGCGTGCCGGAAGCCCATGGCGGCTGGGGTGCCGACTTCGCGACCTATGTGATGACGGCGGCAGAGATCGGCCGCCATTGCGGCGCCACTGCGCTGACGCTGAACATGCATGTGAGCTCGACCATGTGGACCGGTTTCATCGCCGATGACCTTGACATGACGCCGGAACAGCGCGCCAACCACGAAGCGCACCGCAAAGTGCACTACGAGCGCGTGGTCGGGCAGGGCAAGGTGTATTCACAGCCGTTTTCGGAAGGCGGCGCGGCGGCGGCCGGCAAAGCGCCTTTCGGAACGCTGGCCAAAAAGGTGGAGGGCGGCTACCTCGTCAACGGCAAGAAAATTTTTGCCTCGCTGGCCGGGGCCGCCGACTATTACGGCATCCTGTGCACCCTGGACAAACCCGGCGCGACCCAGCGCGACTCGCTTTATCTTGCGGTGGACAAAAACCTGGAAGGGGTCAGCGTCACCGGCGACTGGGACCCCCTGGGCATGCGCGGCACGGTATCACGCACGCTGATCTTCAAGGATGTGTTTGTGCCCGAGATCGAGCGCCTGATTCCCGAGGGCGTGTATGCCCAGGCCGCACTGCGCTGGCCGCACATGTTTGCCACCTTGTCGCCGACGTACATGGGCATCGCGCAGGCAGCCTATGATTTCACGGTGCAGTACCTGCGTGGCGAGGTGCCCGGCACGCCGCCGGTCAAGCGCCGCATGTACCCGACCAAACAGATCGCGGTCGCTGAAATGAAGGTCCGGCTGGAGCAGACACGCGCCATCTTTTTGCAGAACGCCCGCGCCGCCCGCGTGGACCCGTCGAAGGAAATCCGGCTGGGCCTGTACGCGGCGCACTACACCATCATGGAAAACGCCAACGAGATCTGCCGCCTTGCAGTGCGCACCTGCGGCGGCCAGTCCATGCTCAAGACCCTGCCGCTGGAACGCATGTACCGCGACTCGCGCTGCGGCTCGCTGATGCTGCCCTGGACGGCCGAACTTTGCATCGACCGGCTGGGCCGCGAATGCCTCTACGAGCCGGGCGAGCAGGACGAGCAGGCTGTTCTTTGAAGGTGGCCCGGATGGATCTTGCCGCCGCTGTCCAGGGGCATGCGCAGCTTTCGCCCACAAGGCTTGCCCTTCACCATGAAGGCCACGACATCAGTTATGCCCAGCTCTGGCAGCGAGTCCAGGATGCCAGTGCCGGCTTGCGGGCCGCCGGCGTGCGCCCGGGCGACCGCGTCGCCTGGCTGGGACTGAACCATCCCGATGTGCTGGTGCTGCTGCTGGCGCTTGCGCGGCTGGGCGCCATCCTGCTTCCCTTGAATTACCGGCTCGCGGCGCCCGAACACCTGGCCATCCTCGCGCATGCAGGGGTAAGTTTGCTGGTGGCCGATCCCGTGCACGAGGACGCCGCCGCATCGCTGGCTGCGCAGGCACCTTGTACGTTTCTGCGGGCTGGAGATCTCGACGTTGCTGATTCGGGCGGGCCGCCTGCCGCGGAAGGCAAGCCGGATCTACCGGTGCTGCTGGTTTACACCTCGGGCACCAGTGGGCAGCCCAAAGGGGTGCTGCATTCGCAGTCCGGCCTGGTCTGGAACTGCCAGATTTCCGTCCATGCGCACGACCTGAAAGCCGATGACCACGTGCTCAGCACGCTGCCCATGTTTCATGTGGGCGGGCTCTGCATCCAGACCTTGCCGGCGCTGTACGCCGGCGCATCGGTCACCTTGCACAGCCGCTTCGATGCGGGCGCGTGGCTGGCCGACGTGGCGGGGCGGCGGCCCACGCTGTCCCTGCTGGTGCCTGCCACACTGCGTGCGGTCATCGACCATCCGGCCTTTGCCGGGGCCGATCTGTCTTCGCTGCGCATGCTGGCCACTGGTTCTTCGACGATTCCTGTTTCGATGATTGCCGCCTTTCACGCGCGCGGCATCCCTGTGAGCCAGGTGTATGGCGCCACTGAAACCGGGCCGGTTTCCATCTATCTGCGTCAGCAAGAAGCCATGCAGCGCGCCGGTTTCGCAGGCCGTGCCGGCCTCCACATCGAAGTCCGGCTGATGGACGAACAGGGGCTGCCGGTGCCGCCAGGCCAGGTCGGCGAAGTGTGGGTGCGGGGCCCGAACCTGTTGTGCGGCTACTGGAAGGATGCCGCCAATCCGGCGTTCGCCGACGGCTGGTTTCATACCGGTGACCTGGCGCGCTGCGATGACGAGGGCTTTTACGAGATCGTCGGGCGCTCCAAGGACATGATCATCTCGGGCGGTGAAAACGTTTATCCGGCGGAGATTGAAAACCTGCTCGCCGATTGCCCGCTGGTCGCCGAAGCGGCGGTGGTCGGCGAGCCCGATGCGCGCTGGGGTGAGGCGGTGGTCGCGGTGGTGGTGCGCAAGCCCGGCGCCGAGCTCGACGAGGCGCGCGTGCGGGCGCTGTTCGACGGCAAGCTGGCGCGCTTCAAGCACCCCAAGCGCATCGTGTTTTGTGATGCCCTGCCCAAAACTGCGCTGGGCAAAGTACAGAAAGCCGGGCTGCTGGCGGCCATCGCCGCTCAGTAAACCGGCTGGTGCTTCCGGATCGCCGCCCTGACTTCATCGGTCAGGACAAAGCCGGATCCGTACTTCGCGGCCAGTTCGCCGGCGCGTTTTTCAAAGGCGGTTATGCCCATGCCGTAGATGAACTGCATTGCACCGCCGGTCCAGGCCGGAAAGCCGATCCCGAAGATGGAGCCGATGTTGGCGTCGTGCACGCTGGTCAGCACGTTTTCACTGAGGCAGCGTGCCGTTTCCACCGCCTGGCGGTAAAGCAGCCGGTCCTTGATGTCGGTGATGTCCCAGGCTGCGCCGGGCTTTTCAAACAGGGTCGTGAGTTCAGGCCAAAGCGTTTTCCTGGCGCCTTTTTCTTCGGGGTAGTCGTAAAAGCCGGCGCCGGCAGCCCGGCCATTGCGGTCGAATTCCTTGACCATGCGTTCGACGATCAGTTCGCCCGGGGTGGCCATGTAAACCTTGCCCTCGGCGACGTAGTCGGCGCGGGTCTGGTCCAGCACATGCACGCTCAGTGACAGGGCCGTTTCGTCCAGCACGGCCAGTGGCCCCACCGGCATGCCGCACTGCATGCCAGCGTTTTCAATCACCGCTGCGGGAATGCCTTCGCCCAGCATGGCCGCACCTTCCATCACAAAAGTGCCAAACGTGCGGCTCGTATAAAACCCGCGCGAATCGTTGACCACAATCGGGATCTTGCCCAGCGCCTGCACGTAGTCAAAGGCGCGCGCCACGGTTTCATCGTCCGTCTGTTTTCCGCGGATGATCTCCACCAGCTTCATCTTGTCCACCGGGCTGAAGAAGTGGATGCCGATGAATTTGTCAGGATGGGCACTGGCGGTGGCCAGACCGCTGATCGGCAGGGTCGAGGTGTTGGATGCAAAAAATCCGCCGGGCGCCAGCAGCGGCTCGGCTTGCTGGGTGACCTTGGCCTTGAGATCGCGGCGCTCGAACACGGCCTCGATGATCAGGTCACACCCCGCCAGCTCCGCCACCTGATCGGTGGCCACGATGCGCGAGAGCAGCGCGGCCTGGTCGGGCGGGCTCATGCGCCCCTTGTCCACGCGCGCCTGCGTGAGTTTGGCGCTGTAGGCCTTGCCGGCATCGGCCTTGTCCTGGCTCACGTCCTTGAGCACGGTGGTGATGCCGCGGCTAGCCTGTACGTAGGCGATGCCCGCACCCATCATGCCGGCTCCGAGCAGCCCGACTTTCTGGGGTTTCCACTTTTCAGCCCGTCCTGAGCTGCCTGTCCTGAGCACCGTCGAAGGGGTCGAAAGGGTCGGACGCGAACGGCCAGCCTTGATCGCGTTCATGTTGAAGAAAAAGGTGTTGATCATGTTCTTGGCCACAGGGCTCACGATCAACCGGGCCAGGTAACGCGACTCGATGCGCAGCGCCGTGTCGAAATCGACCTGTGCGCCCTCGACCATGGCGGCCAGTGCGTATTCAGGGGCCGGATACAAACCGCGGGTCTTCTGTTTCAACATGGCCGGTGCCACGGCCAGCATGCCGGCGATCTTGGGATGGGCCGGTGTGCCTCCGGGCATCTTGTAGTTCTTGTCGTCCCAGGGGTGGTGGGCGGGTGCCGCCGCACCGTCATGCCGGGAAATCCAGGCCAGCGCCGCCGGCCGCAGTGACTCGGCATCCGGTACCAGTTCATGCACCAGCCCGAGTTCCAGCGCCTCGCGCGGGGTAAACAGCTTGCTTTCAAGGATATAGGGCTGCGCACCCATCAGCCCCAGCAGGCGCGTCATCTTGGTGATGCCGCTGGCGCCGGGGATCAGGCCCAGGGTGATTTCGGGCAGGCCAAACTGGATTTTTTTGTCATCGACCGCCACGCGGTAGTGGCCGACCAGCGCCACTTCCCACCCGCCGCCCAGCGCGGTGCCGTTCAGGCAGCTGACCACCGGTTTGCCCAGGGTCTCCAGCGTGCGGAAATTTTTCTTGGTCTGCTCGATGTCCCGGAAGACCGTGGCCGCGTCGGACTCCTTCAGGCGCATGGTGGCCTTCAGGTCGGCGCCTGCAAAAAAGGTGGTTTTCGTGGATGCCAGCACGATGCCGCGTATGTTGTCCCTGTCCTTCACCACCTGCGCGGTCACCGCTGTCAGGTCCTTTTGCCACTGGGCACACATGGTGTTGACCGGCGAACCTTCCTCGTCGAAGGTCACGGTGGCGATGCCATCGCTCAGCGCGTACTTGATGGTTTTCATTTCTTCTCCGTTCGCTCCGGCCCTGTCGAAAGGCATCACATTCTTTCCACGATGGTGGCAATGCCCATGCCGCCGCCCACGCACAACGTGGCCAGGCCGTAGCGCAGCTTGCGCCGGTGCAGTTCGTCGATCAGGGTGCCGAGAATCATGGCCCCGGTCGCACCCAACGGGTGTCCCATGGCGATGGCGCCGCCGTTGACATTCACCTTGTCGTGCGGCACCTGCATCTCCTTCATGAAACGCATCACCACCGCGGCAAAAGCTTCGTTCACCTCGAACAGGTCGATCTGGTCTATGGTCATGCCCGCCTTGGCCAGCGCCTTGCGCGCCGCCGGCATGGGGCCGGTCAGCATGATGGTCGGGTCGGCGCCGCTCAGCGCCGCCGCGACAATGCGTGCGCGCGGCGTGAGCCCGTGGACTTTTCCGGCGGCCTCGGAGCCCACCAGCACCGCCGCCGCGCCGTCCACGATGCCTGAGGAATTGCCGGCATGGTGCACGTGGTGGATGCGTTCGACCTGCGGATACCGCGACAGCGCGACCTGGTCGAAGCCCATGCCGCCAAGCTGTTCAAAAGCCGGGCGCAGCGATGCCAGTCCTTCGAGCGTGGTGTGCGGCTTGATGAATTCGTCCTGCGCCAGGATGGTCTGTCCCAGAAAATCTTTCACCGGCGCCACCGAGTCGTCGAAATAGCCAGCCTCGCGCGCCCGGGCTGCCCGCTTCTGGCTCTCCATCGCGAAGGCATCGACATCGCTGCGGCTGAACCCCTCGATGGTGGCGATCAGGTCCGCGCCTATGCCCTGGGGCACAAAGGCCGTGGCGCTGTTGGTTTCCGGATCTTGCGCCCAGGCGCCGCCGTCCGAGCCGATGGGCACGCGGCTCATGCTTTCGACGCCGCCGGCCACCACCAGGTCTTCCCATCCCGAGCGTACTTTTTGCGCCGCCATGTTGACGGCTTCCAGGCCGGAGGCGCAAAAACGGTTGACCTGTACGCCCGAGGCGCGAAAGTCCCAGCCTGCCTTGAGCGCAGCGACCTTGGCAATCACGGAGCCCTGCTCGCCGATGGGCGACACCACGCCCATCACCACATCATCGACCTGCGCCGTATCGAAAGCGTTGCGCTTTTGCAGTTCCGTCAGCAAACCGGCCAGCAGGTTCACCGGCTTGACTTCATGCAGGCTGCCGTCCTTTTTACCCTTGCCGCGCGGCGTGCGTATCGCGTCGTAGATGAATGCTTCAGTCATGGGAGGCTCCTGCGGAAAGGTGGATGCGGCGGGTGCAGGAACGAGTATATTCATTTCACCAAGCAGATGCTTTCCATAAATCCGGAGTTCACGCTCCCAGCCCGACAGGTGACCCATGATCGACCGTACCCTCTTCAACAGCGACCACGAAGCCTTCCGGGACGCCTTCCGCAAGTTCTGCGACAAGGAAATTGCACCTTTTCATGAGCAGTGGGAAGAGCAGGGCTATGTGGACCGCGCGGTGTGGAACAAGGCCGGTGAGAACGGCTTTTTGTGCATGACCATGCCGGAAGCCTATGGCGGGTCGGGTGCGGACAAGCTGTATTCGGTGGTGCAGATGGAAGAGCTGGCGCGCGGCGGCTACAGCGGCATCGGGTACAGCCTGCACAGTGAAATCGTCGCGCCCTACATCCTGCACTACGGCACCGAGGCGCAGAAACTCAAGTACCTGCCGAAACTTGCCAGCGGGGAGATGGTGGGCGCCATTGCCATGAGCGAACCCGCGGCCGGTTCCGACCTGCAAGGTGTCAAGTCCACCGCACTCCGGCAAGCCGACGGCTGCTACCTGCTCAACGGCAGCAAGACCTTCATCACCAACGGCTGGCACGCCGACCTTGTGGTGGTGGTAGCCAAGACCAATCCCGCAGCCGGCGCCAAGGGCACCAGCCTGCTGCTGGTCGAACGGGGAATGACCGGCTTTTCAGTCGGCAAGCGGCTCAAGAAGCTGGGCCTGAAGGCGCAGGATACCTCCGAGCTTTTCTTTTCCGATGTACGCGTTCCTGCCGAAAACCTGCTGGGCGGCGAAGCGCATGAAAACCGCGGCTTCATCTGCCTGATGGAGCAACTGCCCTGGGAACGCTTGCAGATCGCCATCACGGCGGTCGCTTCGGCGCAGGCGGCCATTGACTGGACGGTGGCCTATGTGAAAGAGCGCAAGGTGTTCGGCCAGCCTGTGGGCAGCTACCAGAACACGCGCTACACCCTGGCCGAGCTGCAAACGCAGGTGCAGGTGGCGCGCGTTTTCATTGACACGTGCACCGGACTGCTCGCAGAAGACAAACTCGACACGGCCACCGCCAGCATGGCCAAGTACTGGACCACCGACCTGCAGTGCAAGGTCATGGATGAATGTGTGCAGCTCTTCGGCGGCTACGGCTACATGTGGGAATACCCGATCACACGCGCCTATGCTGACGCACGTGTCCAGCGGATTTATGGCGGGACCAACGAAATCATGAAGGAGGTGATTTCGCGTGCTATGGGCCTGGGCGCGAAGTAACGCTGCCTCCTTAACGCTACCGCCTGCATAAAAAAAAGCCCCGGCGTACGGGGCTTTTTTTTCGGAAACGCAGCTTCAGTTGACGCGGCGTTCGATCACGATTTCCTCGACTTCAACCCGCCGATTCGGTGCCAGGCAGGCAATCAGAGCCGCCTGGTTGCGGTCGTTGCAATTGACCACGGGGTTGCTTTCGCCCTTGCCGACTGCCGTCAGGCGGCTGGCGGGCACGCCCTTGCCGGTGAGGTAGTTCTTGACGGCTTCTGCGCGGCGCTGGGACAGCTTCATGTTGTATGCGTCAGAACCAATGCGGTCGGTGTATCCCGTGACAGTGATGTCACCGTTGAAATTGCCACCACTGAGGGCCTGTGCAATCTGGTCGAGCTTGGGTTGCGGCTGGCGCAGGTCGGCGCGGTCAAACTCGAATAGTTCGGTCGCAGACAGGGTCACGCGCTCGAAGCGGGCCGGGGCGGGCGCCGGTGGTGGAGGTGGCGGCGGGGCCTGCGTCACGGGTGCGGCAGGTGGCGGTGTGTACTGCGCCGGCATCGGCCGCGCCGGCTTGTCAAAGTAATAGCTGAAGCCCACATTGAGCGAGCTGTTGTTGGCACGGTCGAAGCCAAAGGTGTTGTCGCGCAGATAGGTCCGCGTGCGGCGCAGGTCAGCCTGCATGAACCACTGGTCCGACAAACCCACCTGAAAGCCAACGCCCAGGTTCAGGTAGGGCGAGGTTTTGCGGGCGTTGGGAAGCTTGTCCTGTTCGGCGCCGATGCCGGCCAGCAGGAACGGCCGGAAATTGCTGCGGTTGAACATGTACAGCGCGTCAACGCCGAGGGTGCTTTGCTCGAAGCGCCGGCCGTTGTTGTTGGCGCGTGCGATGCTGCCGCCGATC
>CAMLDT010000120.1 GCA_946479075.1 uncultured Polaromonas sp.
CTTCCTCATCATCGTTGCGGTGGGCATGACCTTTGTCATTCTGTCGGGAGGCATCGATTTGTCCGTCGGCTCGGTGGTGGCGCTGACCACCATGGTGTCGGCCGCCCTGATAGAACACCGGGGCTGGAGCCCGGCCCTCGTGATTCCGCTGGTGCTCCTGATGGGGGCGCTGTTCGGCGCTTTCATGGGTTTTCTGATCGAGCGTTTTCGCCTGCAGCCTTTCATCGTGACGCTGGCCGGCATGTTTCTGGCGCGTGGCCTGTGTTACCTGATCAGTGTGGATTCCATCAGCATGACCAACGAGGTCTATTCGGAGATCTCGCAGTGGCGCCTGCCGCTGTGGGAGGGGGCGTCCCTGTCCGTTGGCGCCGTGCTTGCCATCGCCGTGCTGCTGGCCGCGGTGTTCATCGCGCACTGCACGCCCTTCGGCCGCGCGGTTTACGCCATTGGCGGCAATGAGCAGTCGGCCCTGCTGATGGGGTTGCCGGTGCGCGCAACACTGATTGGCGTGTACACCCTTTCGGGTTTTTGCTCGGCCCTGGCCGGCGTGGTGTTTACCTTCTACATGCTCTCGGGCTACGGCCTGCATGCCACGGGCATGGAGCTGGATGCCATCGCGGCGGTGGTGATCGGCGGCACGCTGCTCACCGGTGGCGTGGGTTATGTGGTGGGCACCCTGTTCGGCGTGCTGATGCTGGGGATCATCCAGACCCTGATCTCTTTTGACGGCAGTCTCAGCTCCTGGTGGACGCGCATTGTGGTGGGCGTGCTGCTGTTTGTTTTTTGCCTGCTGCAGCGCCTGTTGACAAGCCGCCGGGGCAAACCTTCCTGAAATGATCCAAGCGTATTACCCATGACAAGCCCCCAACGAAAACTGAGATCTGCCGAATGGTTCGGTTCCGCCGACAAGAACGGCTTCATGTACCGAAGCTGGATGAAGAACCAGGGCATACCCGATCACGAGTTCGACGGCCGGCCCATCATCGGCATCTGCAACACCTGGTCGGAACTCACGCCCTGCAACGCCCACTTCCGCAAGATTGCGGAGCATGTCAAGCGCGGCATTTCGGAGGCCGGTGGGTTCCCGGTGGAGTTCCCGGTCTTCTCCAACGGGGAATCCAATCTCCGGCCGACGGCCATGCTGACGCGCAACCTCGCGAGCATGGATGTGGAAGAGGCGATCCGTGGCAATCCCATCGATGCGGTGGTGCTGCTGACCGGTTGCGACAAGACCACACCGGCGCTGTTGATGGGCGCGGCCAGTTGCGACATCCCGGCCATCGTGGTGACCGGCGGTCCCATGCTCAACGGCAAGCTCGAAGGCAAAAACATCGGCTCGGGCACGGCCGTGTGGCAACTGCATGAGTCCCTGAAAGCCGGTGAAATCCAGTTGCACCAGTTTCTCGCTGCCGAGGCAGGCATGTCGCGCTCGGCCGGCACCTGCAACACCATGGGAACCGCTTCCACCATGGCCTGCATGGCCGAAGCGCTGGGTACCTCGCTGCCGCACAATGCAGCGATTCCGGCGGTGGACGCGCGCCGCTACGTCCTGGCGCAGCTGTCGGGCGCACGCGCTGTCGACATGGCGCGCGAAGGGCTGACGCTGTCGAAGATCCTCACACGCGAAGCCTTTGAAAATGCGATCCGTGTCAATGCTGCCATTGGCGGCTCCACCAACGCGGTGATTCACCTCAAGGCCATCGCCGGGCGCATCGGTGTGCCGCTGGCGCTGGAGGACTGGGTCCAGCTGGGGCGCGGCACGCCCACCATCGTGGACCTCATGCCTTCCGGGCGGTTTCTGATGGAAGAGTTCTACTACGCGGGCGGCCTGCCGGCGGTGCTGCGGCGTCTGGGCGAAAACGGGCTGTTGCCCCACCCGGGTGCGCTGACCGTCAACGGCCGGTCCATCTGGGACAACGTGCGCGATGCGCCCAGCTACAACGACGAGGTGATCCGGCCGCTGGACAAGCCCCTGATCGCCGACGGCGGCATCTGCATCCTGCGCGGAAACCTGGCGCCGCGCGGCGCGGTGCTCAAGCCCTCGGCCGCCTCGCCCGAACTGCTCAGGCATCGTGGCCGCGCGGTGGTGTTCGAAAACCTGGAGCACTACAAGGCGCGCATTGTGGATGAAGACCTCGATATCGATGCGAGCTGTGTGATGGTCATGAAAAACTGCGGCCCCAAGGGTTATCCGGGCATGGCCGAGGTCGGCAACATGGGCTTGCCGCCCAAGCTGCTGCGCCAGGGTGTCAAGGACATGGTGCGCATTTCCGACGCGCGCATGAGTGGCACGGCCTACGGCACCGTGGTGCTGCATGTGGCGCCGGAGGCCGCGGCGGGCGGGCCATTGGCCGCTGTGCGGGACGGCGACTGGATCGAGCTGGACTGCGAGGCCGGGCGGCTGCATCTGGACATCAGCGATGAGGAACTGGCCGGCCGCCTCGCCGCTCTCGAAAACACCGGCGCGGCCGGCATGCGTGGCGGCTACCAGCGGCTTTATGTGGACCACGTGCTGCAGGCCGACGAGGGCTGCGATTTCGACTTTCTCGTTGGCTGCCGTGGCTCCGACGTCCCCCGACACTCCCATTGACTGCATGGCGGACCCTTCCATGATCACTTCCCTGCAAGCGCGTTATCGCGGCATCTTTCCGGTGGCGCCCACCACTTTCACTGAAACCGGCGAGCTGGATATTGCGAGCCAGAAACGCTGCATTGATTTCATGATCGATGCGGGGTCCGACGGCATCTGCATCCTGGCCAATTTTTCAGAGCAGTTCGCCTTGTCCGACGCGGAGCGCGAGACCCTGACCCGCAGCATCCTCGAACACGTGGACGGCCGCGTCCCGGTGATCGTAACCACCACGCACTACGGGACCCGGGTCTGCGCCGAGCGAAGCCGGCGGGCCCAGGACATGGGCGCCGCCATGCTGATGGTCATGCCGCCGTACCACGGCGCCACCTTTCGCGTCAGCGAACCGCAGATTTACGAGTTTTATGCACGCCTGTCCGATGCGGTCGATATCCCCCTCATGATCCAGGATGCGCCAGCCAGCGGCACCGTGCTGTCAGCCGCTTTTCTCGCGCGCATGGCACGCGAGATCGAACACGTGGCCTATTTCAAGATCGAGACGGCGGGGGCTGCCACCAAGCTGCGCGAGCTGATCCGCCTGGGCGGCGACGCCGTGCAGGGGCCGTGGGACGGTGAAGAGGCCATCACCCTGCTGCCCGACCTGGATGCCGGCGCCACCGGCTCCATGACGGGCGGCGCCTATCCGGACGGCATCCGCCCCATCATCGAGGCCCATCGCGCAGGCGACCACGAGCAGGCCTGCGCCCTGTACCAGCGGTGGTTGCCGCTGATCAATTACGAGAACCGGCAGGCCGGGCTGCTGGCGGCCAAGGCGCTGATGAAAGAAGGTGGGGTGATTGACTGTGAAGCGCCGCGCCATCCTTTTACGGCCATGCATCCCGACACGCGCGCGGGCTTGCTGGCGACGGCGCGGCGCCTGGACCCGCTGGTCTTGCGTTGGGCGCGCTAAACCCGGCGCCACGCGCGCGTCGATCAATCCACCCTCACCCTTAATTACGTGCCAAAAAGTCATGGATAAATGACTTTGTGAGTATTTAATAATTATCAAAGTATCGAATACAGTGATGGAATGAAAATTCCCAAGGCGGGCAGCACGGCTGCACGCGCCGTCCTGTTTGATGCCTACGGCACGCTGTTTGACGTGTACAGCGTCGGCCTGCTCGCGGAGCAACTGTTTCCCGGCCAGGGCCAGGCGCTGGGGGTGCTCTGGCGCGACAAGCAGATCGAATACACCCGGCTGGTGACCACCAGCAACGGTGGTGCGCATTACCAGCCCTTCTGGGACCTGACGCGCGCCGGCCTGCGTTATGCCTGCAAGCGTTTGGGCTTGGACCTGAGCGCGACGAGCGAAGAGCGCCTGATGAACCAATACCGGCATCTCTCGGCCTTTCCGGAAACCCGCGAGGTCCTGCAGGCGCTGAAGGCGCGCGGCATCGTCACCGGCATCCTGTCCAACGGCGACCCCGGCATGCTGGACGTCGCGGTGCGTTCTGCCGGGCTCGAAGGGCTGCTCGATCATGTGCTCAGTGTCGATGTCATCCGCAAATACAAGACCCACCCGGATGCGTATGCGCTGGGCCCGCAGGCCACCGGCCTGCCTGCGCGCCAGATCGCTTTTGTGAGCTGCAACGGATGGGATGCGCTGGGCGCGACCTGGTATGGCTTTCCGACGCTGTGGGTCAATCGTTACGGGCTGCCGTTTGAAGAGCTCGGCACGGTTCCTGCGCGCACCGGCAGCAACCTGCGTGATGTGCTTGATTTTTTTGCGGCCTGAGCAACGGTTCCGGCTGCCTTCTTTTTCATTTTTTTCCTGAGGTTTCACCATGACAACAACGACCCCCCGTACATCACTTCACGGCCTGCAGGTGGCCACGGTTTTGCAACGCTTCGTCGATGACAAGGTGTTGCCCGGCATCGGCATCAGCAGCGAGGTCTTCTGGAAAGGTTTTGATGCCATCGTCAGCGATCTGGCGCCGAAAAACCTGGCCCTGCTGGCCGAGCGTGACCGCCTGCAAACCGAGATGGACAACTGGCACAAGGCCAACCCCGGCCCCATCCAGAACATGGCGGCCTACCGCGCCTTCCTCGAATCCGTTGGTTACCTGGTGCCGGTGCCGGACGACGTGCAGGCGACCACCGCCAACGTCGATGCCGAACTCGCCATCCAGGCCGGCCCGCAACTGGTGGTGCCGGTGCTGAACGCGCGTTACGCCCTCAACGCCGCCAACGCGCGCTGGGGCTCGCTGTATGACGCGCTCTACGGCACCGACGCCATCCCGGAAACCGATGGCGCCACAAAATTGGGCGGAGGGGGCAAGGGCTACAACCCGATCCGCGGCGCCAAGGTGATTGCCTTTGCACGCGAGGTGCTGGACCAGGCCGTGCCGCTGGCCAGCGGCTCGCACAAGGACGCCACGCTGTACACCGTGGACAACGGCCAGTTGACGGTGAAGACCGCCGCCGGCAGCACCGGCCTGGCCGACCCGGCCCAATTTGTGGGTTACCAGGGCGACGCTGCGGCGCCGTCGTCCGTGCTGCTGGCGCGCAACGGCCTGCACCTCGACATCCGCATCGACCGCAGCACCGCCATCGGCAAGACCGACCCGGCCGGCGTGAGCGACCTGGTGCTCGAAGCGGCCCTGTCCACCATCCTTGACCTGGAAGATTCCGTGGCCGTGGTCGATGCCGACGACAAGGTGCTGGCGTACAGCAACTGGCTGGGCATCCTGCAGGGCACGCTGACCGAAAGCGTCACCAAAAACGGCAAGACCTTCACGCGCGGCCTGAACCCGGACCGCGACTACACCACCGCCGACGGCCAGCCGCTCACGCTGCACGGCCGCTCGCTGATGTTCCTGCGCAATGTCGGCCACCTGATGACGAATCCGGCCATCCTGTACGACGGCGGCAAGGAGATTCCCGAGGGCATCCTCGACGCCGTGGTGACCGTGGCGATTGCCATGCACGACCTGCAGCGCATCGGCAAGGAAGCCATCGTCAACTCGCGCACCGGCTCCATCTACATCGTCAAGCCCAAGATGCACGGCCCGGCCGAAGTGGCGTTTGCGTCCGAGCTGTTTGGCCGCGTCGAGGCGCTGCTGGGCCTGCCCGCCAACACCGTCAAGCTCGGCATCATGGATGAGGAGCGGCGCACCAGCGTCAACCTCAAGGCCTGCATTGCCGAAGCCGCCGCACGCGTGGCCTTCATCAACACCGGCTTCCTGGACCGCACCGGCGACGAGATGCACACCGCCATGTACGCCGGCCCGATGATCCGCAAGGGCGACATGAAAGCCAGCGCCTGGATTGCCGCTTACGAAAAGAGCAATGTGCTGGTCGGCCTGGCCTGCGGCCTGCGCGGCAAGGCGCAGATCGGCAAGGGCATGTGGGCCATGCCGGACCTGATGGCCGCCATGCTGACGCAAAAGATCGCCCACCCGAAAGCCGGCGCCAACACCGCCTGGGTGCCGTCGCCCACCGCGGCCACCCTGCATGCGCTGCACTACCTGCAGGTCAGCGTGGCGGACGTGCAGCAGGAACTGGAAAAAATTGACGCCCGCGCCGAGCAGGACAAGCTGCTCACCGGCTTGCTGGAAGTCCCGGTGGCGGCATCGCCGAACTGGTCCGATGCCGAAAAGCAGCAGGAACTCGACAACAACGCGCAGGGCATCCTCGGCTACGTGGTGCGCTGGATCGACCAGGGCGTGGGTTGCTCCAAGGTGCCCGATATCCACAACGTCGGCCTGATGGAAGACCGCGCCACACTGCGCATCAGCAGCCAGCACATCGCCAACTGGCTGCTGCACGGCGTGGTGAGCAAAGAGCAGGTCATCGAAACCTTTGAGCGCATGGCCGCGGTGGTGGATGGCCAGAACGCTGGTGACCCGCTCTACAAGAAGATGGCTGGCAACTTCAGCACCTCGGCCGCCTACCAGGCGGCGCTCGACCTGGTGCTCAAGGGCCTGGCGCAGCCGAGCGGCTACACCGAGCCGCTGCTGCATGCCTGGCGCCTGAAAGTGAAGGCCGCTGCGGCCGCCTGATCACTATCAATTTCATAGCTGATGGCGTTGGCCTGGCAAGGGCTGGCGGCCAATTTTGCATGATGCTGGAATGACCGGCTCACAGGCGGCACCTTCGGGTGCCGTTTGTTTTGGGTCGGGCGGCCTGGCCCCCCGGATTGCTGCTGCCGTCCTACATCCGATGCGCGACTTGCTGCGTACTGTGGACAGGCGCCTTTGAAAGCGCCAGCGCGCTGTGGCGGATTTCACAGAGACACAAGCAACGATTCATCAAGGAGTCTTCCATGAAAAAACTACTCATCGCCGCCGGCGTCGCCGTTCTTCTCAGCGCCTGCGCAGGCGGCATGTCGGGCAGCAACATGTCCAGCGGGCCTTCCGTGATGGTGGGCGGTGCCGCCATGTTCCCGAACAAGGACATCATCGACAACGCCGTCAATTCCAAAGACCACACCACGCTGGTGGCCGCGGTCAAGGCCGCCGGCCTGGTCGATACCCTGAAAGGCGCCGGCCCCTTCACCGTGTTTGCACCGACCAACGACGCTTTTGCCGCCTTGCCACCGGGCGCCGTTGATTCTTTGCTGAAGCCTGAAAACAAGGCCATCCTGACCAAGGTGCTGACGGCCCACGTGGTGCCTGGGCGCCTGGATGCCGCCGCGCTGAGCCAGCGTGTGATGGCCGGCAATGGCCGCGCGATGCTGACCACCGCCAGCGGTGACACCCTGGTGGTGACCACCAGCGGTTCCAACGTCATGGTGACCGACGAAAAGGGCGGGACCGCCATGGTGACGATTGCCAATGTGTACCAGTCCAACGGCGTGATCCACGTGGTCAACAAGGTGCTGATCCCCAACTGAGCAGGCTGCCGCACATCCTGAGGCGACGCGTCGCAGCGTTGCCCCGGCTTTGGGGGCGTGCCATGCCGCCACAAACTGCAACGGTTTGTGGCGGCTTTTTTGTGGCCGTATCGGCGTTCCTCCTGCGAAGCAGCGCGGACCTTGCCTGACCAGCAAATGCTGCAGATGTCAGCCTTGCTCCTCAATTGATAGCTGGATACGCTTGTCCTCCTTGGGCTGGAGGCCGATTTGGCTTGAAACTTTTGACGGTCATCGGGCCAGGCGCGTGGCCCGCAGCCATCAGCCAGCGTGGATGCCGCGCGCAGCGCAAATGTAAGCGGCTCTGTTTTTGCGGTCCCACAGGTTAGAAATCGTTACAAGATAATTCGGCCCGCTTCATCGGCACGGCGGGGCTTACGCCCACACTGGGAGGCCGTGCCGCGCGCGGGTTTTTGCGAAAAAAATCACCTGATTTCTCACTGCTTTGTCACACAATCCGCCTCCCAGTCCGGCCGCCAGGGCCAGCGTTTTTGAGCGCTGCCTGCAGGAAGCCGCCGATGCCGCCAGCCCTGCGCTGGCGCATTGCATCGACCATGCGGTGGCCGGCCTGCAACTGGCCGAAACCCAAAGCATGAAGGTGGCCGAGCGCGACGAGTTCGGCCAGGCCTGGCGCGAACTGCTCAAACACAAGCAGGGCTGGTGCGAGCGCTACCGGAGCGAGCTGCTCAAGGCCTTCACCAGCGCAACACCCGCGCCGGTCAATGCACGCAAGGTCTCCGGGGCTGCGCCAGCGCTGCTTTCCGGGGCGGAGGCCGACCTGTTTTCGCTGGTGGACGACGCAGAGGTGGAAGAAGGCATCGAGTCATCCCGGCTGCTGCAGCACCTGCTGCCCGCGGTCAGCCAGGCGCTGGCCGAGCTCGACGCGCTGATGAGTTCGGCGCAGGGGCTGGCCAACGTCAACCCCGAATTCAATCCGGTGCGTCCCCAGGTTTATGCGCAAACCCTGCGCGAACTGGTGGCCACGGCCCACAGCGACCCGGCCATTTACAGCTTGTGGATCAAGCACCTCGCCGAGCCCTTGGGGCGTGAAATCCGGCGCGTGTACGAAAAGCTGATCAACCTGCTGGAGCTGGCCCAGGTGCGTGCGGCCAGTTACCGGGTCCTGCCCACGCCGGCCGCCGTGCGTGTGAGCGCCCCCGCCCCCCTGAGCAGCAGCGGGCCGCCCCCTGGACGAGGCAGCGCGGCCAGCCCGGTGGGTTTTGGTTATGTCTCGGACGAGCCCCTGGCCCGTCAGCCCTCGCACTATGCCGACCTGTCCAACGACGAGATCAAGGGCGCGATGTTCCAGGACTTCCTGGTTCGCGGCGGCAGCCAGTCCGGCCACGGGCTGACGCCGTCCTATTACGCGACCATCGAGGAAGAGCTGATCGCGCTCAAGGCAACGCCGGACTCGGCGCCGGCGCCGCTGGAGGCGCGGCCACAGCGGACCCGCGACGAGGACCGTGCCTATCACGGCACACGCAGTGATCCCTCCCGTCCGCTGCTGCCCGCTGCCGAGCTGGAGGCCGAGGTGGATACGCCGGAAAGCGCCTCACGCATCATCGATGTGCTGAGCCAGCTGAGCTCGCAGGTCTGGGGCGTGTACGGCCGGGCCCGCGAGCGCGCGCTGGTGCGCACGCAGCTGAAGAAGGAAGCCACCCACGTCGGCCAGGTGCTGGGCATGGAGGTGGTGCGCCAGCTGGTCAACCAGGTGGCCCAGGACCCGCGCTTGCTGGTGCCGGTGCGCGAAGCCATCGTTGCGCTGGAGCCTTCGCTGCTGCGCCTGGCCATGGTGGACTCGCGTTTTTTCAGCGAGGAAAACCACCCCGGCCGCCGCCTGATGGAGCGTGTGGCGCAGCGCAGCTTCAAGTACAACCACGAGGGCAGTCCCGAGTTCCAGGCTTTTTTCAGCTCGGTCACCGACGCCTTCAATGCGCTCAACGCGCTGGAGATCACCGACGCCCGGCCTTTCGGCGATGCGCTCGGCGACCTGCAGGCCACCTGGGATGCGCAGGACCGCCATGAAAAGGCGCAGCGCAGCAGCATGCGCCAGACCATGCAGTTTGCCGAGGAGCGCCAGAGCCAGGCCGACCAGATCGCTTTCGACATGAGCCTGCGCGCCGACCTGGACCAGGTGCCCGGCGTGGTGCTGGACTTCCTGTTCGGTCCCTGGGCGCTGGTCATGGCCCATGCGCGCCTGACCGACACGCGCCGCCAGATCGACCCCGGCGGCTACGGGTCGCTGGTGAGCGACCTGCTGTGGAGCGTCAAGCCCCAGGTCACGCTCAAGCGGCCGGGGCAACTGATCGAGCTGATTCCCGGCATGCTCGCCCGTCTGCATGAAGGGCTGGCCTTGCTGGGCCAGGACCCGCGCGAGACCGAGGCGTTTTTCAGCACCATGGAAAAGCTGCACCGGCCGGTGCTCAAGCTGCGCCGGGTGCGCAGCCGCCGTGATGCGGTCGAGTCCGAAGCCGCGCCGCTTGATGTGGCGCTGGCCGACGCACCCGACGCCAGCGAGATCCTTCCCGCAACGCCCGAGCAGCGCAAGGCCAAGGCCGCCGGCCAGCCCTGGCTGGCGCCACAGGAGCTGGACGACGCCGGCTTCGAGGAAACCCTGCCGTCGGGGCCGGCCGAACTCGGCGAAGCGCCGGAGTATGGGGAGGCGCAAGTTCTGCCGGTCATGGACGCCGGCGCGGACGAACCCGATCCGCAGACCGATGCTGCCAGTGCCGAACAGGTGCTGGCCGGTTTGCGCGAAGGCAGCTGGGTGGACCTGCACTCCAAGCGCCGCTGGCTGCGCGCCCAGCTGATCTGGGCCAGCACCCGCGGCACCCTGTTCATGTTCGTCAGCCACGGCGGCCAGCCGCATTCCATGACCAAACGCAGCTGCGAAAAGCTGATCCGCCAGGGCCTGCTCAGGCCGGTGCAGACCCACGGTGTGGTGGCGCAGGCGCTGGATCAGCTGGTCAGGGAGGCGACGCCGGTGGATTCGATGGACTCGGGCGCGGGGGATTCAGGGGACGTTTCCTCTTAGCTTTCTGCGTCACGCTGCGTCGCCGGTTCGCCGTGGACAGTAGTTAGAACTCACGACTCCCAACCCCCCGCCCTTCAAGGATTCCGGATTGAATTCGGTGTTGGTCTTCTCCCCCCACCCGTCGGGCTGGGCCGAGGAGCGCAGCGAAAAATGGATCAGGGCGAGCGATTGTCTGAGCGAAGCGAGTTCGAGCTCGACCCCATTTTT
>CAMLDT010000121.1 GCA_946479075.1 uncultured Polaromonas sp.
ATCGTCACGATGCATGGCCGACGACAGGGTGCCGGCCTCCTCCGTCAGGCCCAGGTCGGTGCGCAGGCGCTCGGCCAGCCAGACCCCGCCTGATGCAACGCCCACCAGACGTGGTTTTCTGCCGGGACCCGCCAGCCATTGCTGCATGGCACGCAGCACCTCGCGGTACAGGCCCTCGGCGTCCAGCGTCAGGCTGCTCATGCCAGGCCCTGCCCGGGGTTGCGCGCACCCTGGTGCAACGCGTGAGGCTGCCGCATACTGCTCATGGAAGACTCCTTAAAAACTGCTGGAGGATTATGCAGGCAGACGCGGCATCGGCATCCGCCGCGCCCTGCGCCAGGGCTTCCGTGGTGCTGTAACGCTCATCCACCTCGAAAACCTGCAGCCGGAAACGGCCGCGCAGCTGGCGGGCAAACTTCAGGGCACGGCCGGTGTTTTCATGGCTGGCGCCGTCTGGGTGATACGGGATGCCCACAACCAGCGCGTCGGGCTGCCATTCCTGAATCGTCAGGGCAATCGCCTGGAAACGGGAATCGCCTTCAGCGGCGATGCTGCCGCGCGGTGTGGCCGTGCGTGTCAGCCGGTTCCCGGTGGCCACCCCGGTGCGTTTGAGGCCGAAATCGAAAGCGACGAATGTTTGCAGAGGGGCGGCCGTGACAGGCGGGGCCTGTGCCATCATGCGTGGCCAGCCTCCGGCGACAGCATCCAGCTTTCCAGGCCCAGCAAGCGCAAAGCCTTGTCGTACCGCTGCTCGACCGGCGTGTCAAAGATCAGCGACAAATCCGCTTCAACGGTCAGCCAGCTGTTTTCAGAAATTTCAGACTCCAGCTGCCCTTCTCCCCAGGACGAATACCCGAGCGAAACGAAGACCTTGCGCGGTCCGGCGCCGGTGGACAGCGCTTCCAGCACGTCTCTGGACGTTGTCATCTCCAGCCCGCCCGGAATCGTCATGGTCGATGCATAGACCGCCTCGCTGCCGGCCAGCATGCACTCATGCAGCACAAAGCCCCGCTCGGTCTGGACCGGGCCACCCTGGAAAACAGGAGACTCCGTCAGGTCGTCACGCCGCAGGGGCAGGGCGACCTTGTCGAACAGGCTTTTCAGGTTGATGTCGCTCGGCTTGTTGATCACGAGTCCCAGTGCGCCCCGGTCGCTGTGTTCACACATGTACACCACACTTCGGGCAAAAGCCTCATCGTCCAGACCGGGCATGGCGATCAGGAAGTGATGGGTGAGGTTGATCGGTGCAGAATCCATGGGCATGCGCTGATTTTACGCGCAGGGCGCCGGCGCTTGCGGAATAACCCCGCCTGCGGCCATCACCCGCCATGACAAATTTTTCCACCCATGAACAAGCAATACGACCGGGGTTTGATGTGGTTCCGCCGGGACTTGCGCGGCCAGGACAACGCGGCCCTGTACCACGCCCTCAAGACATGCCGCCAGGTTTTTTGCGTCTTCGTGTTCGACCGCGACATTCTCGACAGCTTGCCCCGCGCCGACCGCCGGGTCGAATTCATCCGCGAATCGCTGCTTGACCTGGATCGCCAGTTGCGCCAGCTCGCAGACCGCCATGGCGTCAGCGGTGCGGGTCTCATCACGCTTCATGGCCGGGCCGCCGAAGCCATTGCACAACTGGCTTCCAGCCTGGCGGTCAACGCGGTTTTTGCGAACCATGACGACGAACCGCAGTCACTTTTGAGGGACCAGCAGGCGGCGTCGGCCCTCGCGCAATCGGACACCGCCTTTCACACCTTCAAGGACCATGTGATTTTCGAACGGCAGGAAATCCTGACGCAGGCCGGGCGCCCCTACAGCGTCTTTACCCCGTACAAGAACGCCTGGCTGAAAAAAGTGGACGCCTTCTACCTGCGGGCCTACCCTGTGGACACACATGCTGCAGCGCTGGCGCCCTTGCCTGCGCCCCTGCGCGCACCCGTTCCGGAACTGGCCGCCTTGGGGTTTGAAGCCACCAATCTTGCCGCGCTGAAAATGCCCGTCGGCAGCTCAGGCGGCAGGCAGTTGTTCGATGAGTTCGTGGCACGCATGGACCAATACCACGTGACACGCGACTTTCCGGCGGTCAAGGGCCCGAGTTACCTGGGCGTGCACCTGCGCTTTGGCACGGTGTCCATCCGGGAACTGGCTGCCACGGCCCTGCGCATGCAGCAAGGAGGCAGTGAAGGCGCCCGGATCTGGCTCAGCGAACTCGTGTGGCGTGATTTTTATGCGCAGATCCTCAGCAACTTCCCGCATGTGGCCACCGCGTCCTTCAAGCCCGAATACGACGCCATCCAGTGGGAGCAGGGGGACGCTGCCCGCACGCTCTTTCACGCCTGGTGTGCGGGCCAAACCGGTTACCCGCTGGTCGATGCGGCGATGGCACAGATCAAGCAGACAGGTTATATGCACAACCGGCTGCGCATGGTGACTGCGTGTTTTCTGGTGAAGGACCTGGGCATCGACTGGCGCTGGGGCGAAGCCTATTTCGCCACACATCTCAATGACTTTGACCTGTCTGCCAACAACGGCGGCTGGCAATGGGCTTCAAGCAGCGGATGCGATGCCCAGCCCTACTTCCGGATATTCAACCCGGTCACCCAGAGTGAAAAGTTCGACGCCGGAGGCAAGTTCATCCGCAGGTATTTGCCGCAACTGGCGGGGCTCACCGGGACCGCTTTGCACAGCCCGTGGCTCGCAACGCCTGTCGAACTGTCCGCAGCCGGCATCGAACTCGGGAAGGACTATCCGCTTCCGGTGGTCAAACACGAGGAAGCGAGGGCGCTGACCCTGCTGCGTTATGCCCCTGTCAAAAAGGCCGCCTGAAATTCACGCTATGTTTTTTATAGCTGTATGCGCTTGCTGCGTAAGGGCTGGAGGCCGATTTTTCTTCAAGCCGCCAGCTCAGCGTTGCAGTAGTGACGAATCAGGCTGAGCAGTTCGTCTTCGGCGTAGGGCTTGCCAAGGTAGTGATCGACGCCGAGCTCCTTGGCATGTTCGCGGTGCTTCTCGGCGATCCGCGACGTGATCATGATGATGGGCAAGCTGCTCAGGCGCACGTCGCCGCGGATGTTGCGTGCCAGGTCGAAGCCGTCCATGCGCGGCATCTCGATGTCCGACAGCACCACGGTAGGCATTTCTTCCTGCAAGCGCTCAAGCGCCTGCAGGCCGTCTGCGGCCATGGCAACGCGGTAGCCCTCGCGTTGCAGCAGGCGCTGGGTCACGCGCCGCACGGTGATGGAATCGTCCACCACGAGAACAAGCGGAATCTGCGGCGCCACCGGCATCGCCGGGGCCACAACCACGCTGGCGCCTTCTGACGGGCTGCCCGCCGGCTGCTCCAGCATGTGCGGCTCGGCGCTGTCGGAACTCCAGCCGCGCGCCTGCTGCCCATACACTGTAGCGAGCGCCACCGGGTTGTAGATCAGCACCACCGCGCCCGAGGCCAGCACCGACATGCCCGCCAGACCCGGCAGCCGCGACAGCTGGGGGCCCAGATTCTTCACCACCACCTCCTGGTTGCCCAGCACCTCATCAACGTGCAAGGCGATGCGCTGCGCGGCGCTCCGGAAAATCACCACGGGTGCGGTTTTGCCCTGAGGCTCGTTGCTGCGGCGCGAGGCCTGCAGCAGTGCACCTGACCAGAAGAAGGGCACACTCTCGCCGGCCACATCCAGCACACCGCTGTTGTAGGCCTGCTGCAGATCCCTGGCGGAAATCCGGCGGACGGTCTCCACCACGTTGGCGGGCACGCCCACCGAGGAGCCGCCCGCGCGCAGCATGACCACCTGCGTCACCGCTGTGGTCAGTGGCAGCACCAGCTTGAAGTTGGTGCCCTGGCCCGCCACGGTGGTGGTCTCGATCCTGCCACCCAGCGCATTGACTTCGGAGCGCACGACGTCCATGCCAATGCCGCGGCCGGCCAGTTCCGTGACCTGCGAAGCCGTGGAAAACCCGGGCATGAATATCAGGTTGGCAGCTTCATCGTCGCCGATTTGCTGGCCCGCTGCGATCAGACCGGAGGCCGCGGCCTTCTCGCGAATACGTTGCAGGTTCAAGCCCGCCCCGTCATCGCGGAACTCCACGGATACGTCGTTGCCCGACTGCTGAACGCTCACGGTGATGAGCCCACTGGCGTCCTTGCCGGCGCCCGTGCGGGCTTCGGGGTCTTCGATGCCATGCGCCACGCAATTGCGAAGCAGATGCTCAAACGCCGGTGTCATGCGGTCGAGCATGCCACGGTCCATCTCAATGGTGCCGCCCTGCAGATCCAGCCGCACCTGCTTGCCGGTTTCTTTGGATGCCTGCCGCACCACCCGGTAGAGGCGCTCCGAAATGCCCTCAAACTCCACCATGCGGGTGCGCAGCAAGTCGCGCTGCAGCTCGCGGGTCTGGCGAGCCTGCGCGATCAGGTCGTCCTCGGTTGCTTCCACCGTGCGCTGCAAGGTGCGCTGAACGGTTGCCACGTCGTTGACGGACTCCGCCATCATGCGTGTGAGTTCCTGAACACGGGTAAACCGGTCGAACTCCAGCGGATCAAATCCGAGCTGCGCTTCCTTGGCCTGTTGCAGACGGGACTGCATCTGTGTTTCCGAATGCAGTTCAACGTCCCGCAACTGCGAGCGCAGGCGGTTCAGGTTGCCGCTGAGGTCGTTGAGCGAGCCACGCAACTGGTTCAGTTCAGCTTCAAGGCGCGAGCGTGTAATCATCACTTCACCGGCCTGGTTGACCATGCGGTCAAGCAACTGCGAACGCACACGGATAGACCCCGACGCCGACGGACGCAAAGGTTGCAACGCGGTCGCCTGCGCCATCGACATGGCCACCTTGCGCCCCGCCGCGGGCACCACGGCCGACCCGTTCGTGCCGGCCATTTCTTCCTGCGCGGCGCCAACATCCTGCGCCGACAACGGCTGCAGCGATTCAGGGGTGTCTGCGGCGCCGGCGTGCCGCAAGGCCTCGAAGTTCGCCTGCATGCTGTCAAAGGTCGCCAGCAGGGAATCGAAGTCCTGCGAGGCGGCAGCATCCGAGCCCATGTGTTCAATATCGGACTCGATGCGGTGGGCCATTTCCCCCAGGCGCATGGCTCCGGCCAACCTGGCACTGCCCTTGAGCGTATGCAAGGCCCGCAACACCTCATTGCGCGCGCCCAAATTGTCTGGCCGCGCCGACCACTGCCGCAGCGCAGCAGCCAACTGCGGCATCAGTTCGGCGCCTTCTTCTTCAAAAATCGGAAACAGGTCGGGGTCGATCGCGTCCACCGCATCGAATTCATCGTCGATGTCCTCGGTAAAAGCAGACGAGGAAGACGCACCCGTCGCTCCGGAAGCAGGTACCGCAACCTCAGTCTCAGCCTCAGCCGCCAGAACGGTGGGCGTCGCGCTTTCCACGGGTGCCGTTTCTTCCGCGCTTGGGGAGACCCGCACCGGCGGACTCGTTACCGCACTGATGATGAATTTAGCGGGGGCCGCCGCGACCGCAGACGGTGATGTCGCGGCAGCAGCAGGGTCCGGTGCATCTCCGCTTTCGGCAGAGGCCAGGCCGGCAGGTTCCGAGGCACGTTCCGAAAAATCGATGTCACGCAAAGCCTGCAGGATCTTGGGGTCCGGCTGCTTGAGAAAGCCGGCTGCAAACTGGTGCAACAGGCGCCGGATATCTTCAGCCGCATCGATAAACAACTGGCCATTTCTGAACCCGCCATCTCCGGGTTGAACCTGCGATTGCTGCAGGGCATGCTCAAGTGCGCGAGCCATTTCGGAGAGGGCATCAAACCCGACCGTTGATGAGCTCCCCGCCAGCGAGTGGGTCAGCGCCAGGGGCGAATCCCCGATGGGCTGGCCCCGCTCCATGCTCCACTCCGTGATCTCCGTTACCAGCCGGCGAGACCATTCGTCGGCCTCATTGAGATAGACGTTGTACAGCGGAATGCCAATACGCAGCGACCCGATGACCTTGACTTGCTCGTCCCCGGATGTTTCCATGGTGGCTGACTCGCCAAAGTCTTCAAAGCTCACTGGAAGCTCGGTGTGGGGCGCCTGGGCAGGAGCATCCGGCGGCTGTGGCGTAAAGTCAAAAACAAGGTCTGCATCAGCCGCTGGTTCTGCCTGCAGGGCGGGCGCTACAGCTTCCGTCTCGGCCGCAGATGGCGCCAGAAAATGCGCATCAAAATCAGTGTCCGACAACTCGACCGCGTCGGCTTGTGCAGCCGCTTCAGGTGCTGGCTCCCCAAGGTCCAGCTCGAACACGACATCAGAGGACGCCGCAGCAGGGGTGGGTGAAACGGCCGGGGCGCCGGACAGCGCCGACAAACTGTCAAAATCGATGCCCTGGATCTGATCCAGCGATTGCTCGGGTCCGGTTTCCAACGACACCGGTGCCGGTGCCGGTGCCTCATCGATTGAAAAGTCAAAATCGAAGTCCGTTCCCCCCTGCGGAACAGCCTCTGTCCCAGCCTCGGCCGGGACTTGTCCCTCTGATTGCGACAAGGCGATGGCTAAAAACCGCCCTTCGGTACGCATGGCGTCGGCGCTCGCGCGGAAAGGTGCGGCTTTCCGCGCAGCATCGCGGTTGGCGGAAATATCATCGATCCACGACGCAAAGCCCGTCATGGCCTGAACGCACAGCGCACGCAGCATGTCGTCTGAAGGTTTCTGGTCAGCCAGCCAGCTGTTGAGCAGTTGCTCCATGGACCAGGCTGCTTCGCCAAACTCGTTCAGCCCCACCATGCGGGAACTGCCCTTGAGCGTGTGAAACGCCCGGCGCAACACCGTCATCTCGCCCACATCACCCGGGTCACTCTCCAGCGCCGCGAGCGCGGCCTGCCCCTGTGCCGAAACCTCGCGGGCTTCCTCCAGGAAGATGTCCCGCAAATCGTCTTCTTCGAATTCCTGGGACGCTGTGGCCGCCACAACCGGGGCCGGCGCCGTCGCTGCAACCAGATCGGTCAGCGGACGGGTGTCGGCCTGAACGCTGTCCGCCACAGCCGCAGCCGCATTGCGGGCCGTTTGCGCCAGCCCGGGCTGATCTGCCAATGCGGCATGGGTTGCAAGCACATCCAGTTTGACGCTGAGATTTTCAGCCGATGCGCCTGCCGCAGCGTCGTGAACCACAGACAGCACTTCACGGGAGAGCTCGCCATATGCAGCACCCGAAACCTCGGCATGGGGAGCGGCCTGGCTGCGCCCCATCAGCGGCTTGAGTTCACCCTTGGCATCGTCGTAAACGAATAGTTTTTTGGCCAGCGCCGGCTGGTAGTTCAGCATGTCAATCAGGAAACTCAAGGCGCCGAGATTGTTGCCCAGCTGGTCAAACGTGCCCGCAGCGCGGGCCAGTTGCTCGTCCACCTCGGTCACCAGCATCTGCTCGACGCTCTCCCTCATCCTCAACACCGCCTGGGAAGCCTGATCCAGACCCAGCACGGACAACACGCCCCGCATCTGCGACAACTGCCCCGGAACCGCCGACAGCACCGTCTTGTCCTGCGGGTTGCGGAAGAAAAGATCAAGAGACTTTTCCAACTCACTGAGTGCAATCCGCAGCTCGCCCACCACACTGCCCATGGTCTGCTTGTCGCTGACGCGCCGATACAACTCCTCCATCCACGCTTCCATCGGCTGTGCGAGGCCGCCGTTGCGAACACCTTCCAGGCGCTCGGCGAGGCGTGCGGTCTTCACGGTGAGCTGGGGATCGTTCGGATCGAGGTCGTCAAACGCGGCTTCCAGATAAAGGACCGCCGTCGCCACTTCAAGCGCGAGTTCAATCGGTGGCGCCTGGCCGGACCGCACCGTCGCGTCGATCACGCGGGACAGGGCTTGCGCCAGCGGTTCGCTGGGCGGATGCAGCTTGACCAGCGAATCCGTCACCAGACTGAACTGGTCGGCCACATTCTTGAATTTGCCCACGTCTCCGGCAGTCAACGATGACCATGTTTCCTTCGCAGAAACGATCCGCTTCCTGGCCTGGGCCAGCAAAGCCGGATCAAAGCGGCCAAACTGCACCGCTTCGTAGTCGACTGGCTTGAAGCGGGCCAGACCATAACTCGCGCGAACGGCGGAAAGCACTGGCGCGTCACCGGCCCTGGCGGGCACAGCCTGCGAACAGAAGAACAACAGGTCCAGGGCCAGACGGTCCGACGCATCGGTGCTGCCTTTTGCAAAGGATGCGTACTGCAGCAGGATGCGCGAGGCTGCGCGCTTGATGTGAAGATCAACCCGCAGGAGGCCGTGCGCCAGACCCTCAAAGTAGCCCGCTGCGATTTTCCAGAAGGCCCGGGGCTCACTGCCCGACTGGGCCTTCGCAAAACCCAGACACATGTCCCTGAAACTTTGGGCCGCTTGGGCGTCTCCCGTGCGCATGATCTTCAGAACCAGCTGGTCCAGAACCTGCCTCGATGCGTCGTCGTAAGCACGCGCCCCGACCGACAAATCCATGACGGGTTCGATCCATCGCATATCGAACACCCAGAGGTCGGCGGGGTGGATGCGGTCAGCGCCAACAAGCGTCTGCACATCGCGGTATTGCGGAAACAGGGAGACGGCAGAAACCGGCTTGTCGGCCAGAACCCCTTCGAGGTATTCGGTGAGGGCAAAACTCGCGAGTTCGACCTTGGTCGCAGCGTCCTGGCTGCAGAGCTCCGGGCGCTGAATGAACTTCTGCACCGCCGCCTCCATGGACCGCAGAAGCAGCGCAGGCGCGCCAAGACCGACCATTTCCAGCGCGCCCACGGCCTGGTGCAACTGCTGACGCGCAATGCGCAACTGGCTCGCGTCCAGCGCGGCCAAATCCGAACCTCGCGCCAGTTCAGCATCGCGGACAAACCGCTTCAGGGCCTTGGCTGATCCATCGAGCGACTTCCGCAGTTCATCCAGTACCCAGGCCAGCGGGCCCAGGTCATTGACAGCCACGTCCACCTCAGCGGCTGTTGAATTCAGGTCGTTCGATTGCATAGATGGCAGGCCGGTTCATAAATCGGATGACGGACGAAGCACACGCGCCGCTTCAGGCAATCTTGAATCGCGACACCGATTGCCGAAGCTCCTCTGCCATGCGCGACAAATCGCGCACCTGCTGTGCGGTTGAACGGGTACCCTCTCCCGTCTGCTCTGTCACCGCAAAAATGTGCTGGATGTTCCCGGCCACCACGTTGGCCGATTCCGCTTCGCGGGACGCCGAGGCAGAAATCTGCTCAATCAGGTCGGCGAGCCGGCGTGACACCAGGTCAATCTCGGACAGTGCGGTACCGGCGCTGTCTGACAGCTTGGCCCCTTCGACCACACCCTGTGTCGAGCGTTCCATAGCGGCCACCGCATCCTGCGTGTCGGTCTGAATCGCTTTCACCAGCGCAGAAATCTGGCGCGTCGCATCGGCGGAGCGCTCGGCCAGTCGCTGCACCTCCTCCGCCACCACAGAGAAGCCCCGTCCGGCTTCACCGGCAGACGCCGCCTGAATGGCGGCGTTGAGCGCCAGCACGTTGGTTTGTTCGGTAATGTCGGAAATCAGCTCGGTGATCTCGCCAATCTCCTGGGAAGATTCACCGAGCCGTTTGATCCGCTTGGAGGTTTCCTGAATCTGGTCGCGAATCGAGTTCATACCGCCGATCGCGTTCTGCACAGCCTGCAGCCCCGATTCGGCAGCAGTCAGGGACTGGCGCGCCACCTGGGAAGACTCCTGCGCCTGACTGGACACCTGGTTGATTCGGGTCGCCATGTCAAGCACGGACTGGCCGGTCTCGCGAATCTCGCGCAACTGCTCAGTCGAAGCGGCCAGCAGTTCGGTCGAGGTACTCTCCACCTGCGCCGTGGTTTGTGCCACGCGGGTCGCCGTGTTTTGCACGTTACCCACAAGCTGTCGCAACTCCTCCACCGTGTAATTCACCGAGTCGGCAATAGCGCCAGTGATGTCTTCGGTCACCGTGGCCTCCTGGGTCAAATCCCCCTCGGCGACTGTTTGCAACTCGTTCATCAGCCGCAAAATGGCTGCCTGGTTGGCGTCGTTGACGCGCTTGGCGTCCTGCTCCTGCCCCTTGGCTTCCAGACGCTGGCTTTCAGCAACACCCTGACGCTGCCGGCTGTCCAGCACCTGCAAACGCGCCAGGCCTGCCGCGCACAGGAGCGCAAAGGCCGCCGCAATCGCCAGCGTGGTCAGAGCGCCAACACCCAGACCTGTCTGGGAAGAAAGTTTGCTCTGGATATCCTCCAGGCCACGGCGCAGGGATTCACTGTCGGAAATGATCGACGCCTGGGCCTCGCGCGCAGACACCAGGCCCTGCAGGTTGCCCAGAATCGCGCCAGCCTGAACACGTGTCTGCTCGTACAGCGCCATCAAGGCGTCCAGACGCTCCCGTGTTTGCGGATCCTTCGAACCCGTCAACCGGAGTTCGGGGCTGCCTTCCTGCAGCCCCTGGGCGATTTCCTTGAAAGAGTTCAAGTCCTTGCCAAGCAGGAACACGGCTTCGGGGCTCACACCCTCCATGGTCAGGAATTCGTTGGCAGATTTACCAATCCGTTGCGTCAACATCACGAGCTGGCCAGCGGCGGAAATCTCGGCGGGCGCGGCATTTTGCTGCAGCTTGAGCGAAGACACGGTTTCCGCAATTTCAAGCAGGTCTGACGATTGGCGGTTGATGGTGCGAAGGGCGTTTC
>CAMLDT010000122.1 GCA_946479075.1 uncultured Polaromonas sp.
AGGCCCAGGCGCTGGAACTTCACGTCCTGGCTCAGCAGCTTGTGCGTGCCGACCACGATGTCGATGCTGCCGTCGGCGATGCCCTTGATCGCAGCGGTGATCTCCTTGCCGGAGCGGAAGCGGCTCATCTCGGCGACCTTGACCGGCCATTTGGCAAAACGGTCCACCAGCGTCTGGTAGTGCTGTTCGGCCAGCAGCGTGGTGGGTGCCAGCAGGGCCACCTGCTTGCCCCCGGTGATGGCGATGAAAGCAGCGCGCAGCGCCACCTCGGTCTTGCCGAAGCCCACGTCACCGCAGACCAGCCGGTCCATGGGGCGCGGGCTGATCATGTCCTGGATCACGGCGTGGATAGCGGCGCGCTGGTCAGCGGTTTCGTCGAAGCCGAAATCGTTGGCAAAGGTTTCGTAATCATCGGGCGAATAGCGGAAGGCGTGGCCCTCGCGCGCGGCGCGGCGCGCGTAGATGTTGAGCAGCTCGGCCGCCGAGTCGCGCACCTGCTCGGCCGCCTTGCGTTTGGCTTTTTCCCACTGGCCGCTGCCCAGCCGGTGCAAAGGCGCTTCTTCAGCACTGACCCCGGTGTAGCGGCTGATTTGCTGGAGCTGGCTGACCGGCACATAGAGCGTGGCGTTGTCGGCATATTCCAGATGCAGAAACTCGGTGTTGCCCTGGCCCAGGTCCATGTTGATCAGGCCCTTGTAGCGGCCAATGCCGTGCGCGCTGTGCACCACCGGGTCGCCAACATTGAGTTCGGACAGGTCCTTGATCAGTGCCTCGACATCGCTGACCTGTTCCTGTTTTTTGTTGCGGCGCCGGGTCACCGCACCGGCTGCAAACAGTTCGGTCTCGGTGACGAAGTCAATATCGCCTTCGAGCCAGCTGAAACCCGTGTTCAATGCTGCCGTGGCGATACCGAGTTTTTCCGTGCTGGTCTGGAAGTCTTCCAGCGAGTCGAAGGCCGGCGGGCTGAGGCTGCTGGCGCGCAGGAAGTCCAGCAGGCTTTCGCGCCGGCCGTCGCTTTCGGCCAGCAGCAACACGCGCTGCGGCGTGTTGCGGATGTGGGCCTTGAGCCGGGCCAGCGGGTCTTCGGCCCCGCGCACCACGGCGAGCTCACCGAGCTTCTGGAAATGCGCGTTGTCAGCCACGTCTTCAATCGCGGGCCGGATGGCCAGCTGCGCGTAGTCGTTGGCCCGCGCATAAAACTGCTCGGTGCCCAGGAACAGCGATTCCGGCGGCAGGGCCGGGCGGTCCGGCGCATCGCGCACCAGCCGGTAGCGGTCTTTGGTGTCCTGCCAGAAGCGCTGGAAGGCCGGCTCCAGGTCACCGTGCAGCACCACGGTGGCGTCGCTGCCCAGGTAGTCGAAGACGGTCGCGGTTTCCTCGAAAAACAGCGGCAGGTAGTACTCGATGCCGGCGGTGGCCACGCCGTTGCCGATGTCCTTGTAGATGCGGCTTTTGGTCGGGTCGCCCTCCAGTAGTTCGCGCCAGCGGCTGCGAAAGCGCGCGCGGGCCTCGTCGTCCATGGGGAACTCGCGGCCCGGCAGCAGCCGCACCTCGGGCACCGGGTACAGGCTGCGCTGGCTGTCCGGATCGAAGGTGCGTATCGAGTCGATCTCGTCGTCGAACAGGTCCACGCGGTAAGGCACGGGCGAGCCCATGGGGAACAGGTCAATCAGGCCGCCGCGCACTGCATATTCACCCGGGCTCACCACCTGTGTGACGTGGCTGTAGCCGGCCAGGGTCAGCTGGCTCTTGAGTTTGGCTTCGTCGAGCTTTTGCTTGACCTTGAAGTGAAAGGTGTAGCCCGCCAGGAAGGCCGGTGGCGCCAGCCGGTACAGCGCGGTGGTGGCCGGCACGATCACCACATCGACGCCGCTTTCCGGGTCGCGCTGGCCGCCTGAGGCGTGCAGGCGCCACAGCGTGGCCAGACGTTCGCTGATCAGGTCCTGGTGCGGCGAAAACGTGTCGTAGGGCAGGGTCTCCCAGTCGGGAAACATCGCGCAGCGCAGTGCCGGCGCAAAAAAAGCCATCTCGTCGATGAGGCGCTGGGCGCTGACAGCATCCGCGGTGACGAGTGCGGTCAGCCGGCCGGCCGCCTTTTCCCGCAGGCCCAACTGCGCCAGCAACAAGGCGTCGGCCGAGCCGGCTGGCTGGGGCAGCGTGTAGCGTTTGCCGGGAAGCAGTTTGGGTAAATCCATGAACAGTCGGGAAAGGTGGCAGAAAGGCCATCAAGGGAAAAAGGGCCGGACAAAAGGGAAACACCCCAAACCGGACGGAATGGGGTGTGACCACACATTGAAGCCCGATTTTAGAATCTATGATCGGGCCATGACGCCGCCAGCCCCCAAATCCCTGATTCCGCGATTTTTTGCGCTGATCCCGTGTGCGGGCCAGGGCACGCGGGCCAGCGGGGACACCACGACGCATCCGGGCTTGCCCAAGCAATACCAGCCGATTGCCGGTGTCCCCATGGTGCTGCACACGCTGAAGGCGTTTGCCGAGGTGCCGCGCATCACCTCGTCACTGGTCGTGGTGGCGCCGGGGGATTCCTTTTTTGACGGGCAGGCGCTCGCCGGCGTGGCGGTGGCACCCTGCGGAGGCGACAGCCGCGCGGCCAGCGTGCTGGGCGGCCTCGAACAACTCGCCGCCAGCGGCGCGGAAGCCGACGACTGGGTGCTGGTGCACGACGCGGCGCGCTGCCTGGTCACGCCCCAGCTGATTGACAGCCTGATCGACGCTTGCCACTGCGACCCCGTGGGCGGGCTGCTGGCGCAGCCGGTGCCCGACACCCTCAAGCAGGCACAGGACGGCCGGGTGGTGGCGACGGTCCCGCGCGAACAAAAATGGCAGGCGCAAACGCCCCAGATGTTCCGCCTGGGCGCGCTGACGCAGGCCTTGAAGATGGCGGTGACGCTGGAAGAAGCCGTCACGGATGAGGCCAGCGCGATGGAAGCGGCCGGTCTCGCGCCCCAACTGGTGCGCGGCAGCGCGCACAACTTCAAGGTGACCTGGCCGGAAGATTTTGTGCTGGCCGAAGCGCTGATCAAAAGCCGCACCCCGGCGGCGCCGAGGGTGCGCAAGACGGCAGCAGCCCAGGCCGCCGCTGCGACGGCCCCCACACATGAAGCCCAGCCATGAGCCAGCCTGATCTGTCCGACAAGCCTGAGAAGCCTGCCGTTCCTCCGTTCAGAATCGGGGAGGGCTGGGATACCCATGCCTTGGTGCCCGGCCGCAAGCTCATCCTCGGCGGCGTGAACGTGCCGCACAGCACCGGCCTGCTGGGCCACTCGGACGCCGATGTGCTGATCCACGCCATCATCGATGCGCTGCTGGGCGCCGCCGGACTGGGCGACATCGGCAGCCATTTCCCCGACACCGAGGCGCGTTTCAAGGGCGCTGATTCGGTGGTACTGCTGCGCGAAACCGGCCGCCTGCTGGCACAGCGCGGCCTGCACATCGGCAACATCGACAGCACCGTGATTGCGCAGGCGCCCAAGCTGGCCCCGCATATTCCGGCGATGCGCCAATCCCTGGCCGACGCGCTCGGCCTGGAGCTGTCGCAGGTCAACGTCAAAGCCAAAACCGCCGAGAAACTCGGCCCCGTGGGGCAAGGCCTGAGCATGGAAGCGCGGGCCGTGGCGCTACTGTTTTCATAGCTGCCTGCGCTTGCTGGACGGGGGCTGGAGCCCGATTTGATGCATAAGCCCCGCGCCAACTCTTTTCGGGCGGGGGCCGCGGGCGCAACCCCCCTTCGATGGGGGCATCCTTCTACAGGCTCAGGACGAACGGATTCCAGTGAACGTGGGGCTAACCTCTTCTTAGCTTGATGTGTGCCGCCAGCCCGCCCGAGCCGGTGTTGGCCAGCGCAAACACGCCGCCCATGCGGTGCAGGGTTTTCTCGACGATGGCCAGGCCCAGCCCGGCGCCGGTGGCGGCGGTGCGCGCCGCATCGCCGCGAAAGAAGGGTTTGGTCAGGTTGTTCAGGGCTTGCGGCGCCACGCCGGTGCCGTGGTCGCGCACCTTGATGAGTACCCACTGGTCGCGTTCCTTGGCCGCAATATCGACAACCGCCATGCCGGTGTCAGGCGTCTTGCCGTAGCGCCTGGCGTTTTCCAGCAGGTTGGCGATCACGCGGAACAGCTCCACCTCGTCGGCCAGCACGGTGATCTCTCCGGGCAGGCTGACGTTGACCCGCATGTCGGTGTATTCGGCCACGGCGTACACGGCCGAATCGATGATGGCGTTCAGCGACAGCGGCGCCAGCTGCGGTGGATCAGGCCGGGCGTAGTCCAGGAACTTGTCGATGATGGCATCGAGCTGGGAGATGTCGGCCGCCATGTGGGCGCGCGCCTCGGCATCCGCCACGCTCATCTCGGTTTCAAGCCGCAGCCGCGCCAGCGGCGTGCGCAAATCGTGGGAAATGCCGGCCAGCATGATGACCCGGTCTTCCTCGATTTTCGAGAGCTGTTCGGCCATGCGGTTGAAGCCGATGTTGACCTCGCGGATTTCGCTGGTCGCCACCTGTTCGTCGAGCAGGCTGGCGTCGAAATCGCCATCGCGCATGCGGCTGGCCGCAAACGACAGCTGCTTGAGCGGGCGGTTGATCAGGCGCGCAATCAGTGCGGCGCCGACCAGCGACAGAATCGCCGCCGTGATCAGCCAGATCAACCAGGTGCCGCCCTGCATCGGCCCCAGCCGCGAAGGGTCGGTGAGCAGCCAGTAGGCATCGCCGTCGATGGTGAAACCGACCCACAGCCCGGGGGTGCCATTGACGGATTTGGCGACCACCGTGCCTTTGCCCATGCGCGAGGTCAGTTCGTCGCCGATGCGTTCACCAAAAGGATCGTTGATAAAAACCTCGTACTTGTCGCGCGGCTCGCGCGGCGAGATGCGAACCCCTTCTTCTTCTGCCAGGGTCTTGATCAGCCAGACCCGGGTGATCGAGTCGGAGTACTTGAGGGCGGCCCGGCTCAGGTTGACGAGGGACGCCAGTTGCTGGGCGCTTTGCACCGCGCGCGGCTCGAACTCCAGGGCCCGAAAGGTCTGCAGCCAGGCGACGATGCAGCCGATCAGCAGCAGCGCCAGGAAGAAGAAGGTCCGCCAGAAGAGGCTCAGGCCGACACGCGGGCGCATCTCCAGCGGCGCCGGCGCTGTTTCCAGGGCGGCAGGAGCGGTTTCGAGGTGAGCGGCGTGTGTGCCTTGCATGCAGGGGCTCGCGGGGAACGGGAGAGGGAGGCCGCCTGGTCCGCCGGCATGGGGTCCGGCGTCCGGCGGCGGTTGTTATTGGGTTCCTGGGTTCGTGTCAGTTGGTGCCGTCCGGCACAAACACATACCCAATGCCCCAGACGGTCTGGATGTAGCGCGGCACAGCTGCATCCGTCTCGATCAGCTTGCGCAGGCGCGAAACCTGGACGTCCAGGCTGCGGTCAAAAGGCTCGAACTCCCGGCCGCGCGCCAGCTGTGCCAGCTTTTCACGCGACAGCGGCTGGCGCGGATGCCGCACCAGGGTCTTGAGCATGGCAAATTCACCGGTGGTCAGTGGCAGTTCCTCGCCGTTTTTCTGCAGCGTGCGCAGGCCCATGTCGAAAGTAAAGGGGCCGAAGTTGACGACTTCCTGCTCGCTCGACGGGGCGCCCGGCACCTCGGTGGCGGGGCGGCGGCGCAGCACGGCATGGATGCGGGCCAGCAATTCACGCGGGTTGAAGGGCTTGGCCAGGTAATCGTCGGCGCCGACTTCCAGGCCGACGATGCGGTCCACGTCCTCGCCCTTGGCGGTCAGCATGATGATGGGGGTGCGGTCATTGGCGGCGCGCAGGCGCCGGCAGATCGACAGACCGTCCTCGCCGGGCATCATCAGGTCCAGCACGATCAGGTCCACGGCGTCCCGCATCATGATGCGGTTGAGTGCCTTGCTGTCTTCCGCCAGGATGACCTCAAAGCCTTCCTGGGTCAGGTAGCGGCGCAGCAGGTCGCGGATGCGGACATCATCGTCAAGAATCAGGATCTTGTCGGCGCGGGGGGTGTTGCTAGCTTGGTTCATGGTGGCATCGTAATTTGTAACAGAGCCATTTTGTCGGCTAAAAACGTCGAATCTTCAAATTCCGCGCACTTTGACACACTGTTACAGAACTTGCGAGTGTGAGCAAGCCGGACAAACGGCAGATAAGCACCGCAGCGCATCATGGGCCGCAGGATGACTGCAGTTGGGGACCGAAGCTGACAAGGTTTGGACCTGAATGCGGCTATCGTGACGTGACGATGGTGGCCCGGCTGGCGCCGTATTTCAGGCTTCAGGCTTGTTCCCCATTGACATCAATAAACATCCCTCATCAAAACTCATCGAAAGAAAACATTGAAAAGTAGCAAACAACTTTTGGCCGCCTGCGTTTTGACCCTCACCAGCGCTGGCCTGTGGGCACAGGCGATCCAGCCGGTGATGGTGCCGCCGCCCCTGCAAAACGTGGCCCAGATTTCCGCCAGCGGCTCGGTCGAGGTCCAGCAGGACCTGCTGTCGATCCAGATGAGCACCACACGCGACGGCGCCGATGCGGCCACCGTCCAGAGCCAGCTCAAGGCGGCCCTCGAAGCCGCGTTGACAGAAGCCAGAAAAACGGCCCAGCCCGGCCTGATGGACGTGCGCACCGGCAATTTCAGCCTGTACCCGCGCTACAACAAGGACGGGAAGATCAATGGCTGGCAGGGCCGGACCGAGCTGGTGCTGGAAGGCAAGGACTTTCCGCGCATCACGGCGGCGGCCGGCAAGATCCAGACGCTGACGCTGGGCAACGTGGGTTTTGCCCTGAGCCGTGAACAGCGCGCCCAGGTCGAAGGCCAGGCGCAGGCGCAAGCGATTGAAAGCTTCAAGGCCAAGGCTGCCGAGGTGGCGCGCAGTTTCGGTTTCAGCAGCTACACCCTGCGTGAGGTGTCCATCAACGCCAACGACCAGGGACCGGTCCGTCCGCGCATGATGGCCATGGAAGCCAAGGCCGCCGATTCCTCGCCGGTACCGGTGGAAGCCGGCAAAAGCACGGTGATGGTCAATGTTTCCGGCTCGGTGCAGATGAAATAGAGAATTGGAAAGCGGCACGCTGCGCCGGATCGCGCCATGCGCCGCCGGGTCGAAAGGGCTGTTGACTGACAGACCCGGCGGCCGGCGGCGCTTACGCTCATGACATGTCCTTTTCTGACCTGCCTGCCGAAGGAGCCGCACACCGCGGCCCTTTTTTTGTTGTCCTCAATGCGGGTTCAGGGCGGCACAACAGCGATGAGCAACAGGCGCTGATCGCACGCACGCTGGAATCCGGCGGCCGCGCCTTCGAATTTTTGCTGATCGACGATCCCGCCCGCATCAGCGAAGTCGCCCGGCGCGCGGTGGCGTTGGCCAGGGAACGCCAGGGCGTGGTGGTGGCTGCCGGCGGCGACGGCACCATCAATGCCGTGGCCAGCGAAGTAGTCGGAAGCGGCTGCCCCTTTGGTGTGTTGCCGCAGGGCACCTTCAATTATTTCGGCCGGGTGCACGGGATTCCGCAGGACACGGAGGCCGCTGCGCGTGCCCTGCTAGGTGCCCGCATTGAACCGGTTCAGGTGGGGCAGGTCAACGGCCGGCTGTTCCTCGTCAATGCCAGCCTGGGCCTGTATCCGCAACTGCTGGAAGACCGCGAGGCCTGGAAGCAGCAGCTCGGGCGCAGCCGTTTTGTGGCGTTTCTGTCAGGCATCGCCACCTTGCTGCAAAGCCGCAGGCAACTGCATCTGCAGATCGAATCGGCAGGCAAGGCCGTCGCCCTGCGCACGCCCACGCTGTTTGTCGGCAACAACCACCTGCAGCTCGAACGGGTCGGGATTGATGAACACGAGACCGACGCCATGGAGCGCGGGCAACTGGCCGCCATCGTGGTGCGGCCCATCGGCACGCTGGCTTTGTTCGGCCTGCTGATGCGCGGCTTGCTGGGCCAGCTGGGCGAGGCCGACAACATCGACAGCTTTTCCTTCCGGCGCCTGACCGTGACGCCGCGCGGGCTCAAACGCATCAAGGTGGCCACCGATGGCGAGATCGCATGGATGCCCACGCCGCTGGTGTTCGAGGTGGCGCCCCAGCCTCTGTTGCTGCTGGTGCCCGCGCCGGCGGACCGGGTGGAGGTTCAGTGAGTCTTCTGCTGCAAATTTCCGACCCGCATTTCGGCACGGTGCGGCCGGAGGTGGCCGAGGCGCTGGTGCAGCTCGCGCATGTCCAGCGGCCCGACCTGCTGGTGCTGTCGGGCGACATCACGCAGCGCGCACGCCCGCAACAGTTCAGCGATGCGCGGGCTTTCTGCGACCGCCTTGCCATTCCTGCCATGCTGGCGCTGCCTGGCAACCACGACATTCCGCTGCTCAATCTCTGGCAGCGTATGTTCAGCCCTTACCGGTCCTACCTGCGTGCTTTTGGGCCGCAGCTGGAGCCGAGCCTGCAAACACCTGCCGCCTGCGTGATCGGCGTGAAAACCACGCGGCGCTGGCGGCACAAAAACGGCGAGGTTTCCGCCGCGCAGGTCGCGCGTGTGGCTGCGGCGCTGCGCAACGCCGGGCCCGGGCAGTTGCGGGTGGTGGTGGTGCACCAGCCCGTCATGGTGCTGCGCGCCGAAGATGAACACGACCGCCTGCGCGGCTGGGAGCCGGCGGTGCGAGCCTGGGCTGCGGCCGGGGCTGACATGGTGATGGGCGGCCACATCCACCTGCCTTATGTCTGCGAGCTGTCTTCGCTGGTGCCGGGACTGGCGCGCCGCATGTGGTGTGTGCAGGCCGGCACCGCGCTGTCCTCGCGGGTGCGGCGCGAGGCGCCCAACTCGGTCAACCTGCTGCGGTATTCCTCAGGACAGGCCACGTGCTGGGTCGAGCGCTGGGACCATTCGGCCGTGTCGGGGCGCTTTGAACTGGCGCATTCGAGCGAACTGCGGCTGGACCGCAGCCAGAACCGCTGAGGCTCAGGCCGCCGACAAGGTTTTTTTGCGCTGCTGCCGCGCCACGATGATGGCCCGCAGGTGGTCGTAGCTCCAGTTGAAGGCGAAGGTGTAGGGCAGGAAAAACAGCACGATGCCGATGTCCAGCACAAAGGCTTCCCACAGGCCAATGTCCAGCCACCACGCGGCCAGCGGCACCACGGCCAGGATCAGGCCGACTTCGAACAACACCGAATGCAGCGCCCGCACAGCCAGGCTGCGCCGGAAGCCGAACCGTTGCTGGGCACGGTCGAACACGGCGTTGAAGACCATGTTCCAGGCCATCGCGATCAATGAAATCATCAGGGTCAGCAGGCCCATGTGCGCCAGCGAATAACCGAGCAGCCAGGCGCCCAGCGGCGCGCAAATGGCAATCGCCAGCACCTCGAAACCGAGTGCGTGGAGAAAACGTTCCTTGACAGACTTTTGCAGAGTGGCGTTCATGGCTGTATTTTTATCGCTATTTCCAATACATTAAAGTTTTTAACCATCGTTAAAAACGATAGAACAACCTTAAAAACCCATGCGCCACTCTCCCGAAGCGCTCACGGCCTTTGCCGAGGCCGCCACCCTGGGCTCGTTTTCGGCGGCTGCCCGCAAGCTCGGCAAAAGCCAGTCCACCGTGAGCACGGCGATTGCCAACCTTGAAATCGATTTGGGGCTCGCCCTGTTTGACCGCAGCAGCCGCAAGCCGGCGCTGACCGAGCACGGCCGGGTGATGCTGGCCAGGGTGCAGGACATCCTGGCCGCCAGCGACCGGCTTGATCTGTCGGCCAGTCAGCTGGGCGGCGGCCTGGAGGCCAGGCTCAGCGTGGTCTGGTCCGACACCTACCAGTCGGACCGGTTTGAAGACATCCTCAAGGCCTTTGAGCAGCGTTTCCCGGACCTGGAATTCGAGTGCCTGATTGCGGAGCATGGCGACCTGGTGTCGCTGGTGCAAACTGGACGCGCCCATATCGGTGTGGTGGGCGCCCAGGGCGCCTACCCGCCTGACATCGGCTCGGCCACGATTGCCGAACAATCCGAGATCACGCTGTTTGTGGCGATCGACCATGGGCTGGCCGGCATGAAGGACATCACGCCCGAGGTGTTGGCGCAGCACCGGGAGTTGCGGCTGGACACCTACCTGGGCCGTGCCGATCAGGTCATGCCGGCGGCCCGCAGGTCCTGGTCGGCCCCCAGCTACCTGATGCTGATGGAGATGGCCGTGCTGGGCTTCGGCTGGGCCGCGATTCCGCGCTGGATGGTGACCCGGTTTGCCGTCGGCAAACTCACCGAACTGGACGCGCGCGGCTGGCCGCAGCGTGTGCCGGTGGACGCGGTCTGGTCGCGCCAGCGGCCGCTGGGCCGCGCCGGCACCTGGCTGCTGCAGGAAATGCTGGCGGCACCGCAAGCCCCCAAAATTTAAGAAAAATCGGCCTCCAGCCCTTTGCTGGCGGGCGCTGGCAGCTACTTATTTGATAGCGTCCTGGGGTGCGGCGGCATGCAGCAGCCAGTCGCGGAACTGGCCCAGCGGCGCCAGTTGGCGCCGCGATTCGGGGTAACACAGGTAGTAGCCCATCTCGTCGGTGTAGCCGTCATCGAGCGGGGCAGAAACCAGGCCGGCAGCGATG
>CAMLDT010000123.1 GCA_946479075.1 uncultured Polaromonas sp.
CTGGAACCTTGCAGAAACGATTGAGCACCTGTCCGTAGCCTGGGAGCTCCAGCCCGGCGACCTGATTTACACCGGCACCCCCGAAGGTGTGGCTGCCGTGGTGTCTGGTGACACCATGGTGGGTGAAGTCAAGGGGCTGGGCACCCTGACTGTCAAGGTCGCGTAAGACCTCCTGAGCGGCAGTGCGATCTTCGCACTGCCGCTTTGATCATCGCGCAAATGTGGGAAGGCCTCGGGGAATCCCGCCTGCCGTAAAACCCGCCCACCCGGATAATCAATTCCACTTATCGTTGGCGCAAGTCTGGTCCCAAGCCGCACTCGATTCCTGTCTCGCTCCCCATCGCGCCGCACCCGCATTGACACCCCCGGAGACTCCCTTTGAAATTTCTGCAGATTCTTGCAAAGCTGTGCGCCATCCTTGCCGGTTTGCTGCTCACAGCGATTACCCTCATGACCTGCTTCAGCCTCATTGGCCGCAACACCACGGGCGTCACACTGGTCGGGGACTTTGAACTCACCGGGGTTGCCGCAGGCGCGGCCATCGCGCTGTTCATGCCCTTCTGCCAGCTTCAACGCGGCAACATCATCGTGGACTTCTTCACGTCGCGCCTGAGCGATGCCGCCAATGAGCGGCTGGACCGCTGCGGCGCCGTGTTGCTGGCATTGCTGTTTGCCGTGCTGGCCTGGCGCACAACGCTGGGCGGGCTCAACTCGTATGACACGCATTCGGAAACCCAGATCCTCGGCTTCCCGGAATGGGTCACCTATGTGGCCATGGTGCCGCCGTTTGTACTGACGGCAGTGATCGGCTTGCACCAGGGTCTGTTTGGTTTCGGCGACCATGGGAAGGCCCACGTATGAGCGCGATCACCCTGGCCCTGATCATTTTTGGCATCATGCTGGTGCTGATGGCGGTGCGGGTCCCCATCTCGGTGGCCATGTTTGCAGCAGGTGGCATCGGCTACGTCATGCAAACAGGCTGGGCGCCTTTTGCCAATTTTCTCAATACCCAGGCATTTGCACGTTTCGCCAGCTACGACCTGTCGGTCATTCCGCTGTTCATCCTGATGGGCCACTTTGCCACCCAGGGCGGCATCAGCAAGGCCCTGTTCCAGTTTGCCGCCAGCGTGATGCGGCACTTCAAGGGCGGTCTGGCGATGGCGGCGGTGCTCGCGAGCGCGGCTTTCGGCGCCATTTGCGGATCATCGGTCGCGACCGCTGCAACGATCACCAGCGTGGCGCTGCCCGAGATGAAACGCCACGGCTACTCGGGCCGCCTCTCCACCGCCACACTCGCTGCCGGTGGCACGCTGGGCATCCTGATCCCGCCGTCGGTCCCGCTGGTGATTTATGCGATCCTGACCGAGCAGAACATTGCCAAGCTGTTTGCGGCCGCGATGGTGCCGGGCCTGATCGCCATGCTGGGCTACATCACGGCGATTGCCATTTACGTCCGCCTTGTTCCCGGGCAGGCGCCCGACGTCCGGGCGGACAGCGCCGGCATCAGCCTGCGTTCTGCATTGGCTGTGCTGCCGATCGCCGTGATTTTCCTGCTGGTGTTCGGCGGCATTTACGGAGGCTACTTCACCCCTACAGAAGGCGCAGCGGTTGGCGCCGCAGCCACCTTTGTTGCGGCGCTGCTCAAGCGCGAGTTGACCTGGGCCAAATTCATCCAGTGTTTCTACGCGACCGCAGAAAGCTCGGCCATGATTTTCCTGATCTTTATCGGGGCCGACCTCATGAATTCGGCGCTGGCACTGACCCAGGTGCCCAACCAGCTTGCCGGCCTGGTCGGCGGCTGGGGATTGTCGCCTCTGATGGTGGTCACGGCCATCCTGCTGTTTTATGTCGTCCTCGGCGCCGTGATGGACGAGTTGTCGATGCTGCTTCTGACCATTCCCATCTTCTTTCCGATGGTCATGGGTCTGGACTTCGGCATGCCGCGGGAGTCGGTCGCCATCTGGTTCGGCATCATGGTGCTGATGACGGTCGGTTTCGGGCTGCTTGCGCCGCCGGTTGGACTCAATGTCTACATTGTCAATGGCATGGCCAAGGACGTGCCGATCTCTGAAAGCTACCGGGGCGTCCTTCCTTTCCTGATCAGCGACACGCTACGCACCGTGCTGCTGCTGTTCTTTCCCGGCATCTCGCTGTGGCTTGTAAAGTACATCAGTTAGCTCCCTGCATCAGGGCAAGCACGGGTTCCCAATTGCTTCATCCTGCCTTATTTTCCAATCACCTTACCGGAGACAACACATGATTCAACGACGCACTCTTCTCAAAACCGGGGCAGCAGCCGCACTCGGTGCTCCCACACTTGCTGCAATAGCCCAGCAGTCGGTCACTCTCAAATTCCACACCTTCATGTCGCCGACTTCCAATGTCTGGCTGGGCATGCACAAACCCTGGATGGACAAGGTTGAAAAGGAGTCGGGCGGGCGAATCAAGTTTGAAGCCTACCCCGCCATGCAACTGGGCGGCACGCCCGTGCAACTGTACGACCAGGCCAAGGACGGCGTGGTCGACGTGGTCTGGACCCTGCCAGGCAACACCGCCGGCCGCTTTCCGCGCATTGAGGTGTTTGAGCTGCCTTTCATGATGTCCAACGCAGAAGCCACATCAAAGGCTTATTGGGAGTATGTGCAGACCATGGCACCGGACGAGTTCAAGGACACGCAGGTGATTGCATTGCAGGTGCACGGTCCAGGCGTGATCCACACGGTTGCCAAACCTGTCAAGTCCATCGCCGACATGCGCGGCCTCAAGATGCGCGCCCCGACACGCCAGGTCACCAAGCTGATGGGCATCCTGGGGGCCATCCCCGTGGGCATGCCCTTGCCGGGCATCCCTGATGCGCTGAGCAAAGGCACCATTGAAGGCTGTGTCATCCCCTGGGAGGTGGTGCCATCGGTCAAGGTCAATGAACTCACCAAGTTCCACGCCGAGTTTGATCCCGCGGGCGGCAGCCTGTACACCACCACGTTTGTGATGGCCATGAACAAGGCGAAATACAACTCGCTGGCGCCCGACCTGAAAAAGGTCATCGACAACAACTCCGGCATGGCCACCTCGGCATGGCTGGGCAAAACGCAGCAGAGCAATGACGTGCCAGGCCGCAAGACCGCCAGCGACCGTGGCAACACGATCTATACCGTCAGCGCCGCCGAAGCCCAGGAATTCCGCCGCAAATCCCGCACCGTGGAAGTCGAGTGGGTGGAAGACATGAACAAACGAGGCTTTGACGGCAAGAAGCTGCTCGAAACCGCGCGCAGCCTCATCGAAAAGCACACCAAAACCACCAAGGCCTGATTCGGTCAGTGTCTGTGCAAGGGGCTCCGCAAGGAGCCCTTTTTTTTCAATTTACACTTGCCGGCATGTACCGCAGTCCGATCAAACATTGCAAGAACTGCGGCACCGCCGTGGTGTACCGGGTGCCCGACGACGGAGACGTCAAGGAGCGCGCCGTTTGCCCGGTCTGCGGCACCATCCACTATGAGAACCCGCTTAACGTCGTCGGTACCGTGCCGCACTGGGGCGACCGTGTGCTGCTGTGCAAGCGCAATATCGAGCCGCGCTGGGGCAAGTGGACGCTGCCCGCCGGCTTCATGGAACTCGGTGAAACGACCGCGCAGGGTGCTGCACGAGAAACCGACGAAGAAGCCGGTGCACAGTTTGAAATGGAGTCGCTGTTCAGCATTCTCAATGTCGAGCGCGTCGGGCAGGTTCACCTGTTTTATCGGGCCCGATTGCTGAGCGAGCAGTTTCACCCCGGCCATGAAACGATTGAAGCGCGGCTGTTCACCGAAGCGGACATCCCGTGGGAGGAGATCGCCTTCAAAACCGTGAAGACGACCCTTGAGTGTTATTTCGCCGACAGGCGCATGGGCAGTTACGGCATTCACGTGATGGATATCACCTGACTCGCCAGACACCCGTCGCGCTTGAGGGGACTACGCAGCACCTGCTTTAAACTGCCTTGGCGGCTGCCCGCCATCGCTTGCCTCTTCACTTCTTTCACTTCTTTCTCTTCATCCCCCGTAAATTTCATGTTCAAAAGCGCGTCTTTTTTTCGCATTGCAGATGATTTCGTTCTTCCACCTCTCGACGCTCTTGAGGACGCCCTGCAGGCCGCACGCTTTTTGCCCTGTGGCGCCACGCAGGCGGAGTCCAGCGGATGGGTAGCACCCCGTGGAAACAAAAGCACAGCGCTGGTGGAAAGCATCAACCGTCAGCTGATCGTGCGCCTGTGTACGGAACGGCGCCCCGTGCCGGCATCCGCCATCAAGGTGGCCGTCGAGGAACGCATCGAGAAGTACAAGCAGGAGACTGGCCGCGAACGTGTGGGCGCGAAGATCAAGAAAGAGTTCAAGGAAGAAGCCCTGGTGGATCTGATGCCACGCGCCTTCACCAAACAATCGTCCACCACGCTGTGGCTGGATCCGGTGAACAAATTTCTGGTTGTCGATTCCGGCAGCCTGACGGGCGCCGACAAGGTGGTGAGTTACCTGGTCGAGGCGGTCAGCGGCATTCCAGGCGTTCCCGGCTTGAAGGCCCAACCCGTGCAAACCACCCTGTCTGCGTCTGCCTCCATGGCGCACTGGCTGTCCAGCCGCGAGGCTCCGGTCGGCTTCACGGTGGACCGCGATTGCGAACTCAAGATGCCCGATGACGAAAAATCGGCGGTTCGCTATTCACGCCACACACTGGAAATCGACGAAGTGGCAGAACATATCGCGGCCGGCAAGGTGCCGACACAGCTGGCCATGACCTGGAATGATCGTGTGTCTTTTGTGCTGACCGATGCAGGACAGATCAAGAAGCTCAAGCTGCTTGACGTGGTGCTTGAGGGCTTGGGAGACAAAGACAAGGGCAAGGACGACGACGGGTTCGACACCGATGCGGCCATCCTGACGGGCGAGTTGTCGGCCATGATCCCGGATGTTCTTGAAGCCCTGGGCGGTGAGTTGAACGACGATGCATCACCAAAAAGCCAGACGCCGCAACTGGCTGCGGCATAAGGCGTCCGGCCCGTCCCGAAGCAAGCCATAAAAAAAGCCGGTCAGCATGCGCTGACCGGCTTTTTTGTTTGATCTGGTCGGTGTGAAAGGATTCGAACCTTCGACCCCTTGCACCCCATGCAAGTGCGCTACCAGGCTGCGCCACACACCGTCTCAAGCCTCAAATTATAACGTGCTTCGCCAGGGCTTCAGTAGGTGGAACTCAGCAGATCACGAATTTCAAACAATTCACGGCGCACCAGCTGGAGCCGCTGCTGAGCCGCGCTGCTGTCGGGCAAATGGGCGATGTCCAGAACACTGTCCATGGCACTGTCTTCAAAGTCTGATGAGTCGCCGAAATCATCGAGGATGGAATCGCCGCCCTCCATCACGTCCACACCTTCGAGCATCACTTCACCGTTGCGGCGTTTGTCGCGCTCGGTCTGCACGATTTCCTGGAGCTTGTTGCGCGCCCCGCTGATGGTGAAGCCCTGGTCGTAGAGCAAGTCCCGGATTCTGCGGATCATCAGCACCTCGTGGTGCTGGTAGTAACGCCGGTTGCCACGCCTCTTCATCGGGCGCAGTTGCGTGAACTCCTGCTCCCAATAACGGAGCACGTGAGGTTTGACGCCGCACAAATCACTGACTTCACCGATGGTGAAATAGCGTTTGGCAGGAATGGGAGGGAGAGTTTTCTCCAATTAAATCAATGCGCTAAGCAGTAAAGCTACAAATCTACTCTAAGTCTAAACTTAGCGCAAATAGTTACAAACAGATAGTCGCGATGTGTTGTTTAGGTCACATCCGAGCGCGTCCGGATTTGCATCGGAACGACAAGAAACTGCGGGGCCGGGGCCTGCTGCAGGATGACAGCTACTCCCCCGGGACCATCAGGGCGTCTGTCGCACCCGCGGACGAACCCTGAATATGCTCCTTGAGCTTGTGGCTGGCATGGAAGGTCACCACACGGCGAGCCTGGATGGGGATGGACTCGCCGGTGCGGGGGTTGCGCCCCGGACGCGGGGCTTTGGTGCGGATCTGGAAATTGCCGAATCCGGATATCTTCACATCGTTGCCGTCCACCAGACTGTCAGAGATGAGGTCGAAAAATGCATCGATCATGTCTTTGGATTCGCGCTTGTTCAAGCCAATCTGCTCAAACAGCAGTTCGGCGAGATGAGCTTTGGTCAGCGCAGGGCTTTCAAGACTTTCAACGGAAAATTCCACGACGCTGCACTCCTCGCTGATCGCTGTTGTTGTTGGAAATCTCAGGCACGCAGACGCGCCTGCACCCGGGTCTGGAGGCTGGCCAGCACAGACTGGATAACTGTCTCAATTTGTTCGTCGGTCAGTGTAGCTTCGTCGCTGCCCAGCACCAAGCGCACCGCCAGGCTTTTTTCGCCGAGCTGCATGGTGGTGTTGCCCTGTTGCGGCCTGTAGACATCGAACAAGGTGGCCGACTTCAGCAGACCGCCGGAGTCGGCGCCATGGATGGCCGCCATCAGGGCGGCGTGTGTCACCGCTTCGGCAACGATCACGGCAATATCCCGCTCGACCGGCTGCAGCTTGCTCACCGGCTGAAACACGGGAACAGGACGCTGCAGCAGCGCGTCAAGGTCGAGCTCAAAGAGCAGAGGCGCTTGCGCCAGCTCGTAAGCCTGACGCCACTGCGGATGCAACTCGCCAATAAAACCAACGCTCCGTCCGTTCACCGTGACGCTGGCGCAGCGCCCGGGGTGCATGGCCGGATGACTGGCCGGCGCAAACACCGGCTGCAGCGGCGCCAGCAAGGCCTGCACATCGCCCTTGACGTCGAAAAAATCCACGCTTTTGTCCGGCCTGTCCCATTGCAGCCCTTCGCGCGGACCGTAGGCCAGGCCGGCCACCCGCATCGGCTGGTCGAAACCGGCCACGGTGGTATCGGTGTTGCGGCTGGACGGGTCGCGCAAAAACACACGGCCCAGTTCAAAGACATTGATGCGTGCGGCCTTGCGGTCCAGGTTGAATTTCAGCACCTGCAACAGGGAGCCGACCAGCGAGGAGCGCATCACGCTCATCTGGCTGGCAATCGGATTCAGCAGCTTGATCGGGTGGGGGTTGCCGGCAAGTTCATGCTCCCAGCGCTCCTCGACGAAGCTGAAGTTGATGGTTTCCTGGTAGCCCAGAGCAGCCAGGGCACGGCGCACCGCAAACGCACTGCGTTGTGATTCGGGACGGATGCGCGCGGTGATGGGCGCCAGCGGCGGTGTGGCCGGCAACTGCTGGTAGCCGATCAGGCGCACCACTTCCTCAATCAGGTCTTCCTCGATCTGCAAGTCGAAACGGTAGCTGGGCGGCGTCACCGTCAGCGTGCCCTCGCCCTCCGTCACGGACAGACCCAGGCGCCGCAACGCGCCGACGCACTGCAGCTGCGTCAGCGGCATGCCGATGACCTTGGCCGCACGTGCCACCCGCAAGGTGACGGGGGCGGCTTCAGGCATATTGACGCGCACATCGTCAATCGGTCCGCACACTGTTTCCGGTGTACCGCAGATGTCGAGAATCAACTGGGTGATGCGCTCGATGTGCTCAACGGTTTGGCCAGGGTCCACGCCACGTTCAAAGCGGTGGCCGGCATCGGTGGAAAAGTTGTAGCGGCGCGAGCGCCCGGCAATCGCCTTGGGCCACCAGAAAGCGGCCTCCACATAAATGTTTTCTGTGGCATCAGAAACGGCGGTCGCGTCGCCGCCCATGATGCCTGCCAGTGACTCGACCTGCTGGCCGTCGGCAATCACACCGACTTTCTCATCAACAGTCACTGTGTTGCCATTGAGCAGCTTGAGTGACTCGCCCCCCTTGCCCCAGCGAACATCCAGGCCGCCGTGGATCTTGTCGAGATCGAAGATGTGCGAGGGCCGGCCCAACTCGAACATCACGTAATTGGAGATATCCACCAGCGCCGTGACGCTGCGCTGACCGCAACGCGCCAGGCGATCCACCATCCACGCGGGCGTGGCGGCTTTGGTGTTGACCTTGCGGACGATACGCCCGGAGAAACGGCCGCACAGATCAGGCGCCTGGATGGTGACGGGCAGCTTGTCCGCGGCCGAAGCAGTGACTGGCGGGAAAGCCGGTGTTTTCAGCGGCGCACCGGTCAGGGCAGCCACTTCGCGGGCTACACCGTAAACACTCAGGCAATGCGCGAGGTTGGGCGTGAGCTTGAGCGTGAACAGCGTGTCATCGAGATGCAGGTGTTCACGAACGTCCTGCCCAACAGGCGCATCAACGGCGAGTTCCAGCAGACCGCCGTGATCTTCGGACAGCTTGAGCTCACGCGCAGAGCACAACATACCCTGGCTTTCCACCCCACGCAGCTTGCCGACCTTGATCAGGAAGCGCTTGCCATCGTCACCGGGAGGGAGCTCGGCGCCGACCAGCGCGCAGGGCACCTTGATGCCGACGCGCGCATTCGGCGCGCCGCAGACGATGTTGAGCAGCGCGCCCTGCCCCACGTCCACCTGGCAGACGCGCAGGCGGTCAGCGTCGGGGTGCTGAACCGCTTCGCGGATCTCGCCGACAACAATTTTGCTGAACGGCGGCGCGACGGGCTTGAGTTCTTCGACCTCCAGACCGGCCATGGTCAAGGTCTCGGCCAGGGCCTCGGTGCTCAGCGGGGGGTTGCAGAATTCGCGCAACCAGGATTCGGGGAATTGCATGTTGGGATCAAGCCTGGTGGGTTACTGGAACTGCGACAGAAAACGCAGGTCGCCGTCGAAGAACAGCCGCAGATCATTGACGCCATAACGCAGCATGGTCAGGCGGTCTGGCCCCATGCCGAAGGCAAAGCCGATGTAATGCTCGGGATCCAGGCCCATGTTGCGCACCACGTTCGGATGCACCTGGCCGGAACCGGCCACCTCCAGCCAGCGGCCGGCCAGCGGGCCGGTCTGGAACTGGATGTCGATCTCGGCGCTGGGTTCGGTGAAGGGGAAAAAACTCGGACGGAAACGCAGCACCAGGTCGTCGCTTTCGAAAAAGGTCCGGCAGAAGTCGGTGAACACCACCTTCAGGTCCTTGAAACTGACGTTCTCGCCTATCCAGAGGCCTTCGCACTGGTGAAACATCGGCGAATGGGTGGCATCGCTGTCCACACGGTAGGTGCGGCCCGGTGCAATCACGCGAATCTCCGGCATCACGCCACCGGCATCGATCAGGGCGCGGTGTTTCTTGACATGCTGCACCGCGTAACGAATCTGCATCGGGCTGGTGTGGGTGCGCAGCAGGTTGGGGGCAGTTTCGGTGCCACCCTCGACATAAAAGGTGTCGTGCATGGAACGCGCGGGATGGTCCTCGGGCGTGTTCAACGCAGTGAAATTGAACCAGTCGGTTTCGATCTCGGGGCCTTGCGCTACGTCAAAACCCATGGAGCCGAAAATCGCCTCGATGCGCTCCAGCGTCAGCGACACCGGATGCAGGCCGCCTTGGGGCCGCTGGCGCCCGGGCAGGCTCACATCAAGCGCCTCAGCCTTGAGTTGCAGCTGCAGCTCGGCGTCGGCCAGCGCCTGGCGGCGTGCGGTCAGCGCAGCCTCGATGGCCTGCTTGGCCAGGTTGATGGCGGCGCCGCGGGATTTTTTCTCTTCCACCGGCAAGGCCGCCAGGCCCTTCATGAGCTCGGTGATGCGTCCGGCTTTTCCCAGAAACTGGGCCTTGGCATTTTCCAGATCAGCCGGCGTGCCAGCTTGCGCAAAACCGGCTTTCGCCGAATCCACCAGAGCATCGAGTTCGTTCATAAGTTTTCTTGTCAGTAGCGGACCACCGGCCTGCGGCTTTCACACGCTGCCCGGTCAAAGAAAAAGGGCCAGAGCCTTTTCAAGCTCCAGCCCCCGTCTTTTGTGCGTAGCCAGCTATCAAATCAATAGCTGACCACCCCTCAAAATCAAGCAGCCAGCTTGGCTTTGACCTGATCCACAATGGCGCCGAACGCGGCACTGTCATGAATCGCCATGTCCGAGAGCACCTTGCGGTCGATCTCGATACCAGCCTTTTTCAGGCCGTTGGCGAACTGGCTGTAGGTCATGCCGAAGGAACGGCTGGCGGCGTTGATACGCGCGATCCAGAGGCGGCGGAATACGCGCTTTTTGGTGCGGCGGTCACGGTAGGCATATTGCCCGGCCTTCATCACCGCTTCTTTGGCGATCCGGAAGACATTGCCGCGGCGGCCGCGGAAACCTTTGGCAAGGGCGAGAACTTTTTTGTGGCGGGCGCGAGCCGTTACACCACGTTTGACGCGAGGCATGTGAGTACTCCTTGTTCGTCGTTAAATTAAATGCCCATGCCGGGCAGCATTTGCGCCATGTGACCCATGTTGGTCTCATGAACAGCAACTGCACCACGCAGGTGACGTTTGTTTTTGGTGGTCTTCTTGGTCAGGATGTGACGCTTGAAGGCTTGACCGCGCTTGACGGTGCCACC
>CAMLDT010000124.1 GCA_946479075.1 uncultured Polaromonas sp.
CTTGGCTTCGGGTCAACCCTCTGCCCGGCGTGCGTTATGCCCCTATGGGCTGTGAGAGAATCCGGTCAGTCTTTAGCTTTTGAAACATCTCTTACAACGCGCCCTATGTCCGAGTTCGAGCCTGAAGTGAGCCCCGCGCCGCCCGAAGCCGCCGCGCCGCGCAAGCGGCCCAAGCCGGGTGAGCGCCGCGTGCAGATCCTGCAGGCGCTGGCGACCATGCTGGAGCAGCCCGGCGCCGAACGCATCACGACCTCGGCGCTGGCCTCGCGGCTTGATGTCAGCGAAGCCGCCCTGTACCGCCATTTCGCCAGCAAGGCGCAGATGTTCGAAGGGCTGATCGAATTCATCGAACAAACCGTGTTCACCCTGGTCAACCAGATCACCGAACGCGAAACCGACCCGGCGGTGCGCACCCGCAAGCTGGTCATCATGCTGCTGCAGTTCGCCGAAAAAAACCCCGGCATGACCCGCGTCATGGCCGGTGACGCGCTGGTGTTCGAAAACGAACGCCTGCAGGAGCGCATGAACCAGTTCTTCGACAAGCTCGAAGCCAGCCTCAAGCAAAGCCTGCGTGAAGGGGCGGCCTCCGACGGCGCGGCCATGCCGACGGTGCAGGCGCAGGTTCAGGCCTCGGTCATCGTGGCGTTCATGATGGGCCGGCTGCAACGTTTTGCGCGTTCCGGCTTCAGGCGCCTGCCGTCCGAGCACCTGGACGCCAGCCTGGGCATGCTGCTGGGCTGAACGCCGCAGCGCCCGGCGCTATGAAAACAGGAGCTGCTTGCGCCTGTCCAGCAAGGGCTGGAGCTCGATTTCATCAAAAATCAGGGCGAAGATGAAGCCTGTCAGGCCCGCGCCCAGCGCTCAAGGCCCGGCCATGTCGGCCTGCAGTTTCAACAGCGCTTCCAGCATCCCCCGGCGCTCGATATCGTCCAGCCGGCGCGTGACCTTGTCCAGCCAGCGCTGATCCTGCGGCAGCGCTTCGCCCCAGATCGCTGTCAGTGTGCCCAGCGCCTGCACACTGGCTGCGGCGTCGCCCGCATGCGCCAGCGCCAGCGTCTGTAGTTCGGCGGCCATCGGATCGTTCATGGCGTAGGGGCGGCCCTGTTCGTCGCTGCCGCGCACATACCGCATCCAGGCGGCCGCGGCAAACGCCAGCCGGTCCACCGGCAGGCCGGCGCGCAACGCGCCGAGCACCGAAGGCGGCCAGCGCTGCGGAATTTTTTGCGATGAGTCGGTGGCGATCTGGTGCACGCTGTGCTGCAGCGCCGGATTGGCAAAACGTGCCAGCAGCGCGTCGCGGTAGGCCGGCCAGTCCGGGCGCGCCAGTTGCGGGCCGACTTCCTGCGTCATGAGTCCATCGATGAAGCGCCGCACGGCCGGCTGCGTGATGCATTCACCAATCACCGGCCAGCCTGCTACCGCGCCCATGCAGGCCATGGCGGTGTGACTGCCGTTGAGCAGGCGCAGCTTGGCGTCTTCGAACGGGGCCACCTCGTCCACCACGGTCACGCCGGCCGCGGCCAGGGCGCCGGCATCGGCGTCATCGACGAAGCGCCGCTCGATCACCCACTCCCAGAAAGCCTCGGTGCCCAGCGCAGCCTGATCGGCCACTCCCAGCGCCTCGCGCGCGGCAGCCAGCCGCTGCGGCGTGGCGGCGGGCACGATGCGGTCCACCATGCTGTTGGGAAAGGCGCAAGCGTGGTCGATCCAGTCGGCCAGCGCCTGGCTGTGCTGCAGCGCAGCCGCCACACACAGCGCCTGCAACTGGCGGCCGTTGCCGACCAGGTTGTCGCAGGAGGCGATCGTCAGGCCCGGCAGGCCGGCGGCGTGGCGCGCTGCCAGTCCCTGCGCGAGCAGTTGACCGAGCGCCGGCACATAACCCTTTTCGGTCACGGTCAGCGTGATCCAGCGCGTGGATGGCGCGGCGATGGCGTGCGTGACACGCGCCGGCTCACGCGCGGCCACAGCGGTCTGCCAGATCGCGCCGCCCATCTGCCAATGGCTGCCGGCGCTGCTGGCCACCTGCACGGCGTACAGGCCATGCTGCGCCTGCAGGCTGTCGGCCAGCGCGGTGCTGCGCATGGCCACGCCCAGCACCCCCCAGCGCGTGTCGCCGCGCTGCAGCAGCGCATCGAACACCAGCGCCTGGTGCGCGCGGTGGAAAGCGCCCAGGCCGAGGTGGACCACGCCGGGCGCGCCGCTGCGGCTGTACCTGGGCACATCCATGCCACGGGCGGCAAGGGCGGGCAAGCAGGCACTGTCCAGTCCGGCGGGTTGGCCGGGTGAATCAAAGGTCAAATCGGACTCCAGCCCTCGACTGGCGGGCGTTGTCAGCTATCAATTTCATAGTCAGGGCGGAGCCCGGCTCAAGCGGGCAGGCTGACCCCCACCTTGCGGCCGGCCTCGGTGATCTCCCGCCAGGTCTCGGTATCGATCTCGATGCCGCTGCCTTGCCGCTGGATGCGTTTGGCGCGTTCGGGGTCGCCGGCGATTTGCACGGCGCCGCCGCCGGGGGTGGCCGGCGCGGCCTTGATCCAGTCGGCAAAGGCCAGCGCTTCTTCCTCGAAGCTGGCCTGCGTGCCGAGCTTGGCCGGATCGATCAGGATGGTCAGCATGCCGTTGACCACGGCGCGAATTGCGGGGTCGGCCGGCTTGTGTGCAGTGCCGCTGCCGGTCAGCGCGCCGCCCAGCAGCTCGCAGGCCACCGCCATGCCGTAACCCTTGTGTTCACCAAAGGCCATGATCGCCCCGAACAGGCCATTGCTTTGCGGCACCACCACCACGCCGGGGTGGGTGGTGGGGCGGCCGAACTCGTCGATCAGCATGCCGGGCTCGACCTGCTTGCCCTCGTTGTGGGCGACGCGCATCTTGCCCTGGGCGACGCGGCTGGTGGCGAAATCCAGCACGAAAGGTTCACGCCCCGCCAGCGGGATGCCGATGCAGCAGGGATTGGTGCCGTAACGCCCGTCGGCGCCGCCGAAGGGCGCGACCACCGGCCGCGACAACACATTGACGAAGTGCAGCGACACCAGCCCTTGCGCCACCGCCATCTCGGCAAAGTGGCCGATGCGGCCCAGGTGGTGCGCATTGGCCAGCGTCATGATGCAGCTGCCGTGGGTTTTGGCGCGTTCCATGCCCAGCGTCATGGCTTGCTGGCCGACCACCTGGCCGTAGCCGCGTTGGCCGTCCAGGCTCAGGAGCGAACCGGTGTCCAGCAGCACACGCACGCCGGTGTTGGGCTGGAGTCCTCCCTCCAGAATGGCATCGACATAACGCGGCACCATGCCGACGCCGTGCGAATCGTGGCCGCTCAGGTTGGCCAGCACCAGGTTGGCAGCGACCGGGGCGGCTTCTTCCTGGGTGCTGCCGGCTGCTATTAAAATGGTAGCTACCTGCGTTTGCAGGACGGGGGCTAGGAGGGTTTTTGGCATATAAATAATGGCAAACTACATGACGGCGCCGACCTGCCAGGGCACAAACTCGCTCTGCCCGTAACCGTGGATTTCGCTTTTGCTTTTGTCACCGGACGCGGTCGCCAGCACCAGCTCGAAAATGCGCTGGCCCATCTCGGCCACCGTGCTGGTGCCGTCGATGATCTCGCCGCAGTTGATGTCCATGTCGTCTTCCTGCTTGCGCCACAGTGCCGAATTGGTGGCCAGCTTCAGCGATGGCGAAGGCGCGCAGCCGTAGGCCGAGCCGCGCCCGGTGGTGAAGCAGATCAGGTTGGCGCCGCCGGCCACCTGGCCGGTGGCGCTGACCGGGTCGTAACCCGGCGTGTCCATGTAGACAAAACCATGTGCGCCCACCGGCTCGGCGTATTCGTAAACGGCTTCCAGGTTGCTGGTGCCGCCCTTGGCCACCGCGCCCAGCGACTTTTCGAGGATGGTGGTCAGGCCGCCGGCCTTGTTGCCGGGCGAGGGATTGTTGTTCATCTCGCCGCCGTTGATCTCGGTGTAGTGCTCCCACCACTTGATGCGTTCGACCAGCTTCTCGCCGACTTCGCGCCGGACCGCACGCCGTGTCAGCAAATGCTCGGCGCCATACACCTCGGGCGTTTCCGACAGGATGGCGGTGCCGCCGTGCGCGACCAGCAGATCCACCGCCGCGCCCAGCGCCGGGTTCGCGCTGATGCCCGAGTAGCCGTCCGAGCCGCCGCATTGCAGGCCGATGGTGATGTGGGCCGCGCTGCAGGGCTCACGCTTCACCGCGTTGGCGCGCGGCAGCATCTCGTTGATCAGGCTGACGCCCTTGTCCACCGTCTTGCGGGTGCCGCCGCTGTCCTGGATATTGAAGACACGGAAGTTGTCGCCTTCGCTGAGCGCGCTGTGCGCCAGCCAGGCGTTGATCTGGTTGGCCTCGCAGCCCAGGCCTACCACCAGCACCGCGGCAAAGTTGGCGTGGGTGGCGTAACCGGTCAGCGTGCGCTCCAGGATCTGCATGCCCATGCCCTTGTCGTCCATGCCGCAGCCGGTGCCGTGCGTCAGCGCCACCACGCCGTCCACATTCGGGAACGCTGCCAGCGCCGCCGGGTTGGTCTGGCGCGAAAAATGGTCGGCAATCGCGCGCGCGGCGGTGGCCGAGCAGTTCACGCTGGTCAGCACGCCGATGTAGTTGCGCGTGGCCACGCGGCCGTCAGCGCGCTTGATACCCATGAAGGTCGCCTCGCGTTGTGCGGGGGCCGGCTTGACGTCGGCGCCCCAGGCATAGTCGCGCGCAAAGTCGCCCTTGTCCGGGCCCATGTTCAGGTTGTGGGTGTGCACATGTTCACCGGCCGCAATCGGCTGGCTCGCAAAACCGATGATCTGGTTGTAGCGCCGCACCGGCTCGCCCGCCGCGATGGCCCGGGTGGCGACCTTGTGGCCCGGCGGGATCAGGCCGCGCACAGTGACGTTTTCGGCCTGTGCGCCGCCCACCAGCTGGGCGCGCGCGATCAACACATCGTCGGCGGGATGGAGTCGAATAAATGGTGTCATGGGGGTATTCTTTCGCAAGTCGCCGCGGAACCGGCTTTGCCGGGCCGCAGGCGGCGCCCCCTGAGGGGGAGGCGCCGAAGGCGCTTCGGGGGGGGAGCCCTTCTTCATTTCAATAAAACATTTTAGGCAGCCACAACACCAGCGACGGGATGTAGGTGATGACCGCCAGGCTCAGCAGCAGCGGCACCAGCCAGGGCAGGATGGCCATGGTGGTGCGTTCCACCGAGAGGTTGGCGACCCGCGCCAGCACAAACAGCACCATGCCCATGGGCGGATGCAGCAGGCCGATCATCAGGTTGAGCACCATCACCAGGCCAAAGTGCACGAGGTCGATGCCCAGTTGCTGGCAGATCGGCACCAGGATCGGCACGAGGATGGTGATGGCCGCCGTGGGCTCCAGGAAGCAGCCGACAAACAGCATCAGCAGGTTGGCCAGCAGCAGGAACACCCAGGCCTGCTGCGTGAAGCCCAGCACCCAGGAGGCAATGGCGGTGGTCACGCCGGTGGCGGTCAGCATCCAGCCGAAGATGGACGCGGCCGCCACGATGAACAACACGGTGGAGGTGGTTTCCACCGTTTCCAGGCAGACCTTGACGAACATCTTGAACTTGAGCGTGCGGTACCAGGCGAAACCCAGCACCATGGCCCAGACACAGGCCGCGATGGCGCCTTCGGTTGGCGTGAACAGGCCGGTGGTCATGCCGCCGATCAGCAGCACCGGCGTCATGATGGGCAGGACCGCTTCGAAGCGGAAAATTTTGTCCAGCACAAACAGCCCGATCAGGCCGAGGAACACGGTGGGCTGGGCCGGTGAACCGGCATGGACCAGGCCCCACATCAGCAGCGGCCAGCCGGCCACCACGGCCAGCTCCAGCAGGGCCTTGCCCAGACGGCTGGAGGAAAACTTGATGTCGCCGCCCCATTTGTTCTTGTGGGCAAAGTAAGCGACGGTGAGCATCATCAGCACCGCCAGCAGCAAGCCCGGCAACAGGCCAGCCAGGAACAGCGCACCGATGGAGACGTTGGCCATCATCCCGTAGATCACGAAGGGCAGGCTGGGCGGGATGATGGGCCCCAGCGTGGCCGACGCCGCAGTCACACCCACCGCGAATTCCGACGAATAGCCGTGCTCCTTCATGGCCTTGATCTCGATGGTGCCCAGGCCGGCTGCATCGGCGATGGCGGTGCCGCTCATGCCGGCAAAAATCACCGACCCCACCACGTTGACGTGGCCGAGTCCGCCCTTGAGCCAGCCGACCAGCGCCAGCGCGAAGTTGTAGATGCGCGTCGTGATGCCCGCGTTGTTCATCAGGTTGCCGGCCAGGATGAAAAAAGGCACGGCCAGCAGGGGAAAGCTGTCGATCCCCGACACCATGCGGTGGATCACCACAAAGGGCGGCAGGTTGCCGGTGAGGAAGATGTAGACCAGCGATGCACCGGCCATGGCGATGGCGACCGGAACACCGGCGCCCATGAAAATCAGGAAGAATATTTTGAGCATGGTGGGGCGCGCCTCAGCGGTCCTGCATGGTGGTATCGGGCCGCTCGAGCACGCTGTAGCCGCGGCGGTGGTGAATCAGGGCGACCTGCAGCGAGCGAAACAGCATGGCAGCAAAGCCGAACAGGCACAGGCCATACACGATGTTCATGGGCAGGTCGACAATCGTCATGCGTGTCTGGTTGCCGATCCGGACCATCATCTGGATGGTCATGACCACGGCAGTGGCAAAAAAGCAGATGCGCAGCACATCCACCAGCGTGGCCATGACCCGCCCCATCCGGGCCGGCATGTGGCGGTAAAAGAAATCGACCTGGATGTGGTTGTTGCGTGCGACGCCAATGGCCGCGCCGATAAACACCACCGCGATCAACTGGTAACGCGCGATTTCCTCGGTCCAGGCGGCCGAGTCATTGAGGACGTAACGCGTGACGAACTGGTAGAACACCGTCAGGCCCAGCAGCCAGAAAATGCCCAGCGCCAGCCACGCCTCAAACGTGGTGTGCGACAGGTCGATGGCCTCGTCCTCAAGGTGGAATTCGCCGTCTTCACCGATGATTTTTTCGCTCATGAAGGCTCCGGGGTACTGTCGGAAAAAAGGCTGGCCGGTGGCACCGCGAGGAAGCACACCGGCCAGCAGCCATCCATTACTTGATGGAGATGATGCGGTCGTAATCCTGCTGGCGGTAGCCGTGGTCGGTCGGCTTGGTGTTCTTGAGCACGGCTTCGCGGAACGCGGCCTTGTCCACCGTGATCACGTTGTTGCCCTTTTTCTTGAACTCCTCGGCCAGGCGCGCTTCGGATGCGATGATCTCGCGGCCGGTTTTTTCAGCGGCTTCCTGCATCACCTCGGTGAAAATTTTCTTTTCATCCGGGGTCAGCTTGGCCCAGAGCTGGCCCGAGGTCACGGTCAGCAGCGAGTCGATGATGTGGCCGGTCAGCGAGATGTTTTTCTGCACCTCGAAGAACTTCTTGGCCTCGATGGTGGGCAGCGGGTTTTCCTGCGCATCCACGGTGCCGTTCTGCAAGGCCAGGTAAACCTCGGCAAACGCAATCGGTGTGGCATTGGCGCCCAGCGCTTTCGGGAAAGCCAGGTAGGCCGGCGCGTCCGGCACGCGGATTTTCAGGCCTTTCATGTCTTCGGGTTTGGACACCGGCTTGGCCGCGGTGGAGGTCACGTGGCGCGCGCCGTAGTAGTTGAGCGCGGTGATGTGGTTGCCGCTCTTGTCGTCGTAGCCCTTGGACAGTTCCTTGAAGACGTCGCTCTTGGCGTATTTCAGCAGATGCTCGGCGTCGCGGAAGATGAACGGAAAGTAGGTGACGGCCAGCGGTTTGTAGGTGTTGCCCGCAAAACTCGCGCCGGTCAGGATGATGTCCACCGTGCCCAGGGTCAGGCCCTGGTTGATGTCGGACTCCTTGCCCAGCGTGGAAGCCGGGAACACCTGGATTTCGTATTTGCCGTTGGTGCGTTTTTTGATCTCCTCGCCGGCCCAGACCGAGTATTTGTGAAACGGCTCGGAGGTTTCATAAACGTGCGCCCATTTCAGCTTGGTCTGTGCATTTGCAATGCCAAATGGGGCTGTAGCCCCCGCCAGTATTGCGCAAGCAGCTATTGTTTTGAGAGCAATTCGCTTTTTGTCCAGTGTCGTCAATGTCTTCATGGTGTCTCCTCTTGGGGTGGTTGCTGGCGGTCTGCAGGGAGCGCTGAACGTGCCAGTCGTCCAGCGCGGGTGATCAAAGGGTTTGAATGTTTCTGGAAGCCCGGAGGCTGGCGAACGGTTCCTTGAGCTTTTGCGCCTGGCGCCAGCTCACGCTGAAGCGGGTGTGCGAGTTGTCCATGTGGGCATGCATGGCCAGGCGGGCGGCGGCCCCATCGTGGTCGCGCACGGCCTGAAGGATGGCTTCATGTTCTTCAATGGCCGCGAGCCAGGATTGCACGGTTTCAAAGTAGCCGCCCAGGCGCTCGAACAGCGGCCCGCGGCGCGAATCCCAGAAACGCTGCACGGTTTCGATCAGCACCACGTTGCCTGAGGATTCGACAATGGCGGTGTGAAAAGCCCGGTCGCCTTCCAGCGGCAACACGCCGCGTCCCGCGTCGGCCTTCATCATGTCCAGCGCCTTGACCATGGCCGCGATGTGTTTGCGTTTGGCCTGGGTGGCGGCCATGGAGGCGATTTCGCCTTCCACCACGCGGCGCGCACGGATCAGCTCCAGCGGGCCCCATTCATCGTCGGCGATCTGCGGCCGCCGGGCCGCGGTGGCGGCGTGGCTGCTGCGGTCCAGCACATAGACGCCGGAACCGGTGCGCACTTCGACCCAGCCTTCCACTTCCATGGCGATCAGCGCTTCACGCACCGAGGGCCGGCTCACGCCGAGCTGCTTGGCGAGGTCGCGCTCGGCCGGCAGGCGTGTGCCCACCGCAAATTCGCCGGACTCGATCAGCTCGCGCAGTTGCCCGGCGATCTGGCGGTACAGGCGTTGGGGTTCGACGGTCTGGAGCGGCACGGCAGCAAGGAAAGAGAAGAGAAGGGGAGTAAGCGGGATTAAGGGTTAGCCAGAATTGGACAAGTGGTAAGGCCAATTGATAATCCCATGGAATTCACGGCGGCAACATCCGGCAAAACCCTGTGCAGCTTTGCCGGGCCGCATCCCCATCACAAGGAAACACGCATGAGACTCCAAGGAAAAACCGCGCTGGTCACCGCCGCCGGGCAAGGCATCGGCAAAGCCAGCGCGCTGGCGATGGCCGCAGAAGGCGCCCATGTCTGGGCCACCGATGTCAACGAGAAGCTGCTGGCCGCATATGACGGCGTGCCCAACATTCGCGCGCTTGCGCTCAATGTGCTCGACAAGGCGGCCATCGCCAGGGTGATTGCGGACATGCCGGCCCTGGACGTCCTCTTCAACTGCGCCGGCTTTGTACATGCCGGCTCCGTGCTGCAGGCCACCGACGAGGACTGGGAGTTCGCCTTCAACCTCAATGTGCGTTCACAGTACTGGACCATCCAGGCGGCCCTGCCGAAGATGCTGGCCAACAACGGCGGCAAGGGCAGCGGCAGCATCATCAACATGGCCAGCGTGGTGAGCATCAAGGGGCTGCCCAACCGCTTCATTTACGGCGCGTCCAAGGCGGCGGTGATCGGCCTGACCAAAAGCGTGGCGGCCGATTTTGTGATGCAGGGCATACGCTGCAACTCGATCTGCCCCGGCACGGTGGATACGCCCTCGCTGCAGGACCGCATCAACGTGTTTGAGGACCCGGTCGAGGCACGCAAGAACTTTGTGGCGCGCCAGCCCATGGGGCGTTTGGCCCAGGCCCATGAAATTGCACCCATCGTCACCTTCCTGGCCAGCGAGGAGTCGGCTTTCGTGACCGGTCAGTCCTGGAGCATCGACGGCGGCATGACCATATGAGGCGCCGGCCATGAACCAGCTCGATCTGGCCGGGCGCCACGCAGTGATTACCGGCGGTGCGGCCGGGCTGGGGTTTGCGATTGCGCAGCGCCTGCTGGCTTCCGGCGCCCGTGTCACCTTGTGGGACCGGGACAGCCAGGCGCTGGCACGCGCTGCTGCCGAACTCGGCGCGGGTGCCTGTACCGTCGCTGTGGATGTGGCCGAGCATGCCAGTGTGGTGCGGGCGGTGCAGCAGACCGCAGCGCAGACGCCGGTGATCGACGCGCTCATCAACAGCGCCGGTGTCACCGGCCCGAATGTGAAGGTCTGGGACTACCCGCCCGAGGCCTGGCAGCAGGTGTTGCAGGTCAACCTCAATGGCCTTTTTTACTGCTGCCGCGAGATTGTTCCGCTGATGCGGGAGCGCAACTACGGCCGCATCGTCAACATCGCTTCGGTGGCCGGCAAGGATGGCAACCCGAACGCCAGCGCCTACAGCGCCAGCAAGGC
>CAMLDT010000125.1 GCA_946479075.1 uncultured Polaromonas sp.
TTCTTTGGCGACGCAAAGAAAAGTGCCTCGCCCGCCGGGGCGAGACCCGGCTTGCCACGCAGTCAATAGACTTGACGAGAAACACGACATGCTAAACGTCAAAAACATCAACCAGTACTACGGCGGCTCCCACATCCTGCGCGATGTGAGCCTGGAAGCCCATCTCGGCAAGGTGACCGTGCTGCTGGGCCGCAATGGCGTTGGCAAGACCACGCTGCTCAAGTCCCTGATGGGCCTGGTGCCCATCAAGACCGGCACCATCGAATTCGATGGCAAGCCGATCCAGAACGCCACGCCGTATGAGCGTGCACGTGCCGGTATTGGTTTTGTACCGCAGGGCCGCGAGATTTTTGCGCGCCTGACGGTTGAGGAAAACCTGCGCATGGGCCTGGCTTACAAAAGTGCCAGCACGCCGATTCCTCCGGAGCTGTACGAGTTGTTTCCGGTGCTCAAGCAGATGCTGAGCCGGCGCGGCGGCGACCTGTCGGGCGGGCAGCAGCAGCAACTGGCGATTGCGCGGGCATTGGCGGCCAAGCCCAAACTGCTCATCCTTGACGAGCCGACCGAAGGCATCCAGCCCAGCATCATCAAGGACATCGGCCGCGTGATCCGCATGCTGGCCGACCGCGGCGACATGGCCATCCTGCTGGTCGAGCAGTACTATGACTTCGCCGAAGAACTGGCCGACGACTACCTGGTGATGGAGCGCGGCGAGTTCATCGCACGCGGCCAGGGCAAGGACATGCAGGCCAACGGCGTGCGGCAACTGGTCGCGATTTGATTCCGGCAGCTTGCAGCCGTCCGCCATCGCATGTCATGCTCACCTCGCAATACATCGTTCGCGCATGCCAGGGCGACTCGACCCAGCCGCCGAGAAGAAAATCGCCATGGCGATGAGATAAATTTCGTTGGTGGTCATGGCTGCGGGCATGGCATTTCTCCGCGCATTGTGAGTGGTTGAAGCGCCGCTGACGCGCCGCGGCCCGTCGCCGGTGGCCGGTGTCCGGCTGCCGTCAGGTCGGGCGGATCAGCGCCGCGCGGCCTGGTACAGCGGTGTGACGGTGGGCAGCAGGGACTGGATCTGCTGCACGCGGCTGCTGTCGCTGGGGTGGGTACTCAGAAAGTCGGGCGTACCTGCGCCGCTGGCTGTGGCGCTGCCCATCTTTTGCCACAGCGTGACACCGGCCTGGGGGTTGTAGCCGGCCCGCGCCATCAGTTCGAGCCCAATGCGATCGGCTTCGGTTTCATGGGCGCGGCTGAAGCGTGTGGCGACCAGCGCTTCGTAGGCTGCACCGGTGATCTGGCTGGCGCCGTCACCGAGACCCAGCAGTTGGGTACCAATACCAATCGCGGTCTGCGCGGCCGCAGCCTGCGAGACCTGCTCGCGTGAATGTTCTCGCAGCGCGTGGGCAATCTCGTGCCCCATCACAACAGCGATTTCCTCATCACTGAGCTTGAGCTTGCGGATCAGGCCGGTATAAAACATGATTTTCCCGCCGGGCATGCAGAAGGCGTTGAGCTGCTCGCTTTCGATGACATTGACTTCCCACTTCCAGCCCGGGGCATCAGGACGGAACACGGCCGTCTGGGGCTGGATGCGTGCGGCGACGTTACGCACCCGTGCCAGCATTGCTGCGTCGGTGTTGAGCGCGCCTTTGGCAGACGCCTCAGTTTTCAGCTTGGCATAGGCCTGCTCGGCCATGGTGTTCAGCTCGTCTGAGGACACCAGCAGCAGCTGGGAGCGCGACGCGCCGACGGCGCCGCTTTCGGTGGTGCTGGCGCAACCGGCGAAAACCAGGGTCAGGGCCAGCATGAGAGGGGTCAACACGGAAGTTTTCATGGTGTCTCGCATATAGGGGATTGGATTGCAGGGCGACGGCCCGGGAAACCCATTGTGCGCAGCGCACCTTCGCTGCAAGTAGGACGCTCCGGCCGGACTTCGTAGGTGCCGGTCGCCAGTGGGCCTGATGCTTGAGGGTATTTTCCGACAGGGGTGCGGGCTTTTGCCTGTTGCTCCGGGGCGCCCACGTGTCTAGGATGAGGCTTCACTTTTCAGAATGGAACCCATCATGAGCATCCTCGGCAAAATCTTCAGCAAAATTTTCCCATCGGCGCACGCTGAAACTTCGCCCGCGCCGGCGGGTGGTTCGCTGTCTCCCGAAGAGGCCGCTGCCGCGACCGCCGCGTCCGAAGCCGCGTCGCGTGCTGCGGGCGCAGCGGGTGCAGCCTCGGCCACCATGGCCGAGGTGGATGTGAAGGCCTTGCTGGATGACATGGCCAGCAAGAATTCGCAAAAGCTCAACTGGAAAACCTCCATCGTTGACCTGATGAAGTTGCTGGACCTGGACAGCAGCCTGGGTGAGCGCAAGGCGCTGGCCACGGAACTGGGCTACACCGGCGACATGAATGACAGCGCGGCCATGAACATCTGGCTGCACAAACAGGTCATGAACAAGCTGGCAGCCAACGGTGGCAAGGTGCCTGCAGACTTGCGGGATTAAACCCCGGGGGGCTGGCCGTCAGACCGACCAGATGCGTGGGCTGGAGGTCGCCTGTCCCCATAAATTCTGGCGCCAGCTTGTCCACACCTGTTTGAGCAGCGCCATGGCGGGTTCCACCAGCGGCGCCAGGACCCGCACCACGATCACCTGTGCATCCGGGCTGGTCGCGCCCGCCGCGTTGCTGAGCGCATGGGCTTCCAGCAGTTCGCGGGCCAGCCCAAGCGCCTGTTCACGGCGCGCCCGCGGCAAGCTGCTGCCGGCCACCAGAAACAGCGTGGCAAGGCATCGGTGTCCTGCCATGCCCAGCGGACTGTCCATCAGCAGCAAATCTTCTGCGCGCAGGCGGGCACGCTCCAGCCAGACCCCGGGCAGCTCAATGTGCTGACAGAAACTGCCCTGCACAAAAGGCAGTTGGGCACCCGGCAAGCCCAGGGCTGTGACGTCCCAGCCGATCAATTCGGCGCCCGGTTCCAGTTCCAGCCGCAAGTGGTTCTCCGCCAAGCATCCGCTGTAGCACAGGGCCTCCATCGGGAGCCATTCGACGCGCGCACCGGCTTCCAGCCTGATGCGGGTGCGTTGCAGTGCCGCTTCGCCGAGAGATCTGTAAAAACGTGTGGCGCCCGGCGTGGTGATAAGGCCGTGGCTGCCGGCCGCAGCCGTCACCGCGATGTCCAGCGTGTCGCCGCCGACCAGGCCGCCCGGCGGATGCACCAGCACGTTGTGGCAGACCGCGTCGCCTTCGGGGTAGAGGCTTTGCAGGATGCGCAGCGGGCCGTCATGGCGGAAGTGCGCAATCGTTTTGCCGGCCTGCAGGGAGTAGTCGAGGGATAGCGTTGCGGTCCAGGCCATTGGTCGAGTTTAACCGCGGCTGTGAACAGCCCCGTCGTCCTGGGTGCTACTGAATTTGTAGCTGCCCACGCTTGACCGGCATGGGCTGGAGGCATATTTGACTTGGGCCAGGGGCGTGCCCCGGCTTGTTGGCAAACAAGAAGTTGCTTTTGTCCTGAACGCGTCAAAGGCCCGCGTTCACGCAGCCGCCAGCTGCCGCGCATCTTTCACGCGATCAGCGAGATGCGCCAGCGCCTCCTGCACCTGATCGACCAGGATCAGGCAGAGGTCGCCCGGCTGCAGGCGCTCCAGTGCCGTGTCGATGGCGATGAACTCGCCGCGGATTTCATCGATGCGGGTGGTGCGGCTGGCGCCAGCAAGGCCTTCGCGCAGCAGCGCCATAACCTCGCCGTCGGCGCGGCCGCGCTGGGCGGCGTCCTGGTACAGCAACACATCGTCGAAGGCCTTGCCGAGGATGATGGTCTGGTCCCGGATGTCGCTGTCGCGGCGGTCGCCGGCGCCGGAAATCACCACACTGCGACGCTGGCCAGGCGTGGCCGGCATCGCGTCCACAGCCGCCACCAGCGCACGCATGGCGTCGGGGTTGTGGCCGTAATCGGCAATCACGGTGGCGCCGCGGTAGTCCAGCACATTGAAGCGCCCCGGTGCATTGTGGGCATCGCTCACAAAGCTGGCCAGGCCGCTCTTGAGGGTTTCCCACTGCAGGCCGACCGCCCAGGCCGCCGCCACGGCGGCCATCACGTTTTCAACCTGGAAGCCGATGCTGCCGCCGCGCGTCAGGGGCACATGCTGCAGCGACACGCGCTCGCGCCAGGCGCCTTCGGCCGCCACGATGGTGTTGCCATCGACGTACACGGTGCGTTTGCCCTGGGCACGGTGGGTCGCCATCAGCGGGTGATGCCGGTCGGCCGCAAAATAGATCACGTTGCCGGGACAGGTCGGCGCCATGGCGGCGACGATGGGGTCGGCAGCATTGAGTACCGCGTAACCGGTGGGCGCCACATTCTGGACGATCACGCGTTTGAGTACCGCCAGGTCCTCGACCGTGGTGATGTAGTTCAGGCCGAGGTGGTCGCCGCTGCCGACGTTGGTGACCACGGCCACCTGGCAGCGGTCAAAACCCAGGCCTTCGCGCAACACACCGCCGCGGGCCACTTCAAACACGGCGGCATCCACATCGGGATGCATCAACACATTGCGCGCGCTTTTGGGGCCGCTGCAATCGCCGCTGTCGGTCTGCCGGCCGTCCACATAAACGCCATCGGTGTTGGTCATGCCGCAGCGCAGGCCGCTGGCGGTCAGCAGATGGGCGATCAGCCGGGTTACGGTGGTTTTGCCGTTGGTGCCGGTCACGGCGACCACCGGAACGCGGCCGTCGTCACCGTGCGCAAACAGCTCATTGATCATGGCACCGCCGACGGCGCGGCCCTTGCCGTAGGACGGCGACAAATGCATGCGCAGGCCGGGCGCGGCGTTGACTTCAACCACACCGCCGTTTTGGGCTTCCAGCGGCTTGAGCACACTTTCGCAGACCACGTCGACGCCGCAGATGTCCAGGCCGATCATTTGCGCTGCGGCCACCGCTCGGGCGGCGACTTCAGGGTGGACATCGGCCGTCACGTCCGTGGCGGTGCCGCCCGTGCTCAGATTGGCGTTGTTGCGCAGGATCACGCGGCGCCCGCGTGCGGGAATCGACTCTGGCGTCAGGTCCTGCACAGCCAGCCGGGCCACGGCAATCTCGTCAAAGCGGATTTTGGTGAGCGATGTGGCATGACCTTCGCCGCGGCGCGGGTCCTGGTTGACGATGTCCACCAGTTCGCGCACCGTGTGCAGGCCGTCGCCCAGCACCTGGGGCGGCTCCCGGCGCGAGGCGGCCACCAGCTTGTTGCCCACCACGAGCAGGCGGAAGTCGTTGCCCGGGAGGAATTTTTCGACCATGACGGCGCCGTATTCGGCGGCGGCGCGGAAGGCGATGTCGAGGTGGTCGCGCGTGACGATGTTGACGGTGACCCCTTTGCCCTGGTTGCCGTCCAGCGGCTTGACCACCACCGGCAGCCCGATCTGCAGCGCGGCGGCCCAGGCGTCGTCGGCATCGGCGACCGGCCGGCCGGTGGGCACCGGCACACCGGCGGCGAGCAGCAGTTTTTTGGTGAGATCCTTGTCCTGGGCAATCGACTCGGACACCGCACTGGTCGCGTCCAGCTCGGCGGCCTGGATGCGGCGCTGGCGCGAACCCCAGCCGAACTGCACCAGGCTGCCGCGCGTCAGGCGGCGGTAGGGAATGCCGCGGGCGACGGCAGCGTCCACGATGGCGCCGGTGCTCGGCCCGATGCGCTCGTCTTCGTCGAGGTCGCGCAGTTGCGTTATGGCTGCTTCCACGTCGAAGCCGGTTTCGTTGAGCGCGGCATGCACCAGGGCCTCGGCGAGTTCCAGGGCCAGGCGGCCGACGGCCTCTTCGCTGTATTCGATCACGGTCTGGTAAACGCCAGGCTCCAGCGTCGCCGCCGTATGGCTGAAGGTGACCGGGCAACCGGCGTTGGCCTGCAAGGCCAGTGCGGCCGACTCCAGCACATGGGCCAGCGACACCGGTCCGGCGTAGCCGCCCGGCCGCAGGGCGCCGATGGCCGGAAACAGCGAGCGCACGCGCGGTTCAAAGCCAGGCAGCCGGTCGATGGCACATTCAGCCTCGCTGCAGGCAACAATGGCTTCATGCGCCGTGTGGCGGGTCCAGAGGTTGGGTCCACGCAGGGCACGGATGCGCGAGACGTTCATGGGAGTGTCTTTCCGGGCTGGGCCGTGCTTGATTCAAAAGCTTCGATGCCCGCGCCAATGAGGTTGAGGGGAATGCCGAGCGCCCAGGCCGCGGCAATGGCGGCGAGCAGGCTGTCTTCGGCAGTGGGCACATGGCGGTCCTGCCACACCGCGAGCTTGTCCAGCCCGGGCAGGAAAAGCTCGCTGGGGCCGGTGGCCAGCACCACCTGCCCCTGCCGCATGAACACGGCGCGGCCGCCGCTGTCCACGTGGGCCACGATGGCAGGCAGGGAGGGGTCGGCGGCATAAAAAATGACTTCCCCATCGCACAGGCTGGCCATGGCGGCAATGGCGGGGTGGGCGGCATTGAGGACAGCAACGCCGTCCGGCAGCACCACATCGACCTGGGAGCGCATGACCTTGAACATGGGCTCTTCGTCGAAGATGTCGAACTCTCCCAGGCGGTCCCAGCCGCCCAGATCGGTGACCACGCCGACCTGGCAGCGGTCGTAGGCCAGGCCGGTGCGCAAGATGGTGTCGGCGTTGTTTTCAAAAACGGCCGCCTCCACCGCGCGGTTGATCAGCAGGCGCTGGCCGGCCTCCCAGCAGGTGCCGTCCGTTTTGTCCAGGCAGCGTCCGTCCACAAACAGGCCGTCGCGGCAAGCCAGGCCGGTGTGCCGGCCCGACAGTTGCAGCAGCCAGGCGACCAGCCGCGCGATGTGGTGGGTGCCGGACGAGCCGGCCACGCCGACCACCGGGACACGACCGTGGTTGGGCGTTTCCGGGGCCTCGGGAAACAGGTGGTCGCAAATGGCGCGGCCCACCGGTCGCGGAGCGCCTTCGGCGGGCTTGAGATGCATCAGCAGGCCGGGGCCGGCGTTGACTTCCACGATGGCTGCCCCCTGGGCATGCAGTGGTTTGGAGATGTCCTGCGCCACCAGATCAATGCCGGCGATGTCCAGGCCCACCACGCGCGCGGCGAGCGAGACGATGTAGTCCACCTCCGGGTGGACTTCATCGGTGCAGTCGATGGACACGTTGCCGTTGCGCTGCACCAGCACTTCGCGGCCAGCCGCGGGAACATCGGTGGGGCGCAGGCCCTGGCGCTGCAACTCCAGCACGATGGCTTCTTCCTCGTCGAGCTTGATCAGGCTGAGCGGGAAGTCCTCCTCGTAGCCGCGGCGCGGGTCGCTGTTGAGCTGGCTCTCGATCAGTTCGGCCACGGTGGAGCGCCCGTCACCGCGCACGGTAGAGGTCTGCCCCCGGGCAGCAGCCACCACCCGGCCGCCAACGACCAGCAGGCGGTGTTCGTGCCCGCGGACATAACGCTCGACCATCACGTCGCTGCCCTGTGGCGCGGCAACATGAAAGGCTGCCTCGATTTCTTCCCGGGTGTTCAGGTCCATGGAGACGCCGCGGCCATGGTTGCCGTCGGAAGGTTTGACGACCACCGGCAGGCCGATGTCCTGGGTGGCTTCCCAGGCGGCTTCGGCACTGTCCACAATCTGGCCTTCGGGCACCGGCACGCCACAGGAGGCCAGCAGGCTTTTGGTCAGGTCCTTGTCGCCGGCAATGCCTTCGGCAATGGCGCCGGTGAACTCGCTTTCGGCCGTCCAGATGCGGCGCTGGCGGGCGCCATAGCCGAGTTGCACCAGGTTGCCGTCGTTCAGGCGGATGTGCGGGATGCCGCGGTCGGTGGCAGCACTCACGATGGAGGCGGTGCTGGGGCCCAGATAACACTCGTCCACCTTGGCGCGCACCCGGCCCACGGCGGCCTGCAGTTCGGCTTCGCCATAAGGCTCGTGGTGGGCCCCGTTGTTGATGGCCGCCATCAGGAGGCGATGGCCTTCAGCCAGGGCGCTGCGGGCGACCTGTTCGTCGCGGGCCCGGAACACCATGCGGTACACGCCGCGCTGCGATGTGCTGCGGGTCTGGCCAAAACCGGTGGGCATGCCGGCCAGGTTCAGCATCTCGATGACCACGTGTTCCAGCACATGGCCGGCCCAGGTGCCCTCGACCAGACGCTGGATGAAGCCGCCGCGCTCGCCGACGCCGCAGTGGTGCTCCACCAGTGCCGGCAGCAAGGCCACCAGGCGGTCGCTGAAGCCGGGAATCAGGTTGGACGGAAAGTCCTCCAGCGCGCCCAGATCCAGCCAGGTTTCCAGCACCGGCCGGTAGGTCCAGATGTTGGGGCCGCGCAGGTAGTTGATGCGCAGAAGCTTGATGTCGTCCTTTTTGCTCATGTTTTTAGGCGTTCGGTCAACCGGTCGGGCCGGGGCAGCGTTCTTGTCGTGAAGCGCCCCGGAAGGGGCGTTTCTGGTTAATGCGGGCAGGGTCTCGGCCCAGGCGGCGGAATACGTCATGGCTGACCGGCCCGGTCTGGGCGAAAATCGCCGCTTCGGTCCCGGCCATTTTCGGGGCACCGGTTTTGACGGCTTCCACAATCACAATGCAACATTCTCATACGGTTGAAGACTCCAGCGAGGCTGGCCCAGCGCAAACCGGACTGCGCTCGCAACTCGCAGCCCATGAGAACGTCTTATGCACAGTGGCGGTTGACCTGAACCGGCAACTTCGGTTTTCCCGGGGGATGCTGGCCCTGACAGACCGCCGCCTCCTGTCGCAGGACCCGGAAACCGGCCAGTGGTCGGGCTGGGCGCTGGCCGGCAACAGCCCGGCGGGCGCCGCGCCGGCCCTGGCGCTGCGCCATTTCGACCATGCCGGTGTCGGGACGCTGGAATTGCACCAGGGAGATGTTCGTCTGGCCAGCTGGCGTTTCACCCTGGCGGCCAACGTGCAGGCGTTGCGCCTGCTGCGCCTGTTCGAGCGCCAGACCGCTGCACAGGCGCCGGGCGCGGCGGGCGGGCAGGGCGAGGACCCGGCCCTGTGCCCGCTGTGCGACACCCTTTTGCCGCCGGACAGCGAGGAGTGTTCCAACTGCGCCCGGGAGCTGCACACCCCGCCCTCGACCTGGGTGCTGCTGCGCTTGTGGCGTTTTGCCCGCCCCTACCAATGGCAACTGCTGGCCGGTTTTTTGCTGACCCTGGCCTCCACAGCGGCCACCTTGGTGGCGCCCTACCTGACGATTCCCCTGATGGACGACATCCTGATCCCGTTCCAGAACGGCCGTCAGATCGAATCCTGGAAGGTGCTGGCCATCCTGGGCGCGCTGCTGGCGGCAGCGATCCTGGGCTGGGCGCTGAACTGGGCCCGCACTTATTTGCTGGCGCTGGTGTCCGAGCGCATAGGCGCCGACCTGCGCACCGCCACTTTTGACCATCTGCTGGAACTGTCCCTCGACTATTTCGGCGGCAAGCGCACCGGTGACCTGATGGCGCGCATCGGCTCGGAAACCGACCGCATCAACGTCTTTCTGTCGCTGCACGCGCTGGATTTTGCGACCGACGTCCTGATGATCCTGATGACGGCGGCCATCCTGTTTTCCATCAACCCCTGGCTGGCGCTGGTGACCCTGATCCCGCTGCCTTTCATCGCCTGGATGATCCACGCGGTGCGCGAGCGGCTGCGCACCGGCTTTGAAAAAATCGACAGGGTCTGGTCTGAAGTGACCAATGTGCTGGCTGACACGATTCCCGGCATTCGCGTGGTCAAGGCCTTTGCCCAGGAAAAGCGCGAAGCCCAGCGTTTTCGCGACGCCAATGCCCACAACCTGATGGTCAACGACAAGCTCAACAAGGTCTGGTCGCTGTTCACGCCCACAGTCTCGCTGTTGACCGAAATCGGCCTGCTGGTGGTCTGGGCGTTCGGCATCTGGCTGGTGTCGAAGCAGCAGATCACGGTCGGCGTGCTGACGGCTTTTGTGGCCTACATCGGCCGGTTTTACACCCGGCTTGATTCCATGAGCCGCATTGTGTCCGTCACGCAGAAGGCCGCCGCCGGCGCCAAGCGTATTTTTGACATCCTCGATCATGTGTCCAACGTGCCAGAGCCGGCCACCCCGGTCACCATGGGGCGGCTTGAAGGACGCATCGACATGAATGGCCTGGGTTTTCGCTACGGCAACCGGGCGGTGATCCGTGGGTTGGATCTCAGCATCCGGCCCGGCGAGATGATCGGGCTGGTCGGCCACAGCGGCTCCGGCAAAAGCACGCTGGTCAACCTCATTTGCCTCTTTTACGATGTGACCGACGGCAGCATCAGCCTGGACGGCACCGATATCCGGCGTTTTGGCGTGGCCGACTACCGGCG
>CAMLDT010000126.1 GCA_946479075.1 uncultured Polaromonas sp.
TGCTGGCCAGCGAAACCAAACGCTGGGGCGAGGTGATCGTGCGCGCCAAAATCCCAACGCAATAGCCGGGCGCGGGCTGTCGTATGCCGGACCCTCTTGCTCAGTGGTAGGGCTTGAGGGCTTCCACCACCACCGACTTCACCACGTCAACGGCCTTTTTTTGCGTGTCGGTGCTGGCGCGGCGCGATGAGCGCACCAGCATCAGCTCGCTCATGATGCGCGGCGAGCGGATGCTGCGCAAAGTGAAGTGGGCCGGATCTTCGACATTGCTCAGCGTGTAACTCGGCAGCACCGCGTGGCCCATGCCTTCACGCACCAGGCTCAGGATGGCGTTCAGGCCGTCCACCTCCAGCGCGACCTGGGGTTTGCAGCCGATGCTGATCATTTCGCCTTCGATCAGGATGCGAAAGGCATTCGGGCGGCTCGGCAGGATCAGGGGCAGGGCGGCCACCTCCGCAAGGTTGATGGGCTGCCGTTTGCCGGTACCGGGTTTTGCCGTGCCTGCAGCCTTGGCGGCGGTTTTGCGCGAAATCAGGATCAGCTCCTCCGAGTGCAGCGTGGTGGTTTCCAGCTCCGGGGAGCGGTCCGAGTTGTACAGCACCGCCATGTCCAGGTTGCCGACGCGCAGGCCCTCCAGCATCAGGATGGAAAAGCCTTCGGTCAGGGTCAGTTGCGCATGCGGCAGTTGCTGCCGGAAAGCCTGGGTCAGCGGCACCGTGATCAGTTTGGACAGGCTGGGCGGCAGGCCGATGGACACGCGGCCGGCCAGGCCGCCGCGCACTGCGCCCAGCTCTTCGCGGGCCACCTCGACCTGGTGCAAAATCCCGCGCCCGTGCTTGAGCAGCAGCTTCCCGGCTTCGGTGGGAATGGCGCCGCGCCCGGTGCGGGTCAGCAGGTTCTGCCGCAACTCCACCTCCAGCAGGCGCACCTGGCGGCTGAGCGCCGGCTGCGCGATGTCCAGCGCGATGGAGGCGCGCGTGAAGCTGCCGAGTTCAGCGACCCGCACAAAATATTCGAGCTGTTTGAGGTCCATGGGGTGTCTGTGAGCTGCTTTGAGTTTTGAATAACTTTTGGAAAATTATGCCCAAATGGTATACCTGCTAGTCCGCCCGGGGCCTTTTCACCGGGGATGGATGCCACCAGAATCAAAGCATGCAAAGTGAAAATGCGACGCCCGGGATCAAGGGCATTTCTTCGATGGCGACCCGCCAGCTGCTGGCCGAACTGGTCAGCGGCTTCGAAAAAACGTCCGGCCACACCGCCGTGATCGAAGCCGTGGGCGGCGTCGATGCGGCCAAACGTGTGCAGGCCGGCGAGGCCTTCGATGTGGTGGTGCTGGCCAGCGACGCCATCGACAAGCTCATCGCGTCCGGCCATCTTCATGCGGGCTCCCGGGTGGACCTGGTCCGCTCGGGCGTGGCGGCTTGCGTGCGCGCCGGTGCGCCCTTGCCAGACATCAGCTCGGAAGAGGCCGTGAAGCACGCCGTGCTGGCGGCCCGCAGCATCAGTTATTCGACCGGACCCAGTGGTGTGGCGCTGGCGAAATTGTTTGAACGCTGGGGCATCGCGGGCGAGATCCAGTCGCGAATGGTTCAGGCGCCGCCGGGTGTGCCGGTCGGTTCGCTGGTGGCGCGCGGCGAGGTCGAGCTGGGTTTCCAGCAACTGAGCGAACTGCTGCATGTCGAGGGCATCACCGTGGTGGGCCCGCTGCCACCGGCCATCCAGATCACCACCGTTTTTTCGGCCGGCATCCCTGTCGGTGTGGCGGCCGGTTCAGCGCCATTCGGGCGGGTCAAGGCCTTGCTGGACTACATGGTCTCACCGCAGACCCTGGAGGCCAAACAGCGCCAGGGCATGGACCCGGCCTGACCATTCACGCGCAAGACAAACACAGGAGAACCCATGAGCCTCATCATCGATTGCCACGGCCACTACACCACGGCGCCCAAGGCGCTGGAGACCTGGCGCAACCAGCAGATTGCCGGCATCAAGGATCCGGCGGTGATGCCCAAGGTGGCGGACCTGAAGATCAGCGACGACGAGCTGCGCGAGTCCATTGAAACCAACCAGCTGCGCCTGATGAAGGAGCGCGGCAGCGACATCACGCTGTTTTCACCGCGCGCCAGCTTCATGGCGCATCACATCGGCGACTTCGAGGTCTCCAGCACCTGGGCGGCGATCTGCAATGAGTTGTGCTTCCGTGTCAGCCAGTTGTTCCCTGACCACTTCGTGCCGGTGGCCATGCTGCCGCAGTCGCCCGGCGTCGATCCGAAGACCTGCATCCCCGAACTTGAAAAGTGTGTGAAGGAATACGGCAACGTCGGCATCAACCTGAACCCCGATCCGTCGGGCGGCCACTGGACCAGCCCGCCGCTGACCGACAAGCTCTGGTACCCCATCTACGAAAAGATGGTGGAGTACGACCTGCCGGCCATGATCCACGTGTCCACCTCCTGCAACCCGGCCTTCCACACCACCGGTGCGCATTACCTGAATGCCGACACCACGGCCTTCATGCAACTGATTCAGGGCGATTTGTTCAAGGATTTCCCGACCCTGCGCTTTTTGATTCCGCACGGCGGCGGTGCCGTGCCTTACCACTGGGGCCGTTTCCGCGGCCTGGCGCAAGAGATGAAAAAGCCGCTGCTCAAGGATCATTTGCTCAACAACGTCTTCTTCGACACCTGCGTGTACCACCAGCCGGGCATCAACCTGCTGAACACCGTGATCCCGGTCAAGAACGTGCTGTTTGCCTCCGAGATGATCGGCGCGGTGCGCGGCATCGACCCCGAGACCGGCAACTACTACGACGACACCAAGCGCTACATCGAGGCCTCCACCATTCTGAGCGCCGACGACAAGCACCAGATCTACGAAGCCAACACGCGCCGCGTGTTCCCGCGCCTCGACGCGCTGCTCAAACAACAGGGGAAATAAACATGTTCGAACTTGGCGTTGTTTACCGCAACATCACACGGGCCGACCGCGCTGCGGCTGACCGCATGGCGGCCCTGGGCTCGGCGACGGTCCATGAGGCCATGGGCCGCGTCGGCCTGATGAAGACGTATATGCGGCCCATCTATCCCGGTGCGCAGATTTCCGGCACCGCCGTCACGGTGCTGCTGCAGCCCGGCGACAACTGGATGATGCATGTGGCGGCCGAGCAGATCCAGCCCGGTGACATCGTGGTTGCGGCCTGCACCACCGACAACACCGACGGCTTCTTCGGCGACCTGCTGGCCACGAGTTTCATGGCGCGCGGTGCGCGCGGCCTGATCATCGACGGCGGCTGCCGCGACGTGAAGACGCTGCAGGAGATGGGTTTTCCGGTGTGGAGCCGCGCCATCAGTTCCAAGGGTACGGTCAAGGCCACGCTGGGCTCGGTCAACATCCCGGTGGTGTGCGCGGGCATGAGCGTCAATCCGGGCGACGTGATCGTGGCCGATGACGATGGCGTGGTGGTGGTGCCGGCCGCGCTGGCCGCAAAAACCGCCGATGCCGCCGCCGCGCGTGAAGCCAACGAAGGCGAAAAACGCGCCAGGTTGGCCTCCGGTGTGCTCGGTCTGGACATGTACAAGATGCGTGAGCCGTTGGAAAAACTCGGCCTGAAATACATCGACTGAAAGCGATCATGGAAAAACCTGCCACTGGCGACTTCACCAAAACCACGGGCTGGCTCGACTGGTACGACGGCCCTGCCAAACCCCGCTTCCAGCTGCCCGCCGGCGCGGTGGACGCGCACTGCCATGTGTTCGGCCCGGGCGCGCAGTTCCCGTATGCACCGGAGCGCAAATACACGCCCTGTGATGCTTCCAAAGAACAGCTGTTTGCGCTGCGTGACCACCTGGGTTTCGACAAAAACGTGATCGTGCAGGCGACCTGCCACGGCAGCGACAACCGCGCGCTGGTCGATGCGCTGAAGCACTCGAACAACAAGGCGCGCGGCGTGGCCACGGTCAAGCGCGATGTGTCTGATGCAGAACTGCAGGACATGCACGCCGCCGGTGTGCGCGGCACGCGTTTCAACTTCGTCAAGCGCCTGGCCGACTTCACGCCGCGCGAAGTGCTGCTCGAAATTGCCAACCGCATTGCGCCGCTGGGCTGGCATGTGGTGGTGTACTTTGAGGCGCAGGACCTGCCCGAGCTCTACGATTTTTTCACGGCGCTGCCGACCACGGTGGTGGTGGATCACATGGGTCGGCCCGACGTGACTAAACCGGTCGATGGACCGGAGTTCGAGCTGTTTGTGAAGATGATGCGCGAACATGACAACATCTGGAGCAAGGTCAGTTGCCCCGAGCGCCTGAGTGTGTCGGGACCCCCGGCCTTGAACGGCGAACAGAACGCCTACCGCGATGTGGTGCCGTTTGCGCGGCGCCTGGTCGAGACCTTTTCCGACCGCGTACTCTGGGGCACCGACTGGCCCCACCCGAACCTCAAAGACCACATGCCCGATGATGGCCTGCTGGTGGACTACATTCCCCATATCGCCACCACGCCCGAATTGCAGCGCAAGCTGCTCGTGGACAACCCGACCCGGCTGTACTGGAGCTGAGGCCCGGGTCCGGACAAGGAACACATCATGCCCCTCGAAAAACCCTACCTGGACGTCCCAGGCACCACGATTTTTGATGCCGAACAATCCCGCCTGGGCTACCACTTGAACCAGTTCTGCATGTCGCTGATGAAGGCCGACAACCGCGCCCGCTTCAAGGCCGATGAACGTGCTTACCTGGACGAGTGGCCCATGAGCGAGGAGCAGAAGCAGGCGGTGCTGGCACGCGACCTGAACCGATGCATCAAGGCCGGCGGCAACATCTACTTCCTGGCCAAGATCGGCGCCACCGACGGCAAGAGCTTCCAGCAGATGGCCGGCAGCATGACCGGCATGACCGAGGACGAATACCGCAACATGATGATTGCCGGCGGCCGCTCGGTTGAGGGCAATCGCGTGATCGGCGAAGACGGCACCGCCCAGGCCCACCGCCAGCCGCAAGGAATGAAATGAACCCCCACGCTCATCACTTCGTGTATTCGCTGCACCTTGCAGGCCGCCGCTCGCCGGAGGCTTCGCTTCTGGCGCCTGTCCAAACCTGCGCAGGCAGGTTTGGAGCCGCAGGCCCCATCCCCGAGGGGGCGCTGTCCTCCCTTGGGACGGCCCGGCGGGAGGACCACTGACATGGCACGCATTACAGCATCCGTTTTTACTTCCCACGTGCCGGCCATCGGCGCGGCGCTCGACCTCGGTAAGTCGCACGAGCCTTACTGGCAACCGGTGTTCCAGGGCTACGAGTTCGGCAAGCAGTGGGTGAAGGACAACAAGCCCGACGTGGTCATTCTGGTTTTCAACGACCACGCCACCGCCTTCAGTCTGGACATGATCCCGACCTTTGCGATTGGCACCGCGGCCGAGTACACACCGGCCGACGAGGGCTGGGGACCGCGCCCCGTGCCCAAGGTGGTCGGGCACCCGGCGCTGGCCGCGCACATTGCGCAGTCGGTGATCCAGCAGGACTTCGACCTCACCATCGTCAACAAGATGGACGTGGATCACGGCCTGACGGTGCCACTGTCGCTGATGTGCGGTGCGCAGGACCCGGTGCAGGGCGCCTGGCCCTTCCCGGTGATTCCGTTCGCCGTCAACGTGGTGCAGTACCCCGTGCCCAGCGGCCGGCGCTGCTACAACCTGGGCCGCGCCATCCGCAAGGCCGTGGAGAGCTTTGACGAAGACCTGAACGTGCACATCTGGGGCACGGGCGGCATGAGCCACCAGTTGCAGGGCCCGCGCGCCGGACTGATCAACAAGGAATTCGACAACGCCTTCCTCGACATGCTGGTCAACGACCCCGAAGCCGCGGCCAGCATCCCGCACATCGACTACGTCCGCGAGGCCGGCAGTGAAGGCATCGAGCTGGTGATGTGGCTGATCGCGCGTGGCGCGATGGCCGACGCCGACGGCGGCGCCAAACCCAAAGCCGTCCAGCGCTTCTACCATGTGCCCGCCAGTAATACGGCGGTGGGCCACCTGATCCTGGAAAACCAGTAATACCCCGTTTGTGCTGAGTCCCTATCCGTTCGGGCTGAGCTTGTCGAAGCCTGACCCTTCGACCCTTCGTCAAGCTCAGGACAGGCCAAGCTCAGGGCGAACGGATTTGAAAAAGCCACAAAGCATACAAAGGAGTTAAAACATGAGCAAAACCATCAAAGTCGCCCTCGCCGGCGCAGGCGCCTTCGGCATTAAACATCTCGACGGCATCAAGAACATTGACGGTGTTGAAGTTGTCTCGCTGATCAGCCGCGACCTGGAAAAAACCAGGGAAGTCGCTGCCAAATACGGCATCGGCCATGTCAGCACCGACCTGGCCGACAGCCTGGCGCTCAAGGAAGTGGATGCCGTGATTTTGTGCACGCCGACGCAGATGCACGCCGAGCAGTCCATCGCCTGCATGAAGGCTGGCAAACATGTGCAGGTCGAGATTCCACTGGCCGACACGCTCAAGGGCGCGCAAGAGGTCGTGGCCCTGCAGAAACAGACCGGCCTGGTCGCCATGTGCGGCCACACCCGCCGCTTCAACCCCAGTCACCAGTATGTGCACAAGGAAATCGAGGCGGGCCGCTTCAACATCCAGCAGATGGATGTGCAGACTTATTTCTTCCGCCGCAGCAACATGAACGCGCTGGGCCAGCCGCGCAGCTGGACCGATCACCTGCTGTGGCACCACGCTGCCCACACCGTGGATCTGTTTGCGTACCAGTGCGGCAGCCCCATCGTGAAAGCCAACGCCATCCAGGGCCCGATCCATCCCACATTGGGCATTGCGATGGACATGAGCATCCAGCTCAAGGCGGCCAACGGCGCCATCTGCACACTGAGCCTGTCCTTCAACAACGACGGCCCGCTGGGCACCTTCTTCCGTTACATCGGCGACAGCGCCACCTATATCGCGCGTTACGACGATTTGTTCAACGGCAAGGAAGAAAAAATCGATGTCAGCAAGGTGGACGTGTCCATGAATGGCATCGAGCTGCAGGACCGCGAATTTTTTGCCGCCATCCGCGAAGGCCGTGAGCCCAACAGCAGTGTGGCCAGGGTGCTGCCGTGTTACCAGGTGCTGCACGACCTCGAACAGCAACTGAGCTGACCGATATAATGGCGGTTCAGGCGCTGAGGGGCGCCTGCCCGCACAAGAGGCTCTCACCCTCCTTCAATTTTTCTTAACCTGACAGATCACGGGTTCGTTGGCCAAGCGCGGGATTGGCCTCCAACGTACCCAGGAGTCTTGTCATGGCATCTGCCCCTTCTTTTCCCGATCTTCCCGCGCCGGTGTCTGCCGGCCGCACCCGCAGCGAGCTGAAAAAGCAGTATCGCGAAACCCCGCCGCCCATGGGCGTTTATGCCTTGCGCAGCCTGTCCAGCGGCCGCGTGATCGTGGAAGCCAGCATGAATGTGCACGCGGCGATGAACCGCGCCCGCTTCGAGCTGGACCACAACACCCACCGCGACCGGCAGCTGCAACAGGAATGGCAGGTAGCCGGGGCGGACAGTTTTCGTTTCGACATCATCGACCTTGTCAAGCCACGTGAAGACCCTGCCTTCGACCCCAAGGCCGAACTGGCCGGTTTGCTGGCGATGTGGCGTGAGGAGCTGGGCGCATGAGCACCTCTGCACTCGACGATTGCCTGCGTATCAGCCTGGCGCATGGCAGCCTCACCCTGAAACTTGATGATGTGCTGGGCACCTTCCATGGCCTGAGCCTGGACGATTTCATCCTGCTGCGCCTGCTGGCCCAGGCCGAGGGCGGCCGGCTGCCCCTGGAGCGCCTGATGCGTCCGCTGGGGCTGCGCATGTCGGCCGTCCTCCGGCAACTGGCGCCCCTTGAGAAAACCGGGCAGCTGCAGCGTGAGCCCGGGCGTTGGGTGGCGCTGCGTCCGGCCGGGCGCGCGCAGATGCGCGAGGCTGAAGTGACCGCGGATGCCGTGTGTGCCGAAGCGCTGGCAGGCCTGGATGGCGCGGCGCGAGAGCGCCTGGGCAGCGCCTTGTCCCACCTGTGCCGCAGCAGCGCGCTGGAGCTCACATGACGGACTTGCTGGACGAATTGAAAACGCGTGCGAGGCTGCGGCTCAACGCCGCGCGCAAGGGCGCGCAGGGGGATGCCGAACTGCGCCTGCGCGATTGTCTGAACCAGGTGGCCCGCGATGTCGGCTTCGCGCACTGGGCGCACGCGCGGTCGGTGCTCGGCGGCACGGCGACCCGCGACGACGACATGGGGACCTTCTGGCATGCGCCGCGGACCGGCATTTTGCTGAACCTGTGGCTCGCCAGGTACGCGCAGGCGCGTGCAGCGCTGGAGGCGGATCCTGCAGCGTTTTTGCTGCCTTATCGCCGCCAGTTCATGGTGGTCCAGGCGGACTTTATCCATGAACTGGGCGTGGACCCTGGCCACTCCGCCTGGGCAGAGACTGCCCATGACCTGGTGGCCGCTTATGGCAGCAAGGCCTGGCTGATCCTCGCCGGCCAGCGGTTGAAGGCGCCGCGGTCCAGCTTCGATTCCAGTTAAGCTTGGGTGATGGAAAAGCGAAACATAGGCCCCTTTCACGTTTCAGCCATTGGCCTGGGCTGCATGAATCTGAGTCACGCTTACGGCACACCGCCGTCGGCAGAGCAGGGCGAACGGGTGTTGCTGGCGGCGCTGGATGCCGGCGTCACGCTGTTCGATACCGCGGCGCTGTATGGCTTCGGTGCCAACGAAACCCTGGTCGGCAAGGTGCTGTCCAAACACCGCAGCCGTTTCACGCTGGCCAGCAAGGGCGGCATGGCCGGCGTGCAGTTTGACGACGGCATCAAACGCGTCATCGACGGCCGTCCCGAGACCATCCGCAAAAACTGCGAAGACAGCCTGCAGCGCCTGCAGACCGATGTGATCGACCTGTATTACCTGCACCGCTGGGACAAGAAGGTGCCGATTGAAGACAGCGTGGGCGCGATGGCCGATCTGGTGCGTGCGGGCAAGGTGCGGGCCATCGGCCTGTCCGAGGTGTCGGCTGCGACCCTGCGCAAGGCGCATGCGGTGCACCCGATTGCCGCCGTGCAGACCGAGTATTCGCTGTGGACGCGCAACCCCGAAATCGCCGTGCTGGATGCGTGCCGGGAGATCGGCGCGGCCTTTGTGGCCTTCAGCCCCGTGGCGCGTGGGTTCTTGTGTGACGCGCTGCACGACGTCGGCACGCTGGCACCCAAAGACATTCGCACCGCGATGCCGCGGTTTGCGCCGGACAACTACGCGGCCAATCTGAAGCTGCTGCCGCCCTACAAGGCGCTGGCCGCCGAGGCCGGCTGCACGCCGGCCCAGCTGGCGCTGGCCTGGCTGCTGCACAAGGCGCCGCACATCATCCCGATTCCCGGCACCGGCAGTGTGGCGCACCTGCAGGAAGACTTGGGTGCCGCGGCGGTGAAGCTGGAGGCCGGGCTGCTGGCGAAACTGGAGGCGCTGATCAACCAGCAGACCGTGACCGGTCATCGCTACAGTGCGCAGAGCGCCAGTGAAGTGGACACCGAGGAGTTTTCCGCCTGATGCCGGGCCTGAGCCAAGCCTGATTTGCTATCGTATTCATAGCTGCTAGCGTACGCTCCACAAGGGCTGGAGGCATAAAAGGCTTGTAATTTCCATGAAAAAAGCCGCCAGCCGTGAAAACGGTTGGCGGCTTTTTTGTCGCCTGGCCGGTCGCCAGCCTGAGGCTTACAGCGTGTCGATGAAGCTGCGCAGCTTGTCCGAACGCGAAGGGTGCTTGAGCTTGCGCAGCGCCTTGGCTTCGATCTGGCGGATGCGTTCACGCGTCACGTCGAACTGCTTGCCGACTTCTTCCAGCGTGTGGTCGGTGGACATCTCGATGCCGAAACGCATGCGCAGCACCTTGGCTTCGCGCGGCGTCAGGCTGTCGAGGATGTCTTTCACGACATCGCGCAGGCCGGCCTGCATCGCGGCTTCCAGCGGTGCGGTGTTGGCGCTGTCTTCGATGAAGTCGCCGAGGTGGCTGTCGTCATCGTCACCAATTGGCGTTTCCATCGAGATCGGCTCTTTGGCGATCTTCATGATCTTGCGGATCTTGTCTTCGGGAATCTCCATCTTGGCGGCCAGGATGCTGGCGTCCGGCTCGAAGCCGAACTCCTGCAAGTGCTGGCGCGACAGGCGGTTCATCTTGTTGATGGTCTCGATCATGTGCACCGGGATGCGGATGGTCCGCGCCTG